>NZ_CP022221.1:2609157-2915196 GCF_004114935.1 Bradyrhizobium zhanjiangense
CAGCCGATCGTCCGTTGCGGTGAGGTGGGCGGCGTAGGCCGCGGGGGTCAGGTATTTCAGCGACGAGTGGGGACGCTGGAGATTGTAGTCGGCGACCCAGTTGGCGATCTTGGCGCGGGCGTCAACGAGATCGAAGAACAGGGTCTCGTTGAGTAGCTCATCGCGCATCCGGCCATTGAAACTCTCGACGAAGCCGTTCTGCATCGGCTTTCCCGGCGCAATGAAGTGCCAATCGATGGCTGCGTCCTTGCACCAAGCGAGCATGGCGTTGCAGGTGAATTCGGTGCCATGGTCGGACACGATCATTCCTGGCTTGCCGCGTCGCTCGACGATTGCCGTCAGTTCGCGGGCCACGCGCCGCCCCGAGATCGACGTCTCCGGAATGGCGCCCAGGCATTCCTTGGTGACGTCGTCGACGATGTTGAGGATGCGGAAGCGTCGGCCATTGGCGAACTGGTCGTGGACGAAGTCCAGCGACCAGCGCGCGTTCGGCCTCGCCTCGACCAGGATCGGGGCACGGGTCCGCACGGCCTTGCGGCGAGCCCGCCGTTTGCGGACGGTGAGCCCTTCCTCGCGGTAAAGCCGGTAGATCCGGTTGATCCCCGAGGGCTCGCCCTCCCGCCGCAGCAGGACGAACAACCGGCGATAGCCGAAACGCCGCCGCTCGTTGGCGAGATCGCGCAATCGGCCACGCAGAACTGCGTTCGGCGGGCGGCTGAAGCGATAGCGGATCATCTTCCGATCCGCCCCCACAATCGAGCAGGCCCGCCGTTCCGACAGGCTCATGACGGCCTGCAGATGCGCGACCGCAGCGCGCTTGGCGGCGGGCCCTACCATTTTTTTGAAAGGAGCTCGCGAAGTGCGGCCGCATCGAGCATCTGCTCGGCCAGAAGCTTCTTCAGCTTCGCGTTCTCCTCTTCCAAGGCCCTCAGCCGCTTCGCTTCGGAAACGTCCATGCCGCCGAATTTGGCCTTCCAATTGTAGATCGTCGCCTCGGAAACACCGTGCTTGCGAGCCAGGTCGGCTGTCTTCGCCCCAGCCTCATGCTCCTTCAATACCGCGATAATCTGCTCTTCCGTGAACCTTGCTCGCTTCATCTGTCCGTCCTTCTTCGGGCCGGACTCTAACTCCTTCTGGAGGAAATACGCAGTGGCAGGTCAATGGCAAGCTTCGCGCGTGTCGCCGGACCGCGTAGTTCCACGCCCCAGTGGGCTGGTGGCCGAAGAGCAGCGCGCGAGGTAGAGATGATACCCATCTCTGGCAGGATATGCTCTTGCGGCCACTCTCAGGAGTTCCAGGACCGCCGCCCACCGAGCTCGCGATACAGGATGAGAATATCATCGGCGCAACGAGCGCATTCTATCGCAGCTCTACCAGCTGTCGGCGACTGAAAAAAGCCGCACGCGAAAGATCGGCGCCGAATTTCGAAGGTGGCGAGCACCAATTAACCGATCTCGGGCGTCGTTTCTCGCTTACTCTCTTACAAATAAAGGCTAAAGGATCCGGTCAAGGAAATAGGTATGAATACAGCCGCTATTTTGCCGTCTTCCCCAGAGTGGTCCATGCTGTCGCTCGCCAACGAGGACCCAGTTCCGAGCTATGTGCTATTGCGCAAGAGGCTTGCAAGGCGATTGAGTCGGATGAGGACACATATCGGGATTTTTTTTGCAGATGAGCCTCCTCAAGTGCACGACTTCAAGGGAGGCGAGACCGGTATTTCCAGCCAGCTAAGAGTGAGAAACACACGCGTATGCGTCGGGTTTACCTCAAGCTCCTTGGTGCTCCGGTCATGCCCCGATATCGTGACAAGCATGTCATCCCTGTCATCAACGACGCAATCGATCGTTTCGCCAGCAGGGGGAGCGCCGAGCTGGTCCGTGAGCTTGCAGACGAAGTGCCGAGCCGGGTCATGGGATCGCTTTTCGACCTTCCCTGGAGGGGCGACGCTCTGATGGCCAATATCTTCCGGTGGCATAGGGATATCGTGGCTTGCGTCGGCATGAAATACACCGGCGAGCAATTGACGCGGAAGGCGAAGGCTGCGTCCGACGAGTTGAACCAGGTTCTCCTGCCGCGGGTACTCGAGCGAAGGGGTAACCGGGGGGATGACTTTATCAGCTGGTTTTGGTCGCGAGCCGAGGAGGAATACGGTGAAGTCGGTGTAGAAGTCGTCTTGGCGCATACGAGAGAGTTGGCCCTTGGCGCGGGTGAAACAACCGCGAATGCCATTGCCAATACGATTTATCTACTCTTGTCTGAACCCGCGGTGCGCGAGACGGTGACCAAAGATCAGGAAGGTGCTCTTAGCGCGCTCGTCGAAGAGACATTGCGGCTGGATCACTCCAGTGGCGGTTCAGAAATGCCAATCGAGACGTGTCGCTGGCCGGCACAATGATCAAGAAGGACGACTCGATTTGCCTTTTGCATGCCGCAGCGAATCGAGACCCTGAACGCTATGCTTGCCCACGTATGATCGATTTGAAGCGAA
The DNA here is from genome assembly GCF_004114935.1 of Bradyrhizobium zhanjiangense. NCBI lineage: Bacteria > Pseudomonadati > Pseudomonadota > Alphaproteobacteria > Hyphomicrobiales > Nitrobacteraceae > Bradyrhizobium > Bradyrhizobium zhanjiangense. The sequence goes on from NZ_CP022221.1 coordinate 2,611,646, forward strand.
CGCGACCAACCGATCACTTGGCGTTCAATGTCAGTCGGGCATACAACTTGCGCGACTTGAAATCCGCGAGTGCGTCAAAGCACTCATCAATCGCCTTCCAAATCTGCGTCTTGATCCGGCGAAGGAGCCACCGCGGTTTCGTGGTTTTTCTCATCGCTCATATGGTCCCTTACATGTGCTGTTCTAGGAACGCTTCACAATGAAGGTAATGATTTACGACCAAGAGGGCACGTTAACCGTACTCGATGAGCCGAGCGCGAAAACTCTAATGCAGGCGATTCGTGAGGGGGGACTGAACATAACAGCGCAGTGTGGAGGCTGTGCGTCCTGCGGGACTTGCCATGTGTACGTGGATGAAGCCTGGTTCGCTAGACTCGAGCCTGTCAGCGAAACCGAAGACGCGATGTTGGAGCTCGCCGAGGACCGCAAAGAGAACTCGCGGCTTTCCTGTCAGATCGAGCTCTCCGCCGAATTGGACGGGTTGACAGTAACGCTGGCACCTAGTGCCGGATTCGGATAGGCCGGCGATCGCGGCCACAGCATCCACCAGAAGTCCAAGGCTGATCGACTGGATCAGTCTGTCCGCATCCTCATTCTGCAAATTCTATGCGTCAACGGTTGCTGATTGTCGGCGGTTCCTATGCCGCATGTGAACTTGCGTCACAAGCACGCGAGAGCGGATACGGTGAAGCCATAACTATTGTGAGTGAGGAGCCGGAGCTGCCCTATCACCGGCCGCCGCTCTCAAAGGCTCACCTGAAGTCCTCGTCCGAAGGGACAATGCCTCTCAAAGCGGAGAGCTTTTATTCAGCTAACAGCGTCGATCTCGAATTGCGCTTCGAGCTATCGCTGAAAGTTGGTGACGGCGGGAGTTGGAAAGGCGGCATATCGTGGGGGTGCTTGACGCCTCCACTTCTCCACCGAAGGAGCGATATGCGGTGTCCAAAGATAACATCATCAAGCTGATTCAACCAGGAAACGTCGACGATCAACTCACCGAAATCTTGCGCAATGGGGCGCGTGCTCTGTTGGCCCAGGCGGTCGAGGCCGAGGTTGCGGACTTTCTCGGCAAGCATGCCGATTTGAAGACCGCGGACGGCCACCAGCGCGTCGTGCGCCACGGTCACCAGCCGGAACGCGAGGTGATGACCGGTATCGGTCCGGTCGCCGTCCGCCAGCCGCGTGTACGCGATCGCGAGGTGGACGCTACCGTAGCCTTAGCGCTTTGGCGTCGAGCAGGTTTATGGTGTGAGGCGTCTCTGGCAAGAGCGCAACCAGAATTTCCGCACTGGATAGCGCGACTGCTAGATTATCCAGGCCTGAAAGGCAGCGGACTCCCGAGATTTCTCGTGTGTGCCGACTCCATCCAATCACGCGAAAACCTAGACCTGAAAGCGCAGTTGCAGTAGCTGCCTAGCTGCCCAAGACCGAGTACGGTGACTGACCTGTCAGTCGCAAGGGGTGGAATATAACGTATCCATCCCGCGGGTTTTTGACAGACATAGCGATCACTCTCCAAATGAGAGCGCATTACATGAGCCACAACCCACTCAATCATGCCTTGCCGGAGTCCTCATCAACCATGCGACACAGTGGAGCCCGTCAGCGTCGGGTTATTTATGATCTTCTCGACACCCGCGCAGAGGCACAATACAGCTTTTGTATTAATGAATGGACGGAAATCCTCCGTGGGGCCACCTGGCGCATAAACGATATAATCTACCATCTGCGGTGAGACGATCTCAGGTGAGACATCTATTTTGCGCGACTTTAACGCCGCTATGATAGGTCCCTGTACTTTGAATACAGGTCCGAGGTAACGTTGAAAAGTAAATGGATTGGAGCAGTGCGGCTAACTGGGGCCATTGATTTCTACCTAGGCAACGTTGCCCTAAATTGATGTTTTTGCCGAAGCGCTGGGCTCAGAAACGAAGTCCTGGTCGGGAATGCTACTCGTTCGCGTCCTTGCGGCTTCATTGGACTGCTGAGCGGCGGGCGACCAGATAGATGCCCTTGCTACCGTTCATGAATAAAGCGCCCCGCGTCAGCTTCGATTGCCGCGAATTGAAACGGTCGATTGCGAACCGAAGAGGGCGCAGATAACAGTGACTAGATGGATCTTCCACTGCAATTTTGGGGCGTTTATAGCCGGATTGCTGCTTGTCAACGGCACCTTGCGCACGAAATCGCCTTCCGACTCGGGCAGTACAGTTCATCGATGTCTTCTGCGGCAGCCACAATCACGCCAATCGCTGGTCATGAATGGTGCGTTGTATCGCTGCGATTTTCGACGCATTCCTATGTTGGCGCTCCACCGCGTGCCGAAGTTCAATTGAGTTTGCGAGGCGGCCCCTTGATATTGCGATAGGCGCTTCGCGGTTCAGCTTAGGTGAATGCGTGAGGGGGCAGAATCAAAGTGTGGAGCGGAGAAGCACTGATTTCACGCGCGCCGCCGACGCTCTGAACCGCCTCGGGTTTGCCGGAATCTCCAACTCCTGAGAGCATCGAGCCATGACAAGCAAGACGACGAACCAGTGTTCCCCGAGGTCCGAGCCCGTGCGGTTCGGATGGTTCTGGATCACGCCAGCGAGCATCCTCCGCGCTGGGCCGCGGTGAGCTCGATTGCAGGCAAGATTAGCTGCACGCCACAAACGCTGCATGAGTGGGTCAAGAAGGCCGAGATCGACAGCAGGCAGCGAGCCGGCGTTCCGACCAACATGGCCGAGAAGCTGAAGGCGCTGGAACGGGAGAACCGAGCGCTTCGGCCGACCAATGAGATTCTGCGCAAGGCGAGCGCCTATTTTTGCGATGGCGGAGCTCGACCGCCGGTTCGAGCCATGATCGCCCTCATAGATGACCATCGTGGGGCGCATGGGGTTGAGCCGATTTGCAAGGTCTTGCTGATCGCCCCCCCGACCTACTACGCCGATGTCGCCAAGCGGCGCGATGCGGCCAAGCTGTCGCCGCGCGCCAGGTAGATGCCGCGTTGAATCGTGAGCGTCACGAGAGGATCACCGCGCCCGGCCTTGACTTGCGCGGAATGCTTTGGATTGCCCGATCGAGGTGATTGACGCTGCCGTTGCGTGATGATGGGGTGATCGCGGGTTGGAGCGGGCAACGGGGACCTCGGAATGACCAGCGAGTCGCAGCTGCGCGAGAAGCTTCGGAAGATCGAGGCGTTGTTCGCGGGTGCGGGAACTGCTGGTGAGCGCCTTGCGGCGGAAGCTGCGCTGCAGCGGGTGCGTGCCCGGGTCGAGGAGCTGGCTCGCCACGATCCGCCGATCGAGCAGCAATTCTCACTTCCTGACCAGTGGTCGCGGCACCTTTTTCTGGCGCTTTGCCGTCGATATGGACTGCGGCCGTTTCGTTATCACCGGCAGCGACGCAACACCGTGATGATCCGTGCGTCACGAGGCTTCGTCGACAAAGTTCTGCTGCCGGAGTTCACCGAGCTGGAGAGGGCGTTGCAAGTCTATCTGCACGAGATGACGCTGCGCGTGATCCGCGAGGAGATCTATGACGACGCCAGCGATGCGCAGGAAGTTCCAGATGCTCTGCCGTCGAACTGATCAGGCGGCGAGCTTTGCCTGCGAACTGTCGCGCTCGGCCTTCCAATTCCACGGCAACAGCATGTGCAGCTGATTGATCTTTGTACGTCCAGAGACGATGCGCTCGAGAACATCGGTCAGATAATGCCGCGGGTCGAGGTCTTGCAGCTTTGCCGTGTTGATGAGCGACGCGAGAATGGCCCATGTCTCGGCGCCGCCTTCACTGCCGGCGAACAAGTAGTTCTTCCTTCCCAGGCCTATTGGCTTGATGCTGCGCTCGACCGTATTGCTGTCTATTTCAATGCGTCCGTCGTCGATGAAAGCGCGTCAGGCCGTCCCAATGGTTGAGGGTGTAGCGGATGGCTTTGCCCAGACCGGACTTCTTCGAGACTTCCAGCAGTCGCGCCTCGAGCCAGGGTTTGAAGTCCTCGATCAGCGACCTGGTGTCGGTTTGCCGCACCGCAGCCCGATCCGCCGCCGGCAGACCGCGGATGCGATCCTCAATGGCGTAGAACATCGCGATCCGTTGCAGCGCTTCCGTGGCAATCGGCGACTTCGTCGCGACGTGAACGTCCCAGAACTTCCGCCGCGCATGCGCGAAGCAGAACGCCAGCTGCACCAGAGAGCCGCCGTTCCTGATCAGGCTCTTGTAGGCGGCATAACCGTCGACCTGCAGGATGCCGTCGTAATCTCCAAACAGCTGCCTGGCGCGGATCGCCTTGCGATCCTCGGCGAACACGTAAACCACCGCCGGCGGCGCCGGGCCGCCCCACGGACGGTCGTCGGTGGCGATCGCCCAGAACTGGCAGACTTTGGTCCTGCCACGGCCGGGATCGAGAACCGGCAGCGGCGTCTCGTCGGCAAACAGCCGCGGGTAGGACATCACTTTGTCGCGCAACAGCGTGTGAAGCGGCTTCAGCCACCAGGCGGCGCGGCTCATCCACGAGGCCAGCGTCTGCCGGTCGAGCGTGATGCCTTGGGCGGCAAACATCTGTTCCTGGCGATACAGCGGCAGCTGGTAGCCGTATTTCATCACGGCGATGTGGGCCAGCAAGGCTTCCGTCACCATTCCACCGTCGATCGCCTGGGCCGGCGCGGGTGCCTGTACCACACCCTGGCGGCATCCCCGGCACCCGTACCGCGGACGCACAATGCGCTTGACCCGGTACTGCATCGGAATGACGTCGAAGGCTTCCTTGACGGTCTCCCCGATCTTGTGCAGCCGCTCGCCGCAGCAGGAGCAGATGTGGCTCTCGATATCGATCACGACATCGATGCGCGGCAAATGCTCCGGGAGGCTCCCCCGGTTGCGTCGCGCCGATCGCTTTCCACGGCCCTCCGCTCCGTCAGGCAGCCTGCCTCCGGTCACGTCGTCGTTGGTGGCGGCACGAGCCGCCTGTGCCGTGATGGTGAAGAGAGACAGCTGTCCGGGATCCAGTGTCTCGGAGCGTGGACCGAAGATCGTGCGCTTGTACTGGGACAGGATCATCAGGAGCTTGTCGTTCTCCTGGACTGCAGCGTCGCGTTGGGCGATCGCCGCATCACGCTCGGCCGAAAGCGTGCTGCATTCCGCCGACAACGCCGCAAGCCGTGACGACAGCGTCATCACGGTTTGTCGCAGCAATGCTGGATCGGAAGGCAAATCACTCATGCAGAGTGATTCTACAACAGCTCCGCATGAGTGACGAACTACTATCGATACGGATCAACCAGCTCGTGATGGCTGATCCACAACACGCATCGGCACACGCTTCCAGTCTGAGCCATCGAGCAGCACCGAGAGCTGAGTATGAGATAGCGGCATGACGCCTTCCTTGATCGGCGGCCAAGTAAACTGTCCTTCGATTCTCTTGTAGTAAAGGACGAGGCCGCTTCCGTCCCAGGTCAGGATCTTCACGCGATCCCGGCGCTTGGAGCGGAAGACATAAAGTCCGCCGTCGAACGGATCGGCTCCAAACGCCTCGCTCACCAGCATCGCCAGCGAGTCCATGCCGCGACGGAAATCGACCGGCTGCGTCGCAATCCAGATCGACAACCCGGGTCGCAGCCCGATCATCGGCCAACCGTCCCGACTGCGGCCAGCACCTCGCACAGCGCCCGCCGGTCGACCGTCCCCCTGACGCGGATGCGAACCGCGCCGACCTCGATCTCGATCGCCGCCTGCTCCTCGCACGACGGCAATGTGCCCCTGCAGCCGGTGATCGCGACCGGCACAAAGCCAGCTGGTACGTCTCCGGCCAAGCGATCCGCGACCTTCGCCCGTGTCGTTTGACGACGCCACAGAAACAACAGGCTTGGGCTGATGTCATGTCGCCGCGCCACCGCGGATACGCTTGCACCAGGCGCAAAACTCTCCGCGACAATCGCCCCCTTCGCATCGGTCGACCAGCGCCGGCGCCGGCCGATCCCGGTGATGATCTCGACACGTTGCAGCGTATCGGCGCCGTCTTCGAGGATAGGCGTATGCCTATCCTTATCGCCATCCCTACGACTATCCTTTGACATGGTGACCTCGTGACCAACATTCCACGAGATCTTCCTAACCGACCAGATCAGCCCTCAGCACGTGGTCCCTGGATGACGCTGACGGAGCTTCTATTGCTCTCATTCGGGATGCCAAAGTGGACCCTGGCGAATTTCCTGCGGATTGGTGACAATCCTGCCTACATTGTTGTGTTGCGGAACACGCTGGAGATCGGCGTAACTGTGACGGCGCTCAGCTTCGTGCTCAGCTACCCGATCGCCTACTCTCTCGCAACAGGCGGACCAGTGCTGCGCACGTTTCTGATGGTTGCAGTCGTGCTACCCTATTTCACGAGCGTTCTAGCGCGGACCTTCTCGTGGGTCGTCCTCCTCGGACGCAACGGCATCGTCAGCCAGATAATGCTCGAACTCGGCTGGGTCTCGCAGCCGGTTCCGATGCTCTACAACCGATTCGGTGTGATCGTCGGTATGACTCACGTGATCATGCCGCTAATGATCTTGCCGATGCTGACGGTCATGGCGAGCATAGATCAAAAGCTGCTACGAGCTGCGAGGGCGAACGGCGCGAGCCCAATCGCCGCCTTCCTCACAATATTTCTGCCGCTCAGCCTTCCGGGTGTCGTCGCGGGGGTACTGCTGGCGTTTATCTGCTGTCTGGGCTTTTACGTCACGCCCGCACTACTCGGTGGTCTGTCGGATGTCATGATCACAATGGAGATTAGCGCTCAGGTCGTTGATTTGCTCAACTGGAACTTCGCTTCCGCTCTTTCCATGGTTCTCCTGGTAACGGTCCTAATTTTCTTATGGATCGGCTCGCCTTTTTTTCCGATTGAGCAGCCTTTGGGATTCTCTGATGACAAGGTCGGATCGAAAGCCATTGGCCGGCGCCAACTCGGCACCCACTGGTTGATGGGGGGCGGCTCTGTGGCAAACGCGCTTGACCGCTGGCTCCCCTCCATGGGAGGCCGAGGTGTTCCGATTTTTGCAGGCTTCCTGGCAGTACAGCTTCTGCTGCCGGTACTGATTGTTGCGTATTTGTCATTCAGCGCTTCGTCCTACTTCGTCTTCCCGGTGCCGAGCTACTCGTTGCGCAACTATCAAACCTATCTTTCCGATCCGCTCTGGCTCCGCGCCACTTTCGTTAGCATCCGTATTGCACTCATGGCGGCGGGCATGGCGACCGGCATGCTCGCCTTCGGCTTATCGCGCGGTGGCATTCGCGGTCGCGGCGCGATGATCGCCCTTGTTCTCTCGCCGATCATTTTGCCGACCATTGTAGTAGCGGTCGCGACTTATTTCGTGCTGGTGCGAGCAGGGCTTCAAGGTACGGAATTCGGTTTAGCACTTGGTCACGCGGTTCACGCCATCCCCTTCGTGGTGGTGATCGTCGTTGCCAATTTGCGCGACCTCAACCCGACGTACGTGCCGCCCGCAGCCTTGGCGCCGGTCCTCTGGTCACCTTCCGCACCATCATCGTGCCGCTCGTCATGTCGGCGCTCATCGTCGCCGCCTTCTTCGCCTTCCTGACTTCGTTCGACGACGTCGTCTACGTGCTATTCCTCGGTATCGGAAGGCTGACCACATTGCCCATGCGAATGTGGGAAGGGATCAGGCAGGATATAAACCCCACCATTGCGGCCGTGGCCACACTGCAGATGGTGTTCGCAGCGACTGTGATTGTTGTGAGTGCCGTGCTGGGGCGCGGCAAGACTACCCGATGACTCAGACCTATCGAACAAACGAAGAGAGACGCATGTACTCAAAGTACTCTTTGGAGCTGAAGTGTTGATGAACTCGAGGGCGAGCGGCACTCACGTGAAAACCGGCGGCATTGCGCTGCAGAACCTGCAAAAGCGGTATGGTGGCGTCACCGCGATCGACGATGTCGATCTTTCTATCGCGCCCGGCGAGTTCATTTCGTTGCTCGGTGCCAGCGGCTCCGGAAAAACAACGACTCTGATGATGATCGCTGGTTTCGAAATGCCGGACACCGGTCGGGTGCTGCTGGACGGACATCACGCGCTTGCCACCACACCGTCGCGAACTCGGTGTGATTTTCCAGAACTATGCTCTCTTCCCGCATATGACGGTCGCCGAGAACGTTGCCTACCCGCTTCGTATGCGGCGCGTGGCTAACCAGGAGGTCGAAAGCCGCGTGCGCCGGGTCCTCGATCAGGTGCACCTCGGTGCTTTAACCTCACGTTACCCGCACCAAATGTCCGGCGGGCAGCAACAGAGAGTAGCGATAGCCCGTGCACTTGTTTTCGATCCGCCTGTTCTGCTCCTTGACGAGCCGTTGGGCGCTCTCGACAGGAAGTTGCGCGAGCATCTCAGGAACGAAATCAAGACTCTGCACAGGGAAGTCGGCAAGACGATGGTCTACGTGACGCACGATCAGGATGAAGCGCTGGCCATGTCCGACCGAGTCGCCGTGATGCACGAGGGCCGGATTCGGCAGGTCTCTACACCACAGGAGATCTATCGCAAGCCGGCCGACTTGTTCGTGGCAAGTTTCGTCGGTGAGGTCAATCTTATACCCGCCAAACTCAGATCCGGCATCGTCCACGGTCCTGCAGGCGAGACGTTGCCTGCCGCGCAGTGGACCGGTGCGGACGGAGATGGGACGCTTTGTGTGCGGCCCGAGCATTTGCGTCTCTCCGCCGGAACCTCAGGTGGGATACTGGGACGTATTGTTGAAAAGACGTTCGTTGGCGACGCAACGATCTTCAACTTCCGCAGCGAGTCGGGACTACAGCTGACGTCGAAGGGGCTGAACCTGTCCACTGAAGCAACGCCCCGCATTGGCGATGCCTATGTTGCGTCCTGGGTTGCGAATGATGCAACCATTCTCCCGAATAGCCGGAACGGCCCCATGGGGCGATTGGCAATCGACCTACGGCGCGACAATCTGGGTGGACATTCGTATTGCGGCATGTAGCGATGTTCCCGATAAACCTATTGTTGCCTCATCTATTTTGCTCCCTAGCCAGGGAGCGAAGGAAGCCGGTCGCGCAACTGGGCATTTCGAGCGCGCCGATGTCGCGCTCGGTCCTCGACCGAGCGCTTGCAAAGCCAACAGACCGGTGATCGAGCGTGGTCAAGGCCGCCAGCCGCCGAAGGCGGTGGCGCAACGCGCCAGCCTTGAGCACGGTCGATCACCGGTCTACTTCGCACCGCCGTTCCTTCATCCAGCAGCGGCGGGCTTTCCGGTGATGTGACGATCACGTCGCTTTGTGCCGCGTTTTCCCCAGAGCCAAACACCAGTGCGCTTGCTTGCTCTCTGCGCCACAATTTTAGACGACGTTGAAGAGTTCGGAGTACTTTGCGCGGATAGACCCTGGGGTTTTCTGCCTGAAGGTTGGACAGGAGTTCGCTGCTGGTCTCGAACCATTCGCGCCGCTGTGGCGTAGCCTTGACGAGCGGATCAGGGCATCGCCGCTCTCGCTTCGGCTTCTCAATTGCCCTGTCGGTCGGCGTCCCATCTTTCCACGCGATTCGCAAGCTCGACAAGAACTGTTCGATCGGCGGCATAGCAGTTGGATGGCTTGCTGGGGCGGCGTCCGTCAGATTGGCCAACTGCTCCTGCACGGCTCGGATATCGCCCAGTAAGGCGACCGGATCCACGCCGGCATAGAATTCATTGACGCGGGCGCGGACGGCATCAGGTGTTCTTGCTTCGGCAACCAGCCGCTGATGTGGGGTCGCGGGGGCGCTGTACGTTTTGTGGACACGCGCTCCGTCGCGTTCCTTTCGTACCAATTTGAACGATGGCTGGAAAAAGTTCACCAACATGCGAGCCGAACGGTAAAGCTGAGCCAGCAAAGCGGCCGCTTCGAGCCCCTCGAATCGACGGTAGCCGACCATTCGGCGGACCACTGCTCGACAAAGACCTGATCATTCTTGCGGTAGGGGCGACAGCGCGTGAAGACGCCTCAGCCTGTTCGCAATATTCTTTCAAGGTCTCATTCATGAACATAGAGTGGTTGTCGGTGTCCAGCCCCAGGACCGCAAACGGTAGCGTTTACCAAGTTCGGTCAGAACCGTGCTCAACAACCTCTGTTCGCGCACCAGAAGTGGCGCGCATTCAGTCCAACCGGTCGCGATGTCCGTGAGACCGAGCGTCCCCGCGCCGAAGGACCGCTGTGAGCAACAAGATCGGCCTCGACGAAACCGGGCGCAGGATCTCCCCAAGCCGCTGAAAGAGGAACAAGGATGCTGCGTCGCAGAGCACTTGCTACAGCGTTAGCGCAGAATTGGTAGGCGATCGTCGGCCGCCGCCTCACTTGCGCGATTACCGCCGATGACAAGTGCGCCCCTGCCGCTCACGACCGAAGTCATGGTTAAAAACCCAAAGAAAGAAATGCAGCATTGCTGCGCCATATGGAAGAGCATGCGGTAAATCTGCTCTGTTCCCAAAAACTCGGCGAAATCATGCGCGCCCGCTTGTGCTAAATAGCATCAAAGAGGGGGACCGTCCATGAACAAGCGTTTCACAAAATTATCACGCCGCACCTTCCTTGCCGGCGCCACCCTCCTTGCAGCGCCGACGGTGCTCGGGGCTCGACGTGCTGCGGCCAAATCCGATTCAGTAACGATTTCCAATTTTGGTGGATCTTATCAAGATGCCAGCATTAAAGCGGTGTACGATCCATTCACTCAGGAAACGGGAATCAAGGTCAACATTACCCCTTGGCCGGGACTCGACAAGGTCAAGGCTATGCAGCTCACGGGTAATATCCAAATGGATGTTTTTATAGGTTCAAGCAACGACTCTGCGAGCGGATCCAAGAAGGGCTTCTGGGAGAGTCTGGATCCTTCACTGTTCGATGCCCCGGACATGGTAATTAAGCCGGATAGCGACTACGTCACATTTGAAACGTACGCCCAAGGCGTCGCATGGGATCCGGCGAAATACAGCCAAGGCAAACATCCGGCGACGTTCGTTGAATTCTTCGACATGCAAAGGTTCCCCGGACGCCGCAGTTGTCCAAAAAAACCCGGAATGCTGGAGCTGGCGCTTCTCGCTGACGGCGTTGCGGCGCAGGATATCTATCCTTTGGATTTGAATCGTGCGTTCAGGAAGCTCGATTCGATCAAGTCGAATATTGTATGGGCAGATAACACTCCACAAACGATCTCTTTATTGCAGACTGGAGAGGTCGATTTTGGAATCAGCTTCAACAATCGGGTCAAACCGACGACCGAACCGGGCGGCGGCGTGCCCCTGGCTTTCTCCTTCGAGCAGTGCGTAATTGCTTCCGATTGTCTCTCAATCCTCAAGGGCGCACCCAACAAGGAAAACGCGATCAAATTGATCTCCTATTACCTGCGCCCTGAAGTGCAGGCGAGATTTTTTAATATGGTGCCACTCGCACCGGTATCCAAGATGGCCGCAACGATGTTGTCACCCGAGACGCGCAAATGGCAGCCGGACTCGAGTAAGCCCAACAATCTCGTCGTTGATGCCGTCTACTGGGTGGATAAGTACGATGCGGTAATGCGCCGGTTCCTGGAGTGGACGATGACCTGATCGCGTCTGTCGCCGCCGTTGTGGGTCAATTCACCTCGTATCGGAACTCGATCAAATTGTGCGGGCGAGCCAAGGACCGATCATGAACTCAACAAGCAGCCTGCGCGCGCAGGCCATATTCATGTCGCCAGCCACTATGATTGCCGTGGCGATCGTGGTGCCGCCGCTTCTGTACGTCCTCTTCACCAGCATCCATGGGTCAGCATTGTCGCTGGCTGAGTTCGATGCCGTTCTGACCAGTAGTTTGTTCAGGAATACGCTGAGCAACACGCTGTTTGTTACCGGCTTGTCGTCATTGCTAAGCTTGCTACTGGGATTCATCGTTGCGTTGCACCTTTCGCGTCAGCCTGCGCGGCGAAGAAGATTCCTGATGATCTTGGTGCTGCTGCCGTTCTGGACCAGCGTGCTGGTCAAATGCTTCGCATTCATGGTTATTCTTGGGCGCGATGGGATCGTCAACACAGTCCTGAGTTGGGCCTTTCAAACAAAAGTCCAGTTGCCGCTTGTCTTCAACACGGTCGGACTCATGGTCGGTATGACCAATTATCTCGTTCCGATCGTCGTCCTGCCGGTTCTCGCCAGCCTGCTTGCGATCGAACCCGCGGTTTACCGCGCGGCCTCGATCATGGGTGCCAAGCAAGCCCGGATGTTCTGGACAATCACAGTGCCCATGAGCCTGCCGGGCGTATTCGCTGGCCTCTTGAGCGTTGTCGTTCTGTCGCTCGGTGCCTTCATCGTCCCCGCCTTGCTGGGTGGGCCGCAGCACATGATGCTATCGAATCTCGTCAACTTCTACAATCGGGAGGTCTTAGACTGGCCGAAGGCCTGCGCAATCAGCATCGTGCTGTGCGGCACGGTCATTATTTTTGCCGCGCCCCTGGCGTTTTGGCGCGGACGTAAGGTCTAGGAGGCGTCCATGTCCACTATCATTCACGATCCGCACTCGCGTAGATATCGTGCCCTGGGTACCGGCTTGGCGATGGTCATCTATATGTTTCTGCTGGCGCCTCTGCTGGTGGCGATCCCCATGGCATTCGGCCCGACGAATTCGCTGACCTTTCCAACGACGGATTATTCGCTCGACTTGTTCAGAATCTTCCTCAGTTCCCCTAGTTGGCTGGGGCCACTTTCCGAAAGCCTCAAGGTTGCGCTGGCGTCTATGGCGATTGCAATGCTTGCTGGCGTTCCCGCAGGTTACTGGATCGCGCGCCATGAATTTATGGGCAAGGGACTTATTAGCGGCGTCATCATGAGTCCGTTAATCGTCCCCCAGATTGTTATCGCCCTGGGCCTTCTTTTGTACTTCTCCTATGCTCGCATCAGCGGAACGACCCTGTCGATTGTCCTCGGTCATTTGATGCTGTCCTTGCCTTTTGTTGTCCTCATGATTGTGGCCGGAGTGAACAAACTGGATCGCGATCTCGAATTTGGCGCCGAACTCATGGGGGCTGGACCAATACGCATGTTCCTGACTGTCGTGATACCACAACTAGTTCCGTCGCTCGTGGCCGCTGCCTTCCTCGCTTTTCTGATGTCCTTCGATGAATTGACCATTTCCTGGTTTTTGACTGGTCCCAACACGGTCACGCTGCCCGTCAAAATGTACAATGAACTCCTGTGGGAGTTATCGCCAGTGGTCGCCGCCATATCCGCCTTGCTAACAGCAATTTCCCTGCTAGTCAGCATCGTCCTCATCGCATTGAGGAAGGAGACGTCGGTCGAAATTTGATCGAAATGGCGCGACAGTCCGAACGGACATTATTTCCCGTGGTCTAGGGATGGAGAAAGGGCATGCAATTGAAGACATTCGCCAACATGGAAGCAACGTGGGCGCCGCACCCGATAATCTCTGCGGTGAAGAGGTAATCCGGATGCATAATAGCACCGTTCTTGGTGGCCCAATCAGCCACGCGATAGGGCTGATGGGCATTTCCAAGACTTATGGCCCCGTGACGGCATTGCACCCCACCGATCTAAGTATGGTGAAAGGAGAATTCTTGACCCTGCTCGGTCCGTCCGGGTCCGGCAAGACGACATTGCTAAACCTGATTGCGGGCGCGACTGGGCCGACGACAGGCACAATACTGCTAGACGGACGCGACATTACCCATATGCCACCGCGTGAGAGGGGCATTGGAATGGTGTTCCAAAACTACGCTCTGATGCCGCACATGAATGTATTCGACAATGTAGCGTATCCCCTACGTTGTCGTCACGAATCTACTAAGACGATCAGCATCAAGGTAACGGAGGCGCTTGAGCGCGTCGGCCTACGCGGCTTTGAAAACCGCAAGCCGCGCCAGCTCTCGGGCGGCCAGCAACAGCGTGTCGGCATTGCGCGTTGCATCGTCTATTCGCCGGCCATCATCATGATGGATGAGCCTTTGGGGGCGCTGGACAAAAACCTGCGCGAACAGATGCAGGGGGAAATAAAGCGTCTCCACAAGGATCTGAGAACGACGCTCATCTACGTAACCCACGATCAGGAAGAAGCCTTGAACATGTCCGACCGCATCTGCCTGATGCGGATGGGAGGGATTGCCCAGCTTGGGACGCCGGACGAATTGTACTTCCACCCACGCAACCGCTTCGTCGCGGAATTCATAGGCGAATCGAACCTGATCAAGGGTCGGGTAGTCGGCAAAGACAAGGTATCGATCGCCGGAAATCGGCCCATTGAAGTTCCTATCAGGGAATGCACAGAAGGCTGTGAGCTCCTACTTATGATTCGACCGGAGAGAGTGTGCATCAGCGGCTGCGGTGAGCGTATTCCAAATGGCAGCAATGCTCTTGATGGCGAAGTCGCAAGCACTTCGTTCATTGGCGGTATGACGCGTGTAACGGTCAAGACCGACAACGGTCTTAACATTTCGGCCAAGATGATGTCCAATCGTGCCGACTCGCGGCCCGAGCCGGGCGCGCGTGTACGCCTGTGTTGGTCAGCAGTCGATATGGTGGTGGTCGATAAATGAGGGATCCTTTCCTTGCCAAGCATCGCCAAGGCGTGTCTCTCTCAGAGAGATGACCTGAAGTAAGTAACTTCGATCGTTTAAGGCTTACGCGCGGGGCTCTTTCTTGTTGCCGCGATGCCGCAGCATTCCGGTAGTCAATCTTGAGGTCTTAAGAGCAATAATCGCGCCTCAGCGGGTGTGTGACCTGCCACTGCATTTTCATCCAGCGGCAGTTAGAGTCTCGGGGTTTTGTACGCCAAGTGGCGCGGATGGAGCAACGGACGATCGGCGGAGCTGGTCGGGGTTGCGCAGCCGATCGTCCGTTGCGGTGAGGTGGGCGGCGTAGGCCGCGGGGGTCAGGTATTTCAGCGACGAGTGGGGACGCTGGAGATTGTAGTCGGCGACCCAGTTGGCGATCTTGGCGCGGGCGTCAACGAGATCGAAGAACAGGGTCTCGTTGAGTAGCTCATCGCGCATCCGGCCATTGAAACTCTCGACGAAGCCGTTCTGCATCGGCTTTCCCGGCGCAATGAAGTGCCAATCGATGGCTGCGTCCTTGCACCAAGCGAGCATGGCGTTGCAGGTGAATTCGGTGCCATGGTCGGACACGATCATTCCTGGCTTGCCGCGTCGCTCGACGATTGCCGTCAGTTCGCGGGCCACGCGCCGCCCCGAGATCGACGTCTCCGGAATGGCGCCCAGGCATTCCTTGGTGACGTCGTCGACGATGTTGAGGATGCGGAAGCGTCGGCCATTGGCGAACTGGTCGTGGACGAAGTCCAGCGACCAGCGCGCGTTCGGCCTCGCCTCGACCAGGATCGGGGCACGGGTCCGCACGGCCTTGCGGCGAGCCCGCCGTTTGCGGACGGTGAGCCCTTCCTCGCGGTAAAGCCGGTAGATCCGGTTGATCCCCGAGGGCTCGCCCTCCCGCCGCAGCAGGACGAACAACCGGCGATAGCCGAAACGCCGCCGCTCGTTGGCGAGATCGCGCAATCGGCCACGCAGAACTGCGTTCGGCGGGCGGCTGAAGCGATAGCGGATCATCTTCCGATCCGCCCCCACAATCGAGCAGGCCCGCCGTTCCGACAGGCTCATGACGGCCTGCAGATGCGCGACCGCAGCGCGCTTGGCGGCGGGCCCTACCATTTTTTTGAAAGGAGCTCGCGAAGTGCGGCCGCATCGAGCATCTGCTCGGCCAGAAGCTTCTTCAGCTTCGCGTTCTCCTCTTCCAAGGCCCTCAGCCGCTTCGCTTCGGAAACGTCCATGCCGCCGAATTTGGCCTTCCAATTGTAGATCGTCGCCTCGGAAACACCGTGCTTGCGAGCCAGGTCGGCTGTCTTCGCCCCAGCCTCATGCTCCTTCAATACCGCGATAATCTGCTCTTCCGTGAACCTTGCTCGCTTCATCTGTCCGTCCTTCTTCGGGCCGGACTCTAACTCCTTCTGGAGGAAATACGCAGTGGCAGGTCATGTGGAATCAACTAGCTAGCGGCATGCTGCGAGCCCTTTCTCTGCTCAACAACCTGCGTTGGAGTGAGCTGGACATGAGGTCCTGGTCGACATTCCAACATCGTGCTCGTCGAGCCTCGGCATAATGCTCTTACTAGCGCGCTCGGCGTGATGGTCACGCATGCTAGGCGGTAGAGCGGGGCCTTGAAAGAACACTCATGATCGTGGACACGAGTTCAACATTTGGAACGTGATCTCCTGTACTGAGATGCAGTGCTTTGCAGTCCATTGCGAAGTAAGCTCGTTCGACCCAGCAAGCGCGGAATGTCTTCTCGATCTAGTGAAGCCCTTTTTGTCGCCGTCTCCATCAGTTCGCTGCATGCGGCAGCGATACCGCACGCTGATGCCGCGCGATTTAAAGATCTAGACGTGGGCTTTTTGGGCCGGGTCGGCACCCGATTTGTCGCTCGGCGGGGACCACCGGTAAGTCGAGCATATCGCCACGCAGAATCCGGTTCAATCCGGCCGTGTTCGGGGATCAACTCCTTGCAAGAGAAGAGCAACGCAAGGATTGCAGAAATCCTGCGCAATGCCCTGGCGTTCGTAGTAAATATGCCGTGGCGCAAGAAACTTCGCGAAATCGCGCGCGCATTTATGATACCAGTTTTCGAGTGCTCGACAGTGGCGTCCCGGGAACGTTTGTCCGATCCGCCCGCGTCGCCGGCTAGCAAGGAAGGATACTTATTATGACAACTCGGCCGCAGTCGGATCTCAGGCGCTCTGAACCGATTCGCCTTCCTGCAGAACGCGAGTGGCTCAATCCGTCGAGTGAGCTCAGCAACCTGCGTGAAACACAACCACTAAGTCGATTTCGGTTTCCTGACGGTCGCGTCGGCTGGCTCGTGACGAATCAGGAGCTTGCTCGGGCCGTGCTGAGGGATTCTCGCTTCACGAGGTTGGGTGCGCAGAGCTTGCCTCCCGAGGCTTTTTCCGGCCAAATTTACTACGCAATCCACCAGGACCCTGAATTTCCGGACGCCCTTCGCGCCCTTGTTGATCGTTACCGGAGCGATGGGAGGCTGGCCGACGCGTTCCGGGATCCGGGTGTCTTGCGAGCAGCCCGTGAGTGTCCACTAAACAGCTTGCCCTTTTTCCTCAAGGAGGCGCCTGAGCATACTCGGTTTCGGCGCATCCTCGCGGGCTATTTCACGGTACGTCGGGTCGAGGAGCATCGAGCAAGAATCGAGCGGATCGTTGCCGATTGTCTCGATGCCATGCAGCGACTCGGGCCACCTCTCGACTTGGTCGAGACCTTCGCCCTGGCAGTCCCAACGCTCGTAGCCTGCGAAATATTCGGCGTGCCAACAAGTGACCGTGATCTCTTTATGCAGTTTACGGTCCGCTCGACCAACCCTAACGCCACTATCGAGGACATTCTGAAGGTACAGGACGAATTTCGCACATTTATCAGTCAGATCTTTGCACGCAAGCGAGCGCAACCGGCCACTGATCTGTTCGGTGAGTTGGTTCACAACGGGGAGCTGACCGATGAAGAGCTCGTGGCCACCTCGGTCACCTTGCTGCAGGCAGCTCACTCGGCGATTGCCCGTACGCTAGCCTTCTCAGTCTTTACGCTCCTGAGAGACCGCGATCGTTGGAACGCACTCAGGACGCAGTCAGGGTCGATCGCTCACATGGTTGAAGAGCTGCTGCGCCATACTATCGCTATCCAACTCGTTGTTCGAATGCCTTTGGAGGACGTGGAGCTCGGCGGAACCGTCATCAAGGCGTTTGAAACTGTTGGGATCTCATTCTCGGCGGCGAATCGAGATCCTCAGGTCTTCGCCGAGCCGGACCGAATCGACCTGGCGCGCCCGGAAGCAGCAAAACAACTTACGTTTGGCTATGGCATCCACCAGTGTATCGGCCAACACCTCGCTCGCTTGGAACTGCGAGTCGCACTTACCGACTTGGCGGATCGCTTTCCGGCTCTCGATTTCGCCGTCCCGATCGAGGATATAACTTGGACCAGCGATAGGGATATCTATGCCCCGCAGCGGCTCCCCGTGTCTTGGTGACGCGATGGTGACAAGAGTCAATGCGGACCGGGATCGATGTGTAGGCGGAGGTATGTGCGCGCTCACCGCTCCGAACCTGTTCGACCAGGACAATGACGGTCGAGTCCTGCTGCGCGCTAAAGGCGCTCTCAATGACGCCGATCTTGAAGCCGCTCGACAAGCGGTCTCACTATGCCCATCGGGAGCGTTGTCGCTCCGTGACAGCACTGGCGATGCGGGGGCCGGCGAACCGCACCTCGACACGGTAGCGCGCAACGACAGGCTCACCGCGCGTCTAAGCCCTCGGATATCAGAGACGAAATAATAAGGAGCTCGCGAACATGCGGATTGAAGTTGACAAGGAGAAGTGCGTGGGGGGCGGTCAATGCGTGCTAGCTGCGTCTGAGGTGTTCGACCAGCGCGACGAGGATGGCGTTGTTGTGCTGCTCGTTGACGCGCCGAGCGCCGAGTCGCACGAAAAGGTTCGACTGGCCGCGGCGCTGTGCCCCGCCGCCGCGATTCGAGTCATTGAGCGAACGGCAGACTCGACCGAGTCGTTGTCAGGACCCCCCTAGGTCGATCAGCCTAGCCTTTGCGGAGAGGGGTTCTCAGGAATCCATTTCGTCACTGGCTGACGAATCTTTCGGATTCAAGGCAGTCCGGTCCGCTGCCAAAGCTTAATGCGCTCACGTGCGCCGACGCCGGCGAGACGGTAAGCCAAAATTGGTGGAGAGAAGACGACATGGGTAGCTCCTGTGGTGGGCTCCTGCGGCTATTCCGATGACGGGCGGCCCGGTTGTTATCGTCGGCGCGGGCCATGCGGGTTTTCACATCGCCGCATCCCTGCGCCAGTTCGGCTTCAAGGAGCATATTTGTCTTGTCAATGATGAGAGGCATCCACCATACCAGCGGCCGCCGCTCTCGAAGGCTTACATCAATGGCTCCGTAGGTCCGGACAGCCTCCTGTTCCGGCCAGAGAAGTTCTATCGCGAAGAGAGCATCGAATTGGTCCAAACCCGTGTTGTGGCAATCGATCGGCAACACCTAAAGTTGTCGCTTGCGTCCGGCGCCTCGCTCGACTACCGCCACGTAGTGCTGGCAATGGGCGCGCGCAATCGCCTGCTCGACCTGCCAAACGCCAATCTGCCCGATGTAAGATATCTGCGCATCCTCGATGAAAGCGAAAACTTGTGCAGGGTCCTTCCATCCAGAAAGCGCGTGGTAGTTATCGGCGCCGGATTCATCGGGCTTGAGTTCGCTACGGTCGCGCGCGTCAAAGGTTTGGAGGTCGACGTTATCGAGCTCGCGCCGCGCGTCATGGCGCGCGCCGTGACAGCCGAAGTATCTGACTACTTCCAGGCGCGGCACCGCGAGTCTGGCATCCGCATTCATCTTGGTGTGCACGCCACCAGCATTGAGGCTGATGGTGGCAAGGTGACGGGCGTCTCGTTGAGCGACGGCCGGCATCTGGCGGCCGATTTGGTCGTGGTCGGCGTCGGCGTTCTGCCGAACATTGAGCTGGCGGCGGAAGCTGGTCTGCCGGTTGCATCAGGCGTCGTCGTCGACGAGTACCTATCAACCCCCGATCCGAACATCTCGGCGATCGGGGATTGCGCGCTGTTTGCCAGCTCGCGATTCGGCGGCTCAATGCGGTTGGAATCGGTGCAGAATGCCATGGATCAGGCGCGCTGCGTGGCGGCACGCCTGGTCGGCGACAGGAAGCCCTATGACGGCCTGCCCTGGTTCTGGAGCGATCAATGTAACAGCAAGCTGCAGATCGCGGGATTGATAACCGGTCATGATCAGGTTGTTCTGCGCGGCGATCCCGCACGAAAGGCGTTTTCAGTGTTTTGCTATAAGTTCGGCAAGCTTGTGGGCATCGAGTCGGTCAACCGCGCATCGGACCACATCTTTGGCCGGCGCCTGCTCGGAATGGACCGTTCACTCGCTCCGGAAAAAGCCGCGGACGAGAGTTTCGATCTCAAGAGCGCGCTAGCCTGAGCGTATCGGCGTTCTAACGGCGCTGCGTCCCGACTAAGTTCCTAGAGCATGATGTTTCTATTCGGACAAACATAGCCTGAGTTTTTGAGATAGTTGGCGCACTCTAGATCGAGGAGTTCGCCGACCTTTTGCCCCGTTGCTTCGGCGTCGCCAGACTTTGCGGCTCGCATCAGGTGTTTGAGTTGGCGTAGTCATGCTCGATAGGATTGAGGTCGATTCGGCCGTGAAGGACCCTGATTTCAGCCTGTAAGGAGCTGAAGTCGGACGGTGACCGGAGCGATACTCATGGGTCGGCAGTTGCCGATATCTACACCTCCGTCGCCCGACGGCACGCTTCTACAATTGTCTGCGCGCGATCCAAGGCCTGCCGGTCGGGTTCACGACCGCATCAGCAACTGGAAAAGACTTCAATCGCGAAATCACCGCATCGGTGGACGAGACTGCCAAGCTACTCGAAAGAATGGCTCCAATGTAGAACGCTGCGACGTTTCATTTTACAACGAAGCCCTCCAGCAGACATACGCCCGAATCTTCGAAGTTCAGTTAGCACTTCGGTTTCAACGTGCCGAGGAGGATTTCGGTGCAAAACTGGCCGCGGACGAGGTCGAGCCAATGGTCAGAAGCGCCATTGACGGCGGCAAGAAGATCGATGCAGTCACGCACGCGGCGGACGTCGCTACAATCCGGTATGCGGGCGGTGAAATCGCTGCCAGACTCCCCCAATTTGATGGTCTCTGTCCCGTCTTTCCGCGCCCTGCCTTCCCGTTAGGCGAATACAATTCATTGTATGAAGTAGACA
Organism: Bradyrhizobium zhanjiangense; assembly: GCF_004114935.1. Classification (NCBI taxonomy): domain Bacteria; kingdom Pseudomonadati; phylum Pseudomonadota; class Alphaproteobacteria; order Hyphomicrobiales; family Nitrobacteraceae; genus Bradyrhizobium; species Bradyrhizobium zhanjiangense. The sequence continues at coordinate 2,632,464 of NZ_CP022221.1, forward strand.
GAGACGCTCGCCGCGACAGTTCCCGGTCAGCGTTCGGACCGTTTCTCGTTCCGGCGAGTGTTAGCGGGCTGCCGGCTATCTCGTTACCCACGCATCTATCGCAAGATAAAGCTTCCCACAGGCATCCAGCTGGGAGCCCGTTACGGGGAGGAAGCCGACGACCGATTCCATGAATCCGGATGTATTGGATAGATTCTGATGCTTGGAACCGAAAGAATCTTGGTGGATTCCTCGTTTGTGATGGACGAGACGAGGAGTTGCATGATGGCAGGATGGCGGCGTGCGGTCGAGCTGGCGATGACCGACGAGGTGATTGCGGAGCTGACGAGTGTATCGCGTTCGCGAACGGAGCGTGTGAGCCGGGTGGAGCGAGCGCGGATGCTTCTCGCTTACCGTGAGGACCCATCGTTTTTGGCGGTGGCGCGAAATCTTGGAGCGCATCATCAGACCGTGCAGCGCTGTGTCGAGCGAGCGATGGCCTATGGTCCGCTGGCGGCGCTGGATGACCGGCCGCGCCCAGGTAAGGAGCCGACGATCACGCCGCAGGCCAAGGCCTGGCTGGTGTCTTTGGCGTGCGACAAGGCCAAGGAGCACGGCTATCCGCACGAAATTGTGGACGACGCGGCTGCTGGCCCGCCATGCGCGCGAGCACGGACCGGAGGCCGGACGTGAATGTCTCGCCCATCTGGTCCAGGGCACGGTGTGTAAGATTCTCGGCCAGGAGGAGATTAAGCCGCAAAAGGTGCGCTACTATCGGGAGCGTCGCGACGCCGAATTCGAGCAGAAAATGGCGGAGGTCCTGTGTGTCTATCGCGAGGTCCAGGTCCTGAAAAAGGCCGCAGCCAAGTCGAGGAAAGCCGGGTCGAAGAAATCGGGCAAGCCGGTAGCGATCGTCTCCTACGACGAAAAGCCCGGGATTCAGGCATCGCGACGACGGCACCGGATTTGCCGCCCGTGCCAGGCGTCCATCCGGCCTTGGCGCGCGATTTTGAGTATCGACGCCATGGCACGCTCAGCCTGTTGGCAGGGATCGATCTTTTGACTGGGAAGGTCCACGCTCTTGTCAGAGACCGCCACCGCAGCCGCGAGTTCGTCGAATTCCTCAAGCTTCTCGACGCGGCCTATCCGGCGAGCACGGCGATCAAGCTGATCCTCGACAATCATTCCGCACACATCTCGAGAGAAACCAGAGCCTGGCTCGACACACGACCCGCAGGCCGCTTCGAATTTACGTTCACGCCCAAGCACGGCTCCTGGCTCAACCTCATTGAGAGCTTCTTCTCCAAATTCGCCCGCTCCGTCCTGCGTCACATCCGGGTGACCTCAAAACATGAACTCAAGGAGCGCATCATGGCCGGAATTGACGATGTCAACCGCCATCCGGTCATCCACACATGGTCCTACAAGCTCGCCGAGGCCGCCTGATATGATTCGAACCACGAAACGCTGACCCAGCAGCGGGCAGCCTGATGGGTGTCGCTGCATTGACGCATGAAGGATGGCTGGCCAGCTTGGTTAGTGAGTGCGTGATCAAGTTGCGAGGATCAGAATGGCTCAAGTCGCAGCTTCCCAAGGCACCCCCAACCAGAAGCTTCCTACCGTCGTCTGCGATCAGTGTCGCTCCCCTCGCCCGTCCCGGCCAGCGCATAGGAGCGCGAATAAGCCATTTTCGACGTCGACTCCGCTCACGTTTGTACAGATGAGGTCATATCCTTTGCTGACTCAAGACAGCGGTTCCTGATACCTCAATCTCGAGCCGTCGCTACCCGGCAATTCCTCGGGTCGGAGGCGAAGCAGCGTCTCTGTGACGATGTGCGCGCCGGCAAGATCCGCTTCCTGTTTCGCTCCTCCTCCTCCATGGTACCGGATCATCTCAAGGGTTGCGCCCTCTCGATGTGCCGAGCTGCGATCTCAGATCGAGCAGCGCGAGTGTCGCATCGTGCGGCAGGATTACTGGCACGACAAGAATCGAGGTCTTCGCCTATGAGACCGAGGTCGCTTGCTGCTATCTGGCAGGCCCGCTTCATTGTCCCCTGGCACCTCAGTACGGTGGCCGGCAAACCGCGGCGAAAGACAAGCCGACCCATTCGCCATGGAAAAGGCGGTCGCATCGAGCGATCCTCGCCTGATGGGCCAGTCTTAAGGCCGATATTGCGATGCTGGAACGCTCGAGCGCCTCCCACATCGAAGGCCCTTACGTCATGCCGTGCAGGAGCGTCGAAACATAACCAACCGCTTCGGTCTTCGCGATGGGGCACCAGCATTAATCCTCGGCCGAAGCATCGATCGGAATGCTAAAGCCGACCTTCACGCGGTCCATTATGACCATTGTTTTAAAGCCCTTGATGTCCGCATTTTCGTAGAAGAAGCGTCGAGTAAACTGCTCATAATCTTCCATGGTGCGGGCTGTGATGTATAGGACAAAATCAGCCTCGCCGGTGACGTAAAATCCATTCACGACATCAACCGACGATTTGATCGCCTTCTTAAATTTATCGATTATATCGGAACGTTCGCGCTCCAACGTTACCAGCACCAGCATTTGGATCGGCCTTCCAACTGCCTTCGGCGAAACGATCGATACGTCGGCCTCGATGATGCCCTCACAACGAAGTCTTTTCAGGCGTCGTTGACACGCTGTGGCGGAAAGTCCGGCCAGTTCGCCGATTGTCTCTGATGTTAGTCGGTTATTCTTTTGCACGATCTCGAGGATGCGGGCATCTATTCTGTCGTATTGCATGAACGGCTCCCCCTTGGTGAATATCGCCGCGAAGTTAGTGCGTGATGCAGGAAATCATCCCACCCGCCCAGAAATGCGACGCAAACTACCGTGCATCAAAGGTAGCCTGATTGCGTAGGCAATTTCAACAGATGACGCGTAGGACTCTCAAGTGGAAGCTGGCAATGTTCGACAGACTGGTCCGCATATGGCCGGTATCACGAAGCGGCGTTTGCAAAGTTTGAGGCGCCGCGATTTCCTTACTGGAGCCGCGCTCATCGACGGTCAGTGGGTGACGAGGGACGAGAAAGACGTTGTAGTCGATCCGGCTACCGAAGAGCATATTGCTGAGGTGAGTCGCTACAGTGCCACTGACGTGAGCCACGCAATCGCGGCAGCTGAACGCGCGCTCTGTTCTTGGCGCGAGCTGTTGCCAGCAACTCGTGGGGCGATACTAAGGTGCTGGGCCAGGTTGATGCTCGATCATTCGGACGACCTCGCCGTCCTGGTCACGAGCGAGCAGGGCAAACCACTTTCTGAGGCTCGCCACGAAATTGCGTACGGTGCCGGGTTCCTCGACTGGTTCGCGGCCGAGGGCGAGCGTGCTTACGGTGAGACGATCCCCAGTCACAAGCTTGGAAGTCTGCTTCACGTGCGTATGCAGCCAATCGGCGTCGCCGCGGCGATCACACCTTGGAACTTCCCTGTCGCCATGGTTACGCGAAAGGCCGGAGCAGCCCTCGCCGCGGGCTGCCCTATCATCGTGAAGCCTGCCCCCGAGACCCCTCTATCTGCTCTCGCTGTGGCCCGATTGGCTGAAGAAGCAGGTGTCCCGTCTGGTGTGTTTCAGGTGCTGGTTGGTGATCCCATTGAACTTTCGACGCCCTTGTTGAGCGACACAAGGATACGCGCCCTTTCGTTCACTGGTTCTACGCAAGTCGGTCGCCTGCTCCTGGAAGGATCCGCTGCGACCGTAAAGAAAGTCTCGCTTGAACTCGGAGGGCATGCCCCCTTTCTCGTCTTTGATGACGTCGATCTTGGGAAGGCCGTCAAGGGATTGATGGCAGCCAAGTTCGCTACCTCCGGCCAAGACTGTTTGGCAGCTAACCGCATTTACGTGCAAAGACGCATTTACGATGCCTTCGTCGACTCGTTTGCTGGGGCGATTGCTAAACTAAAGGTCGGCCATGGTCTGGACGCCGCGACGGATATCGGGCCAATGACAAAGCTGTCGGTAGCGAACAAGTGCAGGGCCCAAATCGATGACGCGGCGGCAAAAGGTGCTCGGGTTTTCTCCTCAAAGCAGGGCGACGAACTGGGTGCGAACTTTGTCGCTCCGACGCTGCTAAGTGATGTGACCGAGGACATGCTCATCGGTCATGAGGAGACGTTTGGGCCCGTGGCGGCGGTACTGCCCTTCGACTCTGAAGAAGAGGTCATCGCCCGCGCCAATACAAACGAGATGGGGCTGGCCGGGTACGTCTACACGGATAACCTGCGTCGAGCGCTCAGACTTTCCGAGCAACTCGAGTGCGGAATGATCGGAGTCAACACCGCGTCGTTCACAGGCCCGCCGATTCCGTTTGGCGGATGGAAGCAGTCTGGACTCGGTCGTGAAGGATCGCGGCACGGATTGGCAGAATATATGGAGCTGAAGTACGTCTGCTTCGGCGATTTGACGGGCTAGGAGAATTCGGAATGACTGACATTAAGGCCATCGCCGAGCTTGATCGTTCGAGTGTTCTCCACCCATTCACTCAACTCAAGGAATTTGCCCGCGGACAAGCGGGAGACCCAACAATTGTCACCGGCGGGAAAGGTATCCGCATCGAAGACGCGCAAGGACACACTTACATTGATGCGTTTGCTGGTCTCTACTGCGTAAACATTGGATACGGTCGGACCGAAGTGGCGGAGGCCATTGCGCGGCAAGCCTACAAACTCGCATACTATCATACGTATGCGGCGCACACGACCGACGAGCTGGCAACACTGGCAAATCGACTCGTGCGAATGGCCCCTGGCAAACCAAGTAAAGTATTCTTCGGCTTGTCAGGGTCAGACGCTAACGAGACCCAGGCCAAGCTCGTTTGGTATTACAACAATCTCCGTGGTCAGCCCAAAAAGAAGAAGATTATCTCGCGCGAGCGCGGCTATCACGGCTGCTCAGTGATCTCTGGTTCGATGACCGGGATGTCGTTCTACCATGATCACATGGATCTTCCCTTCCCTGGCATTCTGCACACGGGCGCACCGCACCATTATTGGAGTTCCGAGCCGGGTGAGACGGAAGAGGACTTTTCTCGCCGGCGTGCAGCCGAGCTTGAACAGCTGATCGTACGGGAGGGGCCGGAGACGATCGGCGCGTTCATTGCCGAGCCGGTGCTGGGCACGGGCGGTATAACTCCGCCTCCCGCCGGCTACTGGCGCGAAATTCAGGCTGTGCTCAGGCGATTTGACATTCTTCTGATCGCTGACGAGGTCATTTGCGGGTTTGGGCGAACTGGCGCTGACTTTGGCAGCACCTTGTACGGAATGGAGCCGGACCTGGTGACGGTCGCCAAAGGGTTGACCTCCGGGTACGTGCCACTCTCTGGAGCCATTGTTGGTGAGAGAGTTTACGCAGTGATGGAGGAAGCGGCGGATCGCGTAGGAGCATTCTCTCACGGCTACACCTATTCCGGCCATCCGATCGCGGCCGCTGCCGCCAACGCAGTGCTCGATATCGTCGAAAAGGAGCGGCTTAGCGATAGGGCGAGAGTTGTCGGATCACACTTCCAAAAGCGCCTCAAGGAACGATTTGCACAGCTCGAAATCGTCGGTGAGGTGCGGGGCGTGGGGCTGCTTGGCGCGATCGAATTCGTCGCGGATCGCCAAACAAAACGACGATTTGATCCGCAGCTCAAGGTCGGCGCCCGTATCTCGAAAGCTGCTCGGGAACGGGGGCTCATCGCACGAGCGATGCCGCATGGAGACATTCTTGGTTTTGCCCCTCCTCTCGTTGTAACCGAATTCGAAATAGACGAGATCGTTGAGCTTGCATATCGAGCAACGAAGCAAGTAATGGACGAGCTCGCGAAGAAGTCGGTCTCTAGCTAAATCTACGCACTTCATCTTTCCCGCTGTGGAATCGTTAAACGGGAAAATTCCTCACCACGAGGGAAGGCCTGCACGAGAAACTGGAGCTGCTGGTGACCTGCCACTGCATTTTCATCCAGCGGCAGTTAGAGTCTCGGGGTTTTGTACGCCAAGTGGCGCGGATGGAGCAACGGACGATCGGCGGAGCTGGTCGGGGTTGCGCAGCCGATCGTCCGTTGCGGTGAGGTGGGCGGCGTAGGCCGCGGGGGTCAGGTATTTCAGCGACGAGTGGGGACGCTGGAGATTGTAGTCGGCGACCCAGTTGGCGATCTTGGCGCGGGCGTCAACGAGATCGAAGAACAGGGTCTCGTTGAGTAGCTCATCGCGCATCCGGCCATTGAAACTCTCGACGAAGCCGTTCTGCATCGGCTTTCCCGGCGCAATGAAGTGCCAATCGATGGCTGCGTCCTTGCACCAAGCGAGCATGGCGTTGCAGGTGAATTCGGTGCCATGGTCGGACACGATCATTCCTGGCTTGCCGCGTCGCTCGACGATTGCCGTCAGTTCGCGGGCCACGCGCCGCCCCGAGATCGACGTCTCCGGAATGGCGCCCAGGCATTCCTTGGTGACGTCGTCGACGATGTTGAGGATGCGGAAGCGTCGGCCATTGGCGAACTGGTCGTGGACGAAGTCCAGCGACCAGCGCGCGTTCGGCCTCGCCTCGACCAGGATCGGGGCACGGGTCCGCACGGCCTTGCGGCGAGCCCGCCGTTTGCGGACGGTGAGCCCTTCCTCGCGGTAAAGCCGGTAGATCCGGTTGATCCCCGAGGGCTCGCCCTCCCGCCGCAGCAGGACGAACAACCGGCGATAGCCGAAACGCCGCCGCTCGTTGGCGAGATCGCGCAATCGGCCACGCAGAACTGCGTTCGGCGGGCGGCTGAAGCGATAGCGGATCATCTTCCGATCCGCCCCCACAATCGAGCAGGCCCGCCGTTCCGACAGGCTCATGACGGCCTGCAGATGCGCGACCGCAGCGCGCTTGGCGGCGGGCCCTACCATTTTTTTGAAAGGAGCTCGCGAAGTGCGGCCGCATCGAGCATCTGCTCGGCCAGAAGCTTCTTCAGCTTCGCGTTCTCCTCTTCCAAGGCCCTCAGCCGCTTCGCTTCGGAAACGTCCATGCCGCCGAATTTGGCTCCTTCCAATTGTAGATCGTCGCCTCGGAAACACCGTGCTTGCGAGCCAGGTCGGCTGTCTTCGCCCCAGCCTCATGCTCCTTCAATACCGCGATAATCTGCTCTTCCGTGAACCTTGCTCGCTTCATCTGTCCGTCCTTCTTCGGGCCGGACTCTAACTCCTTCTGGAGGAAATTCGCAGTGGCAGGTCAATGGTTGTGCGTAGTCGTCCGTGAAGAGCGGCTAAGCGATTGAGTTGGGGTCGGATTATTCGTTGTGGCCTGTTTTGGGATTGCAGGGTTTTGATGCTTCGAGCCTCGGAATGCTGCAATTTCGTTTTGAGGATTCCCTCGAATCACCAGTCATGATTCCGTTGTCGGATCGGAGGTGGCGATGCGACCGAAGAAGCCCGAAGCGAGGGGATCGGGTGATCTGTTCCGGGCCCGGCTGGACCAGATCATCAATATGAAGCACGAGCTGGTTCAGCTCGCCAGCAAGGTCGATTGGGACTGGATCGACGGCGAGATCGCGCCGCTCTATAGCGAGAATGGTCGGCCGGGCATCGCGACCCGCTTCATGATCGGGCTGCTGCTGCTCAAGCACATTTACGGCCTGTTTGATGAGGGGGTGTGCGAGCGCTGGGTCCACGACCCGTATTTCCAGTACTTCACCGGCGAAGAGTTCTTTCAGCACGCGTTCCCGCACGAGCGCTCGGACTTGAGCCACTGGCGCAAGCGGCTCGGCGACAAGCTGGAGCTGTTGCTGGCCGAGAGCTTGCGGGGCGCGCACGAGGCCGGCGCGTTGCGCAGCCCGGACCTCAAGCGGGTCACGGTCGATACCACCGTACAGCCGAAGGCCATCACCTTCCCGACCGATGCCAAGCTGCTGCACGCGGCGATCAAGGGGCTCAACCGCCTGGCGAGGAAGCACGGGGTCAAGCTGCGGCAGTCCTATCTTCGCATTGCCAAGACCGCGGCAATGATGCCGGGGCGCTACGCCCATGCCAAGCAATTCAAGCGGCAGCTGCGCATCCTGCGCAGCCGGCTGGGCCGGACATCCGCGATATCCACCGCAAGATCGAAGGTCGGGCTGTGCTCGAGAACGCGTTCGCCCTCCCGCTCAGCCGGGCCTCGCAGATCCGCTCGCAGCAGCAGCGCCAGCGCGGCTGGAAGCTTTATTCCTTCCACGCTCCGGAGGTGGAGTGCATTGGCAAGGGCAAAGCAGCCGCGCCCTACGAGTTAATGGCATGGACCACGCCCGCTCTCAGCGGCAACGTGCAGCCCGGCGGGGGGCAGCAGCAGGAGCGCAAGCCATGTCGAAATACGAACCTTGTCACAATCGGCATCGATCTCGGGAAGAACACATTCCACGTCGTCGGTCTCGATGCCACAGGCGCAATTACGCTACGCAAGAAGCGGTCGAGAAATCAGCTTGACCAGTCGCTGGGCAATATTCCGCGTTGTCTGATCGGAATGGAGGCGTGTGCAGGCGCACATCATCTGGGGCGCAGGCTCGAGAAATTAGGCCATCAAGTACGGCTCTTGCCGGCGCAGTACGTCAAACCATACCTCAAGGGTCACAAGAATGACTTTCGGGATGCTGAAGCGATCGCCGAGGCCGCTCAGCGGCCGACAATGCGGTTCGTTCCAGTGAAGTCAGCCGAACAACTTGATTTACAGGCACTACACAGAGTTCGCAGTCGATTGGTGACGCAGAGAACGGCGGTCATCAATCAAATCCGGGGCTTTTTGCTTGAGCGAGGGCTACCAGTGCGGCAGGGAGCGGCAGCACTCCGACTGGCACTTCCTCAGATTCTCTCAGCGACAAACGACAACTTATCGCCTCGCGTGATCCAGCTCATTCAGGACTTGGCCGAGGACTGGCGCTATCTCGACCGACGGGTCGCGTCAATGACGAAAGAAATCGACGAACTCGCTGATCAAGATCCACACTGTCGCCGCCTAATGAGTGCGCCCGGCGTCGGGCCGATCATCTCAAGCGCGATGGTCGCCGCCATCGGAACCGGTGATGCCTGCACCGCATAAGAAACAGGGCCGGAAAGGAAAATCCAAGGTCGGGATCAGAAGGCACAATAACCCGCCGAGGTTTGCGAGACGGAAAGGACGAATGGAGAAACGGTTCCACCGACACTTCTGAAGCCTGGTTCGACTCCATGGCCCTTCTTGAGGCCGGCGAGTTATTGAGGACAGAAGTGAGCGGATATCCATGATGGCTCGGGGCAACAGCCCCAAATTGAAGCCGGATAGATTGGCGCAAACCGCTTCATCCCTTTGTCGATTCCTCTTGCAACGCGGGCGTGGTCCATAGATCGGCGTCAAAGCCTCCATCGTCACCAACAACCGCCGTGGTCCCGGCGGCCTGTTCGTGCTGCACGCCAGGGCGCTGCCCGATAACCCGTACGACGGCCATACCTTGCGGGACGTCATCGACCGCACCGAGACGCTGACCGGCTGTGCGATCGAGCGGGCCTATGTCGATAAGGGATACCGCGGCCACGACGCGCAAAATCCCCACCGGGTCTTCATCTCCGGCCAGAAGCGCGGCGTCTTCGGTGTCATCAAGCGCGAGCTGCACCGCCGCTCCGCCATTGAGCCCATCATCGGACACCTGAAGACCGATGGTCACCTCGGCCGCTGCTACCCCAAAGGCCGCGCAGGAGACGCCGCTAACGTCATGCTCTCCGCCGTCGGCCACAACTTCCGTCGCATCCTCGCCTGGCTCAGGGCTCTTTGGTGCCTGATCCTGACCACCCTCATCGCGGCCGCCAGCGACTGCTCACCGCTCAAATCGGTTTCTGAACGGACGACTAGCTACTTGAGCTCGAAAATTATCAATCTACAATGCCCGGCGCCTCTCCATACGACCGCGGCGGGCGCGTGTTTTGTCGTGCGTCCTGAGATAATTCCGCGCAACCCGAGCCTTTCCGCTCGCCATAGCGGACGTGAGAAGAGCCGTTTAGCCTGCTCAGTCGCGCCGAGCGCCTTTTGGTAAGCGGGACTTATCTGTAGGGGCGGTAGTATTCCGCACTGCACTGGGAACAGTCGCTTTTTGTAAGACGAGACTACCTTGAGAACCAGGCGCGGCAGTCCGACCTGTTGCAATGAGGACAGCTAAGCAGAGTTTGCCGAACCGCGTAAAAACGTACGTATATTTGCATCTGACGCAGTTTTTCGGAGTTGCGAAGCCCCACATTAGGGAACTTCGACTTTCGTCGTCCCGTAATATTTCCGCCGAATGGAGATAAGCTTGACCTCTAACCGACGCACCTCGCTGCGGCCGCTGTCGTCTCCAGCCTGAGGACTAAATTAGCTGACTACTACCTCGGAGGAGGTGGAGTGCAGCACGGAGGGGCAAATTGGATGGAATACGGTGCTTGGCCTCATGTGAAGGACGATCTCTCCTCCGTAAGGTCACGTGCCGCGACGTTTCTGGACAGTTTTCCTAGTGAGAATAACCGCGAAAGTACAGTTTGGCAGAGCTGGATCACTAGGTGGACGAGGCTAGGGAATGATCAATTCCTTATCGGTGACTTGAGCATTAAGCGGGGTGCCTGCCAAGAAGCGACGGGGGCTTGGCTTTGTGCGCTAACTGCTTTTGAAATTGTCCGGCGCCTAGCTGATAAAGACGGTTCGCAACGTGAAGAAGTTTCGGCTAGAATCGCGGCGGGAATTCAGAAAATCGAATTATCTCTGGCGCAAAAAATAGAGCGGATAACAATAGGGGGATCCGATCTCGGGGAATTTCCAGCGTACTACGTGGCTGCTGGTAGTCGCGAGGTGCCAGCGCCGGCGGTCATTTGCATCAGCATGGAAGAAGAATCGCGAACCGCGCTGCTCGGGAGGCTCTTGCCCGTAGTCCTCGATGCGGGCTTGTCGCTCCTCGTTGTCTCTCACGACGACATCTCAACTCGCTCGCGCGGCCACTCCCAAGCTTTGTTGTCTTTCTGCTTGGACTACCTATCAGGTCGGCCCGACGTTGATGCCGCTCGGATCGGCGTCTATGGTGAAGGCTTATCGGCTGCTCTGGCTACGGAATTCGCCACATCTGACCGTCGCCTTGCTGCGGCGGTTTGCGATGGCGGCCTTTGGAATTTGGCCCGATCTCTGGCATCGGTCGTTTGGATCACGAGTACTGCAGACCAAGTAGACGAGGGTTTGGCTTCGGCGCGCCGCTTGCAAGTTATAACACAGTTGATCTGCCCAGTTCTCGTAGTCACCGGCGGGCGCGGCATTGTCAGCATGTCGGAAGCGGTCAAACTCCAGGCTGACTGCATGGCAGCAAACATTGATCTCGACTTGGCCATGCCGCGGATCATTCGGAGCTCCGGGGAACACATCGAAAACTTCGTGAGTTCAGACGATTGCATCTTCGGATGGTTAAAGGAAAAGCTCGTCTGCACGACCTCGGCACCCTAATCATTGCGTTTGAACAGGGGATTACTTTGTGACGATATCATTATGAGCAGCGTTGTGCCGATCGACGCGCTTCTGGATGCTCGATACCGGCTCCATGTAGCACTACAGTACGCCTATACTCAATTTTTGCGATGCCAATCGGCTATTTTTGGCGATTAGGCGTAGTCGTTTGTTGAGGTACTCAAGGCTCGCTTCATCGAGCCCGTCAAACATGGTCGAGTTAAGGGCTTTTCTTTTGATCGAAAGCTTGGCGATCTCCGCACGGGCTTTCTGAGTCAACGACATCTGAACGCATCTTGCATCATCGAGCGATGCCTCGCGGGACAGAAACTCCATTGCTTCCAGTCTTTTCGTTTGGTTCGTAACAAAAGCTGGATGTATTCGCAGTTTATTCGCGATAGCTATCCCCGCGACACCCCGACCTTCATCGAGTTCAGAAATAGCCATCAGGATCAACCATTGCGGTTCGCTTATTCCTAGTAGCAGGGCCCAACTCTTGTGTATTTCCTCAAGTTGAGAATGAATCTCAACAATGTTCCAGATGAAGTCGGTAACGGCTCTTTGGAGCAGCTCTTCTTCAGCCATATGGGCCCTTCCTTTATCATACCGGCGCATGCCGAGCCGGCATGACCGGCAATCCTGAGATCTAGATCAAAAATAGCCCTTCTGGGACTGCGCCAGAAAGCCTTCTCACAGCATGCCGATCATGTCAAAATAACAATTGACTAATGCAATTGTTTTCGATTATCTTCCGCCTCAGATCGTTGACTTATGTGCCAGCGATCATGTCTAAATCTCCAAGTAGAACCTTCGGGATGCCCCCTGGAGGTTCTTTTTTTTGCGATATACGCCTAGTGCAGCCTCATACTGCCCGGTGTTGCAGATATGCAGCGTTTGGCGGCAAATTATCAATTGTTGAAATTAATTAATTGAAGGAACTATTTTGGCGGGCTAAGTCTGGATCTGACAGCGAGGGGACGCCTCGAAGTCGTTCCGTCAAGCGTCTGCCCACGAAGGCGAGCTCGATCGACGGATCTTTGAAAGGCGGAAACCACGTTTCCAACTTGGAGGTTCATCAATGAAACTGACGAAGGGTATTTTTCTTGGTTCTGCGACGATGCTCGCGAGCGCGGGGGTGCAGGCAGCCGATGTTCCTGTGAAGGCGAAGGCCGTCGAGTACGTCAAGGTATGTTCGCTGTATGGCGCCGGGTTCTACTACATTCCCGGGACTGACACTTGCATCAAGCTGGGCGGCTATATGCGTGCCCAGGTGGAGCTGGGCGGGAATAGTATCGGTGTGGCAGCCGACACTGGTGTGGCTGGTGCACAGAACCGCCTTGCCAACTACTATACTAGCCGCACTCGTGGGGACTTGAAGATCGACACGCGTACCGCAACGGAGTATGGCGTGGTTCGTACCTATTTCGAGGCTTGGAACACCTGGACAACCGGCGGCTATACGGGGGCCGGTACCACTGCTACGAATGGCTCGACGGCCTACACCACGTCGGCCGGTTCTCAGGTAGCTGGCGGTGCGCTGGGCATCCCCTACGCCTTCATCCAGTTCGCTGGATTCACGCTCGGCAAGGCGAACTCGCAGTTCTCCACGCCCTGGGGCGAGTATCCTGCGAATTTCCATGAGTTGCCGGGCAGTGGCCCCTGGGACCCCGTGAACCAGTTCAGCTATACAGCTGACTTCGGCCAAGGCATTTCGGCTTCATTTTCGGCTCAGGATCAGGTCCAAAACTTCACGTCCAACATCTGGAACGTGAGCGCAGCAACAGCTGCGGGCCTCGCAACCGGTGCGTATGGTGCCAACGACATCGGGGGTACAAGAGCTCCAGACCTCGTTGCGATGCTTCGTGTTGACCAGGCCTGGGGTCTGTTCCAGGCGTCGGTCGCCGCGCACGACAACCATGCCGCCTACTATGGCGCGTCAGAGGTCACCGGCTATCCGAGCGACAAGTGGGGCTGGGCGGGTCAGCTGGCACTGTCCATCAAGAATATTCCGACCGGTCCGGGTGATTCGATCAACTTGACGGGCGTGTACACGAATGGTGCAAGCCGCTATAGTTTTAACGACTACATGTCGACCACCTTTGCGAGATACGGTGGCACGAGTGTGCCTGGTGCTTACCAGAGCGTCGGACTTGGTGGTATTTCCGACTCCGTGTTCGTTGCAGGTGCTGGCCAGGAGCTGACCAGGACATATGGCTTCAATGCTGGCTACAACCACAACTGGGATGCTCACTGGGTTAGCACAATCTTCGGTGGGTTTGGCGCCGTGCGTTATAATGGCACAGCCAAGGGCTACATCTGCGGTGCGTTCGTCGCAAACCTCGCGCTGTCCAGTGGGCTTGCCGGCTGTAACCCCGACTTCAACTATGCGGTTGTCGGCACACAAACCAGCTGGACCCCAGTCAAGAACCTGACCTTCGGGGTCGAACTCACTTACAATATTCTGGACCAGAAGTACGCGAGCGGAAGTACCGTGACGCTGCCGCTGCAGTCGGGTATTGCAAAGCCGGGCGCCGTGTATGAGTTGAAGGACCAAAGCAACGTCACGATGCTGCTCCACGTTCAGCGCAACTGGTGAGTTGTTGCTGAACTGGCGCAATGCCAGGAAACGGGTCTAACCTCAATTCAACCTGCAAGAAGGCCTCCGGCATGCCACCGGGGGCCTTTTTGAGATTCAGTTTGATTTTTCCTAGACGTTTGGACTCGGCGGCGACACAAGGGACCTCGGGCGAGAGACGCAAGCCGCCTTGATTCAGAAGGACTGAGCCGTCCTGTCCGTTGGTCGAATTCCGATTGCCTCAAAGGCCGTCTAACGGACCGAAATAAGTCTGTTAGCAGACCTTGCCCTTGTTCGTTGGGAAATGATCGGGCAGACACGACCCATAAGTTGATTGGTCACAACGCGAACCCATACTTTCACCGCTTCGCACGAAGCAGAGGTTACTGTCCGCATATTCCAGCAGTTTAGGCTCGAAGAGCTGAACTCCGGCGCGACATCCTACAGCAGGAAGTCGTGCTGGCCGCCGCATGGTGATGAGTCTCCGTAATCGGCGTCAGAATCGATCGCACGCCGGGAATCCCGGCGATGGTTGCGGAACAGCGCTCCGGGGTCGAACTCGTCCGATAGCACTTTTCGGCGCTGCTGATCTTCGCGCGTTGATGCTCACGAACTCATTGATGAAGTCCTGCATCAAAGATCGAAAATAGCAGGATGTATGCACGCGAAGCCCGAGAGGGGACCGATTTTCTTTCTCCGATCCAGCTACTAGCTTCGTGTGGAGACGACGTCCGGTCGAGCGGCGAAGGATTTAAGCCGAATGAGCAAACGCACCAACGGCTTCCGGTCTGATGCCTCCATCGCATTAGAGATGCGTTTTACTCGATGTGGCGATCGACGCTGACGTTGTGTCAATCGGCGAAGCAGGCCAAAGCGCGCTCTCACGCCAAGCTTGCGATTCATGCGCTGCAACGATTTCGTCTGACTATCTGACGATGCTGCGTTGGATTGACGCTTCGGGACCGTTATCCCATCTGTGAGGACAACCATTCATGAACAAGGTCTATCTCGACGCCAAGTCGGCTCTCGATGGCATTCTCAAGGACGGCATGATGATCATGTCGGGCGGTTTCGGCCTCTGCGGCATCGCCGAGGCGCTGTCGGACGCGATCCGCGACTCCGGCGCCAAGGGCCTGACGGTGGTCTCCAACAATGCCGGCGTCGACGGCATCGGGCTCAGCCGCCTGCTGGAAACCCGGCAGATCAAGAAGATGATCTCCTCCTATGTCGGCGAGAACAAGCTGTTCGCCCAGCAATTTCTCGCCGGCGAGCTGGAACTCGAATTCAATCCGCAGGGCACGCTGGCCGAGCGCATTCGTGCCGGCGGCGCAGGTATCCCGGCCTTCTACACCAAGACCGGCGTCGGCACGCTGATCGCCGAAGGCAAGGAAGTGAAGGAGTTCGACGGCGAGAAGTATCTGATGGAGCGCGGCCTGTTCGCCGACCTCGCCATCGTGCATGCCTGGAAGGGCGACACCGCCGGCAACCTCATCTACCGCAAGACCGCGCGCAACTTTAACCCGATGATGGCGACCGCCGCCAAGATCACGGTGGCCGAGGTCGAGCATCTGGTTCCGGCCGGTGAACTCAATCCGGATCACATCCACACCCCCGGGATTTTCGTGAAGCGCATCATCGAGGTCGGCACGGCCAAGAAGCGCATCGAATTTCGCAACACCCGGCCGCGTCCGTCTGCGGCTGCAACGGGAGAAGAAGTCTGATGGCCTGGACCCGTCAACAGATGGCCGCGCGCGCCGCGAAGGAATTGCGTGACGGCTACTACGTCAACCTCGGCATCGGCATCCCGACGCTGGTCTCGAACTTCATCCCTGACGGCATGGACGTCTCCTTGCAGAGCGAGAACGGCATGCTCGGCATGGGCCCGTTCCCCTATGAAGACGAGGTGGACGCGGACCTGATCAACGCCGGCAAGCAGACCGTGAGCGAGCTGCCCTCGACGTCCTACTTCTCGAGCGCCGATTCCTTCGGCATGATCCGCGGCGGCCACATGGATCTGTCGATCCTCGGCGCGATGCAGGTGGCCCAGAACGGCGATCTCGCCAACTGGATGATCCCCGGCAAGATGGTCAAGGGCATGGGCGGCGCGATGGACCTCGTCGCCGGCGTCAAGCGCGTCGTCGTGGTGATGGAGCATTCCGCCAAGGACGGTCCGAAGCTCCTGAAGAAGTGCAATCTGCCGCTCACCGGCGAGCGCGTGGTCGACATGGTGGTCACCGATCTTGCCGTCTTCACCATCGACAAGCACGGCGACGGCGGCATGGCCCTGATCGAGCTCGCCGACGGCGTCACGCTCGACGAGGTCAAAGCCAAGACCGAGGCCGAATTCTGCGCGTCGCGCTGAAGGATACGTAACAACAAAAGCGGATCGTTGAGAAAGCGCTGGATTGCGACTTAGCACAGGAGTGCGTGTTGAACGACCCGACCACCTCATCATCGGAGCACAAACTCGGCATCTTCGAGACTCGCCGACTCCTTTGCTCAATTGCAGACGGCCGCGGCCGCTAAAGGCCTAAGTGGATGGGAGCCGAAGGCCGGTCTCGTTTTCGTTCGAATTTGAGGCGGGGTCCAAGGCGCGTTCACCCTGGATGCTGAGACTTAAACACGGTGACGCTCAGATCCGAGTTGGAAACGTGCTTCCAACGCGAAGTGCAAGTTGGGGTTATTGCCTTCCAGAGACATATTGAGGGTCCCAAGGAGTGGTGTAGCTGATTAGCAAAGCCGCTCGCGACGCGCGCTCCGCAATAGCGCCGTAGCGAGCGAGCGGCTTTGCGGGTGGTCACCGATGATTCGTCGGTAAGGTTTGGATTGCGACAACCAACCTGATTCGAGGAACCACCGATGACCGACGACATGATGAACCTGCGCGCGCTCGTGGAGAAGACCCCTGATGCAGATCTGTTGCGCGAGATGATCGGCTTTGCCGCCCACCGGCTGATGGAGCTGGAGGTCGAGGGCCTGACGGGAGCCGTTTACGGCGAGAAGAGCCAGGAGCGCCAGGTCCAGCGCAACGGCTACCGCGACCGGAGCTGGGAGACGCGGGCCGGCACGGTCGAACTGCGCATTCCCATTGTCTCTGGAAGGCAGTAACCCCAACTTGCACTTCGCGTTGGAAGCACGTTTCCAACCGGATCTGAGAGCTGATTAGCAAAGCCGCTCGCGACGCGCGCTCCGCAATAGCGCCGTAGCGAGCGAGCGGCTTTGCGGGTGGTCACCGATGATTCGTCGGTAAGGTTTGGATTGCGACAATCAACCTGATTCGAGGAACCACCGATGACCGACGACATGATGAACCTGCGCGCGCTCGTGGAGAAGACCGCTGATGGAGCTGGAGGTCGAGGGCCTGACGGGAGCCGCTTACGGCGAGAAGAGCCAGGAGCGCCAGGTCCAGCGCAACGGCTACCGCGACCGGAGCTGGGAGACGCGGGCCGGCACGGTCGAACTGCGCATTCCCAAGCTGCGCAGGGACTCCTACTTCCCGGGCTTCCTCGAGCCGCGGCGAATGCCCGAGAAGGCGCTCACCGCGGTGGTGCAAGAGGCCTATGTCCAGGGCGTCTCCACCCACTCGGTTGACGACCTGGTGCAGGCCATGGGCATGACCGGCATCTCCAAGAGCCAGGTGTCGCGGCTGTGCGGTGAGATCGACGACAAAGTGAAGGCCTTCCTGCAGCGACCGATCGAGGGGGATTGGCCCTATCTGTGGATCGACGCCACCTATGTGAAAGTGCGCCAGAACGGGCGCATCGTCTCGGTCGCGGTGATCATCGCGGTCGGCGTCAACAGCGACGGCCGGCGCGAGGTGCTCGGCATGGATATCGGCCCGTCCGAGGCCGAGACGTTCTGGACCGCGTTCCTGCGCAAGCTCGCCCGCCGCGGCCTGCGCGGGGTCAAGCTCGTCGTCTCCGACGCCCATGAGGGCATCAAGGCCACGGTCGGCAAGGTGCTCAACGCCACCTGGCAGCGCTGCCGTGTGGGGTCGTTGAAGAAGTGGCCAATAGATTTCGCGCGATGCAGCGACCGGCCCCGTCGTGACGCTCGCATCAAAACCCGCGCTACGGGGCGATCTGAAGCCGCAAGCGCACTGTGAGGACAATCCAAGGCAGAATAAGCGCAAGGAGAGCGGCTGCCAGCCGCTTCAGATTGATGGCGGCGGCCGTCAGGTAGGCCTGGATCTTCATATTCGGTAGACCGCGCCGTATGGCGCGCGCTAGTCCGTGCCAGGATTTGGCTTCGCCGTGGAAGCCCTCTGAGCGCCAGCGATGGCGTTGATAGAGCCGTCGATCCTGCTTACTCCATCGCTCGCGGCGGCGGCGGGCGCGGAGCAGTGCCGGATAATCGTCACCGACAACGACCGCTTTGTTAACCCGCCCTTTGGATAGGCAATCGCCCTTGAGCGGACACCGGGCGCAATCCTTCGCCTTCGAGTAAAAGAAACGGCCGTGCTTGATGGGCCGCGCGGGGCGCAAGATACGTCCTCGCGGGCACTTCAAGATGTCGTTCTTGGCGTCGTATCGGAAGCGTCTGAGCGGTACGCGACTCTTGATTGGTTCGGCTTTAGCTGGGATCAGGGCATCGATGCCGCGCCGCTCGAGCGCGCCGTAGACTTTAGCGTAGGCATAGCCCGCGTCGGCGGTGACCACCTTGATGTCGATGCCCGCAATCGCTTCAACCTCATCGACTTGCGGCTCGATCATCTCCCCTTCGTTAATTTGTCCAGTCGTGACCGCGACGTCCAGAATAACGCCGACTTTGTCATCGACGGCAGTGTGCTGCTTGTAAGCGGGCTCCAGCCGCCGGTTTCGGGCATTGGTGGCCATTGTCGCATCGGGATCGGTGGTGCAGATCTTCTTGTACTTGCCGCTTTGCCGGCCTTTCCTCTCAGCCTCGCTTTCATCTTCGCTTTGATTCTCGCTCAGCACATCCACCACATGCTGCTCGGTGAGGCTGTCCCAACTCACGTTGGCGCGGATCAGCGACGCATCGATGTGAACCACTTCGGCTGTTGCGATCTTGGCCTTCAGGCAGGCCTCGACCGTGCGTTTAAAGATCCTACGGAATCGCTCTTCGCCCCAGCGCTGGCGGATGCGCGTCAGGCTGGAATGGTGCGGTAGCTGCTCGTGCAGGCCATAACCAGCAAACCAGCGAATGGCGATGTTGACCTGAGCCTCACGCATCAGCTTGCGATCGTGTACGATGCCGGTGAGCAGACCCGCGAGCATCAGGCGTACCGCGGCTTCTGGATCGATGCCTGGCCGACCGTCGTTCGTGCAATAGCAGTCGGAGACCTCTTCCCTTAGCCAAGATAGGTCGAGCACACGATCGACCCGCGCCAGCACGTGCTCATCTGGGACGAGCTGTTTGAGCGAGCCAGTGATGAAGAGCTCCAATTGATCCCGCTCCTTGCGCCCCAGCATCTCGTTTGCTCCGCCGATCGCGAATCGCCGACGAAAAAGGAATCAGCCAATTGCAGCTTTTTCAACGACCCCCGTGTCCACTTCATGCGCAACGCGCTGGCGCATGCCGGCAAGAGCTGACGGCGCGTCGTCTCCGCCTTCATCGCCACCGCCTTCGCCCAGGACGATGCGGAGGCGGCGCGGGCGCAATGGCGGCGCGTCGCCGACCAACTCCGCCCCAAACTGCCGAAGCTCGCTGCCTTCCTCGACGAGGCCGAGACCGACGTGCTCGCCTACATGAGCTTCCCGACCGCGCACAGGGCCAAGCTGCACTCGACGGATGAGATGGACAAGCGATTTTTTATGACCGCGCCGCGATGACGATTGCGGGAATCGCGTCCATTCTTTGGTTCGGCCGCGCCGCGGGCCATTCTTCCGTCCCGGCCACCGATCTCGCAGCCGCCGCGCGCAGGGTCGGTCAAGGCTGGCCGCATTTGCGGCCAGCCTTGACCGGCCCGAGCACGGCGGCATGCTGGTGTGGAACGGGACTGCATTCCTGGCTGGCACTTGCCGTCACCGGCGGTTATGGTTGTCGAGCGCGGGCGACCTCGTGGCGAAGCGTGACGCGTCGGCTGCAAGCGTTACCGGACTGCCTATTTTGTCCTGCCGAACTGAGGCGCCCGCGCGCCGGGTTTTGGCCGCCGCGGTTTCCATTGCGACACCAATCGTTCGTAGCTTCGCTCCGCCTGGGCGGCAATCAACATCTCACGGTCGCGCAGCGCCTTGATGTTGTAGGCATAGGCTGGTCCGCGCCGGCTGCCCTTCTGTTGCGGATGTCCAGCTTGAAGTTGCATCGCGCGGGTCTTGTTGGCGACCAGTGCCGGGCGCGCCCACAGGTAATCCTCGCCCTTCGTCAGCAAATGCCAGCAGAGCACCGTGAGCTTGCGAGCCACGGCCACCGCGGCGACCTGATGGCCACGCCGGGCGCGGATCCGCACGAAAAAAGCACAGTGGACCGGGCGCCTTGGCCGCGGCCCAGGCCGCCTCGACCAGCATGGCGCGCGCGTGACTGCGGCCGATCTTGCTGATGCGACCGTGATGGGCGGCTCCCAGTCCCGACTGCCGCACCCGCGGGTTCAGCTCGAAATAGCTCACCAGCTTCTGCGGGCTGTTGAATCGGCTGATGTCGCCGATCGCCGCCATGATGCCGGCGGCAACCGCCAGGTTCACGCCGGTGATGGTCATCAATCTGTTGGCCGCGGGATCATCGATTGCGACCTGCGCGATCTCGCGGTCGAGCAGAGCCAGGTCTTCCGCCAGCCGGTCAAGCTCACGGACGTGCCGATCGATGGCCGCGTACTCATCGTCCGGCAGCTGTTGGGCGGCCAACCACGCCCGGCCGCGGGCGTTGAAAAGATCGGCATGTGGGCACTTCGGGATCAAGTGCGCGTGCAGGATCGAATGCACCTCGTTCTTGAGCCGCGTGCGATGCCGCACGAGCTGGTAGCGCCGCGCCACCAGCCTGCGCTTGCGTTCGGTCGCCGCATCAGGCGTCCAGATTTGCGGCAGGTATCCCGCCGCCTGCAGACTGGCGAGCGTGCCGGCATCGATATTGTCGGTCTTGACGTGCGCCTGGGCGATCGCCTTCACCTGCAATGGATTGGCGATAATCACCCGCGCCACGAATGGCGCCAGCACTCGCGAGACTGCCATGCTGTTGCCGGTCGCTTCGACCACCACCTCATCACTGGCCAGCAGGGTCTTGCCAAATCCCTCCATCGCAGTCCGCGTCATATCGATGCGGCCCGCATGTCGAAGCCTGCCGCTCTCCCAAAACACCACCTCCCCGAAGGGACGGTGGACATCAATGCCAATTCCCCGTCGCATTCGCACCTCCTGCCAGACATATGACGGGAGCTGCGGGCGACACGACAACTATGGATTCGCGCTCACAGCGCAACCGGGCGAGTCGCAGAGGCGGCCAGCTACTAACTCGAGCTCTCGGCTCATCGAATAACATCGGCCTGCCCGCACTTCGTGCTCCCGGTGCCTCTGTCCCGATGGTCGCACCATACGCCACGATCTAGGGTCTGTACCTAATTAGCGAACTTTGATTCCCTCGCACCGAGTTGATTCGGTGCGGGGGTCTTGGATGCGCAAAGGGCTGTTTTGGCTCAACGACGAGCAATGGGCTCAGATAAGGCCACATCTGCCAACGAACCAGACCGGCCCGGCGCGCGATGATGATCGACGTATCATCAGCGGCATCATTCACATGCTTCAATGCGGTGCGCGCTGGCGCGATTGCCCGCCCGATTATGGCCCGTACACGACGATCTACAATCGTTTCAATCGCTGGGCTAAGCGCGGACATTGGCAGGCGATCTTTGAAGCGCTCGCCCGCTGTGGCAAGGACAGCGTGACTTTGTCCATCGACTCCACCACGATCAAAGCGCATCGCTCGGCGAGCGGCGGAAAAGGGGGAGCATGAACAGGCGATCGGCCGCTCGCGCGGTGGGCGGACCACGAAAATCCACGCGCTGAGCGACCCTGATTGCAGACCTTGCGCATTTCATCTCACTCCGGGGCAAGCCGCAGATATTGCCGCAGGACCGGCCCTTTTGAAGCTCGCGCCGCCCATGTCTAGCCTTATCGGGGACAAAGGCTACGACGGCGACGGCTTTCGCGCCGAAATCGTCGATCGCGGCGCGAAGCCCGTCATTCCAAACAAATCCAACAGGGTGGTCCTCCACAGCTTCAGCAAACGTGCCTACAAAGGACGCAATGTCATCGAGCGCTGTTTCTGCCGGCTCAAGGATTTCAGGCGTGTCGCTACTCGGTATGACAAACTCGCCAGGAACTTCTTAGCCGCCGTCCACCTCGCCGCCATCGTCGCCTATTGGATCAATTGAGTCTGAACCCTAGAACACCGCAGCGGGAACGTTGACACCGAGACATCTCATACCGGTTACCAATCCGCTCGAACGGGTCAATGGCGAGATCAAGCGCCGAACCGACGTGGTCGGCATCTTTCCCAATGAGGACGCCATTCGGCGCCATCCTGCTCGAGCAGAACGACGAGTGGGCGGTCCAGCGCGGCCGCTACATGACACTGGAAACGATCGCCCCGTTAAGCGATGATCCCGCCGTCAGCTTCCCGGCAATCGCCAGCTGACCGATCCGGCCCATGCCGGCGAAGGTGGTGACCCGCACTCAGCTACACTGTATCCATTCGGCGTAGGCCGCAGGGCTACCGCTTGAGCAGTCCAGGGTTCTCTTTGTAGGACCTGATCAGCTCGATGAGGTTTTCGATTCCGAAGTCGGTGAACGCCTGGACGCCGTCTTCTCCGACGCCATAGACCCAGATGACGCCGTCCTCGATTTCCATTTCGTTGGCGATGTCCCAGAGCCAATCTTCGTCTTCGCCGAGGTCTTTCGCGACCTGGGTGATGGTGGTGACGTGATGGACCTTGTTGACGTGCATGGTCATGCCGCTCGAGCGGAGATCGCTGATGCTGGCGTCTCCAGGGCAGAAGTTCGTTCAGCCGATGAGCCGGATGGGCGGCGATGCGGGCGAGGATGTCGGTGAGCCAGGCCTGCGGGTCGATGCCGTTCATTTTCGCGGTTTATGCTGACCTTGCCCCCAAGTTTTATCCATTCCTGAGTTCGCCCCGGTCGTTGGATTTGCCCATTTGGGCGGTGGTAGCGACGGGAGCTGGCGCGGAGCCCTCAGCATAGCGCAGCGCCAGATCCCGTCGCGGGTTGCAGGTGATGGCGAACTCGGACGGCGTCCTCCATCCGAGCTGTGAGTGTGGTCGTGTGTCGTTGTAATCCGCGCGCCAGCATCCGAGCGCGACGCGGGCCTGGGCCAGCGAGGTGAACAACGTCTCGTTCAACAATTCATCCCGCAGCCGGCCGTTGAAGCTCTCGATGAAGGCGTTCTGCATGGGCTTGCCTGGCGCGATGTAGTGCCAAGCGACGCGGCTCTGATCGGCCCACGTCAGAATGGCGTTGCTGGTGAGTTCGGTGCCGTTGTCGCTAACCACCGTCTTGGTCTTGACCGCGCTCGGTGATCAGGCGGTCCAGTTCCCGCGACACCCGGGCGCCCGAGAGCGAGGTATCGGCCACCAGCGCCAGACACTCGCGGGTGCAATCGTCGACCACGGTCAGAATGCGGAAGCGACGGCCGTCGGTGAGCTGATCCGACACGAAGTCGAGCGACCAACGATCGTTGGGGCCATCGGCGCCATCATCGGTGCCCTGGTCCCAATTGCCCGCTTGCGGCCACCACGGCGGCGTACCGCGAGCCTCTCTTCCGGTAGAGCCGGAAGAGCTTCTTATGGTTGACCAGATAACCCTCCCGCTTGAGCAGCACGTGCAGGCGGCGGTAACCGAAACGGCGACGTTCCTGGGCGATCGCCCTCATGCGCTGGCGAAGGCCGGCATCATCTGCGCGGGTCGCCTTGTATCTCATCGTCATGCGGCAGCAGCCGATGGCTTTACACGCCCGCCGTTCGCTCATTCCGTAGACGTCCACGAGATGGGCGACAGCTTTCCGCTTGGCAGCGGGCATCACCATTTCTTTCCCAGGAGATCTTTCAAGGCCGCATTGTCCAGCATGGCGTCGGCCAAGAGCCGCTTCAGTCGTGTGTTCTCGTCCTCCAGGGTCTTCAGCCGCTTGGCCTCCGACACCTCCATCCCGCCGAATTTTGCCTTCCATTTGTAGATGCTGGCGTCACTGACGCCATGCTTGCGGCACAGATCGGCGACCGAAACGCCAGCTTCGTGCTCCTTCAAAATCCCGATGATCTGCTCTTCCGTAAAGCGACTGCGCTTCATGCTCTGGTCCTTATGTGGGCCAGAGCGAACTTCAAACTGGATTAAGCCCGTGGGGCAAGGTCAGACTCGACAGCGTTGCGTAAGGGAACAAACAGCTTCGGTTGCACCGGAGCCGAGACCTGAGGAGGCACACATGAAGCACCGGAGCCGCGGGCGTTTTATGCAAGCGACATCGTTCGCTACCGCGGCCGGCGTCCTGCCGAGCCTGGCAAGCCGTTGTCGGCGGCAGCGGGCGAGCTAAGACTGAATATGCCGGCGAGCAATGATGCCGTTATGAACGCCTTCGTGAAACCGTTTGCGGCTGAGACCGGAACCAACGTAACGCCTTCTTATCAGGACCTTAGAGCGGCGCAAGTCTGACGAAACGGTAACGATCGATAGCATTCTCACAAGCCAGTCCCGCGCATTTGGTGTGGTTGCGGACGGCTATCTCGAGAAGATCAACCATTGCAGACTACTGCAAGCATCGCTTCAGAATCGGGAGCTACATCTACTCTCTCATATGGCTCACAACACCAAGGAAAGTTCCAGCCGACCAGCACCCGTCCCACCAACTGGGCTGAGTTCTGGGACATTTCCCAGTTTCCCGATACCCGCGCTTTTTCTCGCCTAGATCACCTTTCGAGTTCAGCTCGTCCCCAGCTTGATCGTTTTCGTGGCCGTTAGTCCAGGAGCAAGGAGTGGGAGAAGTATATCACACGATCGCGTAAGTGAGACGCTCCACTCGATTGGATGGTCTATATCCAAGCAGTGTCCAGAAGTAACCTCGTTCCACAAACGAACCAGACGGCGAATACGACAGTAACAAGCGACGAACACGGGTAGTAAATTCGTCATGGCGTTCTCCCAGATTAACGGGTGCACCCAAGGACGTTGCGTGGACCCAGCCAATAAGCTCATCGGTATTCCAGTGGTGCTCGTAGTCGTGACGAAGCTCTGTAATTTCGCTGAACTCGGAATAACGAAGGACTTCTCGGATGGGGGTCGTCTGCACTGGCCGTCCAGGCCAACTTCCTCCCCAGAACTCAATTAGCTCTCTCCACATTGCACTCTTCCATTCTCCAGGTTCGGAGCGCTCTACCTTGGGGAAGATGATCGCTACGCAAGCACTTGGTTTAAGTATTTTGCTCAACTTTGCTAACACCGTCTCTCGATCCATCCAGTGGAAGGCGCCTGCAATGGTTGCGATGTCAAATGATGAAGTTAGTCCGTTTAGGTCTTCAGACCTCGATACTAGAAAATCGATATTCTTGATTCCTGCTGCTCCCGCGATCCGCTTCCCTTCTTGGACCATTTCGTCACTTGCGTCGACAAAAAGTACGTCCGCGACCGAACGCGCCAAGGGAATAGCGATCTGTCCCGTACCGGCGCCAAGATCGAGTGCACGACTGCTGGTGGTTAACCCGCAAACCCTGACCAAGGATCTGATTAAGTCTTCTGGATAGGCTTTCCAGTGGCGGGCATAGTAGGGCGCGGCACCACGAAATGCTTCACTCGCTACAATCATCTTGCCTCCTTTTGATCTGGTCTACTTTATTCATTGCTAGCTCAGAGGGAGCCACCGTTAAGCCTCGGAGGACGCGAACTTGAGGAGCTCGGTCGCCACGCAATGTGGCGGTGTTAGTAGCGCATTTCAATGATCAGGGCTGATAGTTGACGAGCGCCCCTGCCACTGAATGTTTATCAGCAGCGCTCAGAGTCTCGGTCTTTGTAGGCCAAAGTGACGTGGATGCAGCAAAGGGCGGTCGAGGGGGGCGCGGTTGCGCAGCTCATCGTCCGCTGCGGTGAATTGGGCTGGCATAGCCGCGGCAATCATGCATCTCAGTGACGAGTGAGGCCGCCGCATATTGTAGTTAGCGATGTTGGTGCGGGGCGTCATCCAGATCGAAAACACGGTCTGATCGAGCATTTCATGGCCTATCCGGCTCATTAAGACTCTTGATCAAACCCTTCGGCCTCTGCTTTCCCAGCGTGATAAACAGCCCATCTATGTTCGTGTCCTCGATCCAGGTAAGCTGGCATCCCAGATGAGCTCGGGCCACGGTCGGACGCGAGGTCAGCACTGGTTTGCCGCGTCGCGCGACGATTGCTGTCAATTCGCGTGCCACGCGCCGATAGTTCTTCATACGGATGAACCAGGCGTGTGTCCTGCGGGCGCGGTTGATACCGCGCACTGCACCTCCGCGACTTTCCTGTCTTTGAGGCCCGCCTGTTAGTCCTGCCTTCCGTACGTGAGCTGACTGCTGATGGCCTCTAACACGACAGATTGGCGGAAGAGAACTGCCCATAACCCAAGCGCGCCTGAAAAGTTGGCAACCTAGCAGGACTTGGAGGATTTAGGTGAATATGGGCGATTTGTACGAGAAGCATTTGCCTAGGGGAAGACACCTTCAGCAATCGCGGCCGCTATCCTTTCTCCCCTCTCAACCGGCTCTCGGCAGAATAGCCGTTGAACTTGGCCGGCGGCAGTTCGATGATGCCGATAGCCAAGCTAGGGACATCTCGCTTAGCTTTTGCAATTGGCCGCCAGCTTTGAAGGATTTGACTTCGGCGGGCCTGGGCAATAACTGGTCGACTGGCTCGGATGTCCCTTGACGATCCTCAGTCCGGCAGTCGCGCCGCTCGCCGGCGCTGGCTTCCCCATCGAATGGAGCAGACCCGGTAGCTTGCCGAAGAGCTGTAGCAACTGTTCTCCGTCGCGCGTTCGCTACCGTCTACCCAGTTGGGCGGTAGCTAGTTCCGATGATCTCGCCCGGATGTACCGATTTGATCTCGCCCAGGATTGAACGAACCCGCTACGCGGGAGTGGGGGCAAGCCTGGTGAACTGAGGTGTCCTGTCTGAGAGGATGTTGGTCTTCGCACCACCCCTCTCAAGACAGGAGACCCAGATGGCTACCATGAGCCCTCTTCGGCAGCGCATGATCGAGGACATGACGGTCCGCAATCTGTCGCCGTCGACTCAACAATCCTATATCTATGCGATCGCAAAGTTTAGCCGCCATTTCGGCTACGCCCCGGACCGGTTGAGTTTCGAGCAGGTCCGCGCCTATCAACTGCATCTCATCGGCCAAAAGCGTTCGTGGTCCCACATCAATCAGGTGGCCTGCGCGCTGCGGTTCTTCTACGGCGTCACACTCGGGCAGACGGAGGCATTCGAGCGGATCATCGGTGGCCAGAAGCCTGACAAGCTCCCGCTCGTGCTTAGTGCCGAAGAGATCGAGCGCTTCCTGGACGCGGTTACAGGGGTGCGCAATCGCGTCGTGCTGGCGACGGCTTATGCGGCTGGCTTACGGGCTAGTGAAGTCGTCCGCCTGAAGGTGAGCTCGATCGACAGCAAACGAATGTTGATCCACATCGAGAACGGCAAGGGCGGCAGGGATCGTTACGCGATGCTTTCTCCGCGACTGCTGGAGATTCTGCGCACGTACTGGATGCGAGCCCGACCGGGGCTATGGCTATTTCCAGGCCAAGACCCCAGTGAACATGTCAGCGTCCGCTGCGTCCAGGCGGCCTGCCGCGCCGCCCGCCGCCGCGCTCGGCTTGCCAAGCCGATTACTGTCCATACGCTCCGGCACTCGTTTGCGACCCATCTCCTGGAAAGCGGGATCGACATTCGCATCATTCAAGTTCTGCTCGGACATGCCGAGCTGGGATCGACCGCGCGCTACGCTCAGGTCGCGACCAATCTGCTCGCCCGCACGACCAGCCCATTCGATGGACTCTCCGTCAGGGTGATCCCACCCGACTGAGCTGCGCATATGCGCCCCGTGCTCGAGGTGGCGGACATCCTCCGCCGCCACGGCGGCGCGTTCCGTGCCGCGCAGGGTCCTCGGCTGTCCTCCGATCAGCGCCGTGCGATGGCGGCCATCGAGGCGTGTCGCACAGCGACGCTCGGCGGCCACGTCGAGCGGTGCGACGACTGCGGCCTGGTCCGCGTCGCCTATAACAGCTGTCGCGATCGGCACTGTCCAAAGTGCCAAGCGCTCGCGCGCGCCCAATGGCTCGTCGAGCGCCAGGCCGACCTGCTGCCGGTCCCCTATTTCCATGTCGTCTTCACCGTGCCGGCGCCCGTGGCCGCCATCGCGCTGCAGAACAAGGCGGTGGTCTACGACATCCTGCTCAAGGCAGCAGCCGAGACGATCCGTCTCATCAGCGCCGACCCGAAGCATCTCGGTGCCGAGACCGGGATGATCGCCATTCTCCATACCTGGGGCCAGACCCTGACGCATCATCCACATGCCCATTGCCTCGTGCCAGGCGGCGGGATCGCCCCTGATGGAAGCTGGGTTCATTGTCGCCCCGGCTTCTTCCTTCCCGTTCGCGTCCTGTCACGATTGTATCGTCGGCTATTCCTGGAGCGCCTGCAGGCGGCGTTCGATGGCACCAAGCTCCAATTCTTCGGCCATCTCGCGCACCTCGTCGAGCCAGCGGCATTCGCCAGCCATCTAAACGCCCTCCGCAAGGTCGAGTGGGTCGTCTACGCCAAGCGTCCCTTCGGCGGACCAGAACAGGTTCTGGCCTATCTTGGGCGCTACACCCATCGCGTTGCGATCGCCAACGGCCGGCTCCTTAGCTGTGACCAGGGCCACGTCCGCTTCCGGTGGAAGGATTATCGCGCTGGCAACAAATCCAAAGTGATGACACTCGACACTGAGGAGTTCCTTCGTCGCTTTCTGCTCCACATATTGCCGAAGGGGTTCCGCCGCATCCGTCATTTTGGTTTCCTGGCGAACGCCTGCCGCGCCGCCAAACTCGCGCGCATCCGAGCGGCGCTTGACGCGCCGCAGCCACCTCCGCCTGCCGAAGCTGTCAACTATCGTGAGCGCTGCGCCATCCTCCTTGGTCACCGCCTCGACTTGTGCCCCATCTGCGGAGGCCGCATGGTCGAGATTGGACCTGTGCCGCGTGCGCCAGCGCAGCGACGCGCAGCACCTCGCTGCGATACATCATGACCGACGACCTCGACTTGTCCGCTCCCACTGCACGCGCTGCCCTGCCGACGTTCTCCGTCGGAACGATCAAGCACGCTCACAACGCCCGCCGAACGGGCGATAGTCAGCCGCCTGGGCTTGACGCGCCGTTCGACGCTATCGACGGCGGCATCCTTTGCTGCCAACATCAGCGACAATCTGCGGCCACACTCGCTCGCGGGCCCGACATCGGGTCAATCGCGCCTACCGGCGCCTAGATCGAACCCCCATAGGTCCGCGCTCACAAGACGCGGCTTCGTTCAATCCAGCTTCAAATAGGTCCCGCGCTGGACTTGCGGCGAGATCTGTGACGCGGGACCTATTTGAACCCTCCAGTATTCCGAGATGATCTCGCCCAGCATTCCGATTTGATGTCGCCCGGGGCGCGAGGCGTTCTGGTTGAGTCTGGTTTCTGGCATCGGCCACGCCGCTTGGTCAATCTTGAATCGCGGCTCAACGGGGAGGTTTTTCTGTTGCTCCTGCTGTGATGGGGTGGACGCCCCTCGACGGCATCGATGTGCCAAAGTGAAGGGTGTTGAACAGCCATCACGAGAGAGGAAGCGTCCGTGAACGAAGTTAGCACGATTGGACTAGATTTAGCGAAGTATGTCTTTCAGGCCCACGGAGCCGATGCCGCCGGCAAGGTCGTTTTTCGCAAACAGCTGCGCCGGAATAAGCTGCTGGCATTCTTTGCCGAGCAGCCGGCTTGCCTCGTGGCGATCGAAGCCTGCTCGGGCGCGCATTAGTGGGCTCGTGAGATTGGCAAGCTCGGCCATGAAGTGCGGCTGATCCCACCGGCTTACGTGAAGCCCTTCGTGAAGCGGCAGAAGAACGACATGGCCGATGCAGAGGCGATCTGTGAAGCGGCGCAGAGGCCGACCATGCGTTTCGTTCCCGTCAAGAGCGAAGAGCAGCAAGCGAGCGCGGTGGTGTTTCGGACCCGCGACCTGCTGATCCGGCAGCGGACCCAGGCGATCAATGCTTTGCGTGGTCATCTCGCCGAATACGGGGTGATTGTGGCAAAGGGCACGGCCTATGTCGCAGAGCTTGTCGAGCGCGCAATGGATCCAAAAACCGACGTCCCCGAAGCGGCACGGTTCGTACTCGAGATATTGATCAAGACGATGGTGACGCTGGAAATGCAGATCAAGAAACTCGACAGCGAGATCACCCGTCGCGCCCGAAAAGAAAAAGATGCCCGCCGTTTGATGACAATCCCAGGCGTGGGACCAATGACGGCGACGGCTTTGCTTGCCCTTGCGCCTGCCGCCGGAAGCTTCCGGTGCGGACGCGACTTCGCAGCATGGCTGGGGTTGACCCCGTTGCAGCGCTCCACGGGCGGCAAACAGAAACTGGGTGCGACGTCGAAAATGGGGGAGCGAACGTTGCGACGGTTACTTATCATCGGCGCAACTGCGGTCGTGCAGCAGGCACGCCGGCGAGGCGCTTCACCGTCATCGTGGCTCGGGCGCATGATTGCCCGCAAGCCACTATGCTGGTAGCCACCGCTCTTGCCAACAAGATGGCCCGCGTCGTCTGGGCTTTGATGGCCAACGGTGGGGTCTATAAAGCTCCGGCTGTGGCGGCATAGCCGTCCGGTCAGAGGTCGTCGAGATGTAGGAAGGTCAAACGGAAGGTATGGCGCAACAGTCGAGAGACGAGGTTGGGAGAACCAGTACATGCCCAAGTGCTACCAAGCACGCCGCTGTGATTTGGACCTGATCCGCGAACTCCCATACGGGCCCGCGACAAATGACGGTCGCATTAAAGGCCGGACAGATGTCAGCACCCGACTACAGCGCAGCGCTTGACGAAAGATTCTTCTTGCATCCCTGGGGGCGTCCACAGATGGGCATGTAGGCAACGCTCTTGCGCTGTCAAGCGTAGCGGCATGTCCACAGTGCCACAGGCTCAGGCCTTTCGGTCAGGTTTGCGGTTCGCGCATGCTTTCGCCGTCGAGATCGATCCGGTGGGCGTTATGGACCAGGCGGTCGAGGACGGCGTCAGCGTAGGTGGGATCGCCGAACAGCGCGTGCCATTGATCGACCGTGAGCTGACTGGTGACGAGGGTGGAACGTCGACCGTAGCGATCGTCCAGAATTTCCAGGAGATCGTGGCGGGCGGCGGCATCGAGCGGGGCGAGGCCCCAATCATCCAGGATGAGCAAATCGACGCGGCCAAGGGCGCGCAGCAGGCGCGGATGACAGCCGTCGCCGCGTGCGAGCGCCAGGTCGTCGAACAGGCGCGGGACGCGCTCGTAGAGCACAGAACGATTGTCTCGGCAGGCCTTGTGGCCGAGCGCGGAGGCAATCCAGCTCTTGCCGACGGCGGCCGGTCTGCAGATCAAGAGGTCGACGTGGTCGTCGATCCAGCGGCCCTCGACGAGGCTGGCGAACAGCGGTCGATCGAGGCCGCGCGGGGTTCGGGAATCGACGTCCTCGACACACGCCTGCTGGCGCAGCTTGGCGTGACGCAGGCGGGTGGCGAGCCGCTTGTCGTGGCGCAGCGAAGCTTCGCGTTCGAGCAGCAGCGAGCCATTCGGCGTGGCCGAGGCTATTGGCCTCGCCGATGGCTTCGATGTCGACGAAGGCCTTGGCCATGAGCGCGTTGAGCCGGTCGAAGGTCGGGAGGGGTGAGCAAGGGATCATCTCCTAATTGTAGTAGCGCGGCCCGCCGATGTTGGCATGCAGGATCGGCAGGTCGTCCGCGGAACGCTGGGGAGCAGGACGCCGATCGAGGTTGTTGGCGAGGATCGACTTGATCGAGCCATAGTACCAAGACAGGCGCGAAGTCCCTTTGGGCGTGCGAGCGCTCATCGACGATGAGGTCGCACAACGCGCTGGTCGCCGGGCCGATGGCGGCGGCGTCCTGGCGGATGCGCGCGATGGTCCAGCCGGCATAGCGGCGATGGCTGGAGGCCAAGTGCTCCGGCACGGTGGTGTGCCGATGATTGCCGCTCATGCGCTGATGCACGGCGATCCGCTCGCCCTTGTGGAAGATCTCGGCGGTGCGGGCGGTGAGCCGCACCTCGACCTCGGCGCGCGCGAAGCGATGCGGGACGCTGTAGTAATGCTTCTTCACCTCGATGTGGTAGTCGATGCTGACGCGGCGGATCCGCTACTCGGCGAGCACGTAGGGGCTTTCCGGCAAGGGATTGAGCGCCGGCCGGTCGACCTCCTCGAGCAGCTTGCGACGGGTCACGCCAGCCGCCGGATCGGCCGCTCCTCGTTGAGCTGCGTGAGCAGCTCGCCCATCGCCGCGTTGACCTCGGCGAGACTGTGGAAGGTGCGATGGCGCAGGCGGCCGAGCAGCGAGCGCTCGAGGACGAGCACGGCCTGCTCGACCTTGGCCTTGTCGCGCGGCTTCCTCGGCCGCGCCGGCAAGACGGAGGTGCCGTAATGCGCCGCCATCTCCGCATAGGTGCGATTGATCTGCGGGTCGTAGAGGCACGCCTTGACGACCGCGACCTTGGTGTTGTCAGGCAGTGCCGGCAGGCCGCCGATCGCCGCAAGCGCGCGGGCATGGGCGCTGATCCAGTCGCCGAGCGACTGCGTCCATGTCGCCTGGGCGTAGGTGAAGTTCGACGCACCGAGCACGGCAACGAAGATCTGCGCCGAGCGTCGCTCGCCAGTGAGGCGGTCGACCACCACCGGCACGCCCTCGCTGGCCTAGTCGACGAACAGCTTGTCGCCGGCCGCATGCGACTGGCGCATCGTCACCGACAGCCGGCCTTCCCAGGCGCGGTAGAGCTCGCAGCACGCGAATAGCGATACCCGCCGGGCTCGCTTGCGATGTACTCCTCCCGCAGGATCGACAGCCTCACGTGCTTGTCGCCGCAGGTGCACCGCAGGCGGGCTCGGCAAGAGGCGGATGCCCGTGCGGGCTGCCGGTGCCGGGCTTGGCGAACAGCCGCGCTTCCAGGACCTCGTCCGTTACACCCTCTCGCAACGGCGAGGTCAGGCCCGCGGCCTCGAACTGTCGAATCGTCAGCCTCACTTTGAAGGGAGCCGCCCAAGCCGCCGCGCAATATCGCGGGTCGGCATCCCAGCCGAGTTCAATCTGATCACTTCGCGCACCTGGCGCACCGCAAGCTTCTCCGTCGGCATCCAGGTCCCCCTTCGCAAAGCCGAAAGGCGGCACCGTATGGGGGCCAGAAGAGGCCTCGTCACCCCCGGCGACATCATCCGGAATGGTGGGCGAGATCATCTCGGAATGGTGGGCGAAATCGAGCGGAATCAGCAGGCGGTATCTTTCATCGAGTCAGCGCGAGAGCGGAGCCCCTGTTCCCAGCGCAACACCGTCTTGCCTGCGCCGTACCCTTGTGAACGCAATGCGTGCAGCAGGGCCACCAACAAGTCGTCGCGCTTCTGTTCGGCAGGGACTCCAGGGGGGCAGATTTTACTAGCGCGTCTGCCCGCGCCTCCGCCTTGTCTAGGAATTGGCGGTTGATGTCAGGCTTGTCGGTCAGCCTCGACAAAGGCCACTTGAACTCCCATTGCTCAATGCTTTGGCGCACGCGCTTTCCGCCCCCGGCTATGCGGTAGGAGCCCATAGCCGCTCGGCGCAGGCCCCAGGAGTAGCGGACCGCGTCATCGATCTCCTGCAGCGTGGCCACATCGTCGTGTACTAACCATAGCGACTCGCGCGAGATTGCTTCCTGCAGCCGGTTTGCAATAAACCATCCACTTCTTTGCGCACCACCAGCGGATGCATCCCGATAGCGCGATAGATGTCTTCCGCACGCTCCAACGCCTCGGGCGCGGTGCGCTCTCCAGCGCAAAAGGGCAAAAGGTATACAGGCTCGAACGGGTGCGCGACGAGAAAGTACTCGGGGTGATCCATCTTGGCTGGAGCAGAGACGGCCGAAGTCCCGATCTCGAGGAGCAGATCAGAGTCCCAGGCGCCGCCGCACGGCTGGCCGACGCGAGCAGCTCTTTGAGATCTAGGCGCTCCAGCGCGGACTCCTGGACGTGCTCCACACCCCGTACCGTTTCCGCGACCGAATCGACCACTGTAAACGATCCTTCCGGGGGCAGCGGGAGCACCGTCAGCCGCCGATATGCTCGTCGGGCGTTGGCTAGCATTCCCTCCACGCGCTCGACCACACCGGGCGACGGTCCATGCAGCCGAACGTCGACTCCGTTGAGAATGAAACGCGCCGCCCATCCGCAACCGATGATACCGCTCCCGAGGAGCCCGACTGCGCGTGGCAGCTTCTCAAGTATAACCTTTGAACTCTCAGACATGAGCTTTGGCTTTGATTTTGACCTGTCAGCTTGAGGTTTTCGCGCATTTCATCCGGAGTTAGCACTCGCACCCCGATGCGCTCGAGGATTTCTACCGCCCGCTGCACGAGCTCGCTGTTGCTTGCCAGGCGCCCGCGGGAGAGGTACAGGTTGTCCTCTAATCCCACTCGCACGTTCGCGCCGATCATCGGCGCTACGGCCGCATATGGAAGCTGCATCGGTCCGGTCGAAAAGGCAGAATAGACAACGCGCGGCGGAAGCTGGTGCACCAACGCCAAATGCGTCGTTAGGTCGTCCGGAGCGCCATAGCCGACGCCCATGCAGAGCTGGATCAGCGGTACGTCATCAATCAGCCCATCTTTGATTAACTCGTTCGCAATCTTCAGGTGACCTGTATCGAATACCTCAAGTTCAGGTTTTACCCTAAGCTCCCGCAAACGCGCCGCCATCGCACGCAGCGTCCCGATGGTGTTAATCATGGCGCCGTCACTGGTGCCTTTGGTGCTCATCGACCCGCAATCTAATGTGCAGATCTCTGGGCGCAGCTGTTCGACGTGGACTAGCCGCTCAAGTGCGCCCAGCATGTCCGTCTCGGAGGACAGCGGCAACGGAGAGTTCGCGCTACCAAGTACCATGGAGCAGCCCTCTCCGGTGGTAAGGTTAATGACCGGCCTCACATCGGATGCCCAGATGAGCTGCACAACTTGCCGGTACAGCGCGGGATCCAAAACCCCCTGCTGTGTCTTTAGATCACGCACGTGAAGGTGCACCGCCGCCGCTCCCGCGCTTGCCGCCTCGATCGCCGAGGCAGCAAATCTGCTCCGGGGTTACTGGGACGTTCTTCTGCCTAGGCGCGCCCCGTCCCCTGTGATCGCACAAGTGATGAATACTTCAGAAATCATCCTGTCTTCTCCTCACCAGAAGTTACGAGCCTTAAGCCTGGCCAACCGAGTGATAAGTCCTTTGTTTAGGAGGCTGACCGGGTTCCGATCGTAAACAGCGTCGGCGTGTTGATTAGGTTCAATCGAGCGAGTCGCACTGAAACTCCTGGCGCGCAGTCTGCGGCAGTACTCATCTTAGCAATCGGCGTGCCGTTCGCGAAATGCCATGTACAGCTCAACTGAAGATAGAAAACAGATGAAGCTAAAGGGCCGGTGACACAATGATACAGCAGCTCGTCGGGTTGTGCACAGCGCAGTAGCTAACCGGACACATCTGACCTGAAGAAATGCTGATGTGATGTAGGTCGACAATCGTGCCGAGCTCGAGGGCTTAATATCACTGGAGCGTCCCACTTCTTGCACTCCTGCCGATGGCCTAGCGGTGGGCGCAATAGTGACGCACATCTTTACATCGCCAAAAATCCCTACAGCGACAGGCCTTGGCGGCCTATTCCCCGTTTCAATTTGAGACGAGACTAGCAACATATTTCTGGGACTGCCTACGAAGCTTTTCATGATTATGAGCTGGTTTCGATATGTCCCTTCTTTTCGGTCGTGGCCTGGGCGTGAGTTTATTGTCGCGTAGTGGCCATTGGAAGATCATTACGAGGGCTGTGCTTGCGGGCCGCCAAGATACCGCGCGTTGCTCATGGGATTGCCGCACGCTTTGACGGCAACATCAAGAAGCGCTGCACGAACCGCTAATTGTCACAGTCAAGGCTGATGGTTATGAGGCTGTCATTGAAGGACATCGCGGCACGTGAAAGGTACAAATCAGTTGCCGAAGGTCATTGGGGGGCAGAGTCAAGCCATCCAAGACCGCAACCCAACCAATTGGTCATCCAAATCCGCATCCTACATTCTCGGCAACCAGCTTAGGGCGGTCGTTCTCTTTCACCCTTCAAAGACTTGCAGTCCCCTCACACGATTGTTGGTCGGCATGTCAAGCAACGCTTTCTCCTTCGGCGACGTATCCTGACCTTCGGTACGAGAAGGGGCGGCGCTGCCAGGAATGGGCGGATGTGCAGGAGCTCAGTGCGATGGCCGAACCTGAGCTCGAACCGCCGAGGAGTCGCAGCCTAACAGCTGAAAGCCGGAGGGCGACCGCGCGGCGATCATCGCTCTAGAGTAAATACTAGCCGGCACTCGAGATCTTGAATAAGGATCAGATTGTGCATTTTGGGCTGCGGTGCGCTGCTCCGTCTTAAGCATTTCTACAAACTTGCGGGTACCTGTATCAGCGGCCGGAATACCCGCATTCCCATCCTGGGTGGCACGCCTTTTGCTCTTCAGGGCAGCAACACGAACTGAAGGAGGGGCGCGTGCATTCGAACTCTCAACACGACAGATACTCCACCATCCGCAAGCCCGTTGCCTATTTCCAAGAGAGAGCTAGCGCGCGGCGAACAGCCGGGCAATGTTTCGCTATTGGGGAAGACAAAGGTGACGTTGCAATCTGCGCCATAGATCTTCGGCGCTTTAAACCGGAGCAGATGCTCGCAGGACCGCAGAAGAAGTCTTGTCCGTGGTTTGAGGCGCTGCTCTCCTGGAACGCGGCGCGACGCAATTCCGCGCAGCTCGTGGACAGGCGGCAATCTGCGCTTTTCGGATGAGTTATTGCGATAGAGGCCCTCACAGTGCTCTTCTTCATGAAGCGCTCGCGCGTCGGATGAAGGGGCCGGGTGGACGATAAGCCAATTCGTTGTGCCCAGGCGCATGGAAGCCTATTTCCAGAACGCAGCGGTGCGCAGCTTGAACTTGCAGACTACATGCCAGCGTTCGATTGCATCGTCAATCGTTCCGAATTTATGAAGTGGTCGGTACGGTGCCGCCAATGAGCTAGAGGAGCGTCTTATGACGTACAGCACTATTCTTTACCAAGTGGACGACCGCGTTGCGCGAATTACTCTGAACCGTCCAAAAAAAATGAATGCGATCTCGCTCAAGCTCTGCGCCGAGTTCCAGCATGCGCTGGAGGTCGCCGATCGCGATCCGGAAGTGCGTGTTGTCGTGGTTACAGGAGCCGGGGGGCGTGCATTTGCCGCTGGTTTTGACTTAACCGATGAAGATGAGAAAGGTCTCGAGGAGCGAACCTTAGAAGATAAGAAGGAGCGCAAGGATCGTGATTTCAAGTTCAATTATTCTCCATTCAATTGCTCTAAGCCGGTGATCGCGATGATTAACGGCTATTGCCTAGGGGGAGCCTTAGAGTTCATAACAATGTTTGATATTCGCTACTGCTCCGATGATGCTTGCTTTGCGGTCACTGAAACACGCTTTGCTGTCGGCATCCTGACACTGGGCATGCCGTGGGTAATCGGCCAACGTTGTCGCGAGCTGATTTTCACAGGAGACACGTTCGGCGCTATGGAGGCGTATCGATTAGGCCTGGTGAGCCGTGTCTTCCCGAAGGAGCGGCTCGACGAAGAAGTCATGCGCATAGCAAAACGTATTTCGCGTGTTGCAATGCCTACATTAAAGTGGAACAAAAGGGCGCTCAATAATACACTTCTCGCTGCAGGCTTCGACTCCGCTCTGCGGCAAGGGGCCGACGCTTGTTTGCTCATGAACAACTCGGAATCCGAATTCAGACGCTTTCACGAGGTCCTTCGGTATCAAGGCGTTAAGGCCGCGATCAAGTGGCAACAATCGACTTTTCAGCCGTTCGAGTCGGACAGCTCGCACGCTGAATCCCCCTCGCTAAACGGGTGACAGAGGCAGGCTTAGATTGGAAAAATCAGCCCGCTGGCGGCGGCCATGAGGACGGCGTTCGTGCGCATACCTTGATCGTGCCAGAGAAAGTTGGTCAGCGCCAGAAAAGAGCCATTGATCGCACTCAAGCGCGTCCTGGGGTTCGATGGCTGAGACGCTAAGCAACTCTCGTTAGACTCGTTGGTGTTACCCGTGGCTACTGCCTGATGAGAAAACCCAAAGCTTTGTTCGGCTGACTCATTATCGCTACGAGAGTGTTCGATGTCAGAAGCTCCATCATATTGCCGACGAGTGCTTCAATATCTGCGTTGACCCGTTTTAAGCGTGCGAATTGCATTGCTGCGCTTACCTGCGACGAACTGACTACTATTGGGGTGCGCCGGCACCATGTCGCGCAGCTGCTGGACAAAGGAGGCGTCGGTCGAGATTGTGAAGCTACGGATACGATAGGCTCCAGACCGAAGGGGGCGAGCAGGTGATGAACCGTACCTTTCGCGACTCCAGTTTCTTTGGTGATGGCGCACGCTGCAAGGGATTGTGCCCCTAAACTTGCGAGCGAGCGTCTTGTTGATCGGTTCGGCCACAGGTTGACCATCAACCGTGCAGGGCCTGCCGGTACGCTCCTTTCGAGAGATCTTTACTGCGATTTTCGGTGAAGCGATTGCGCCATTTGCCGATTGTATGGGGAGCGACACCAAGTCGCGCTCGATTCCTACGTCGTTGGCTCGCGCAGGCCAGCACGATTTTCGCTCGCAGTAATCAGCGCTGCAGGCATAGATAGTTCGCCAGTGAGTATTTCGCTCAATCAGGATACACCAAGACCCCTGCTACGAACTTGCGAGACAGAACACTAGGGCTCGGACTCAATTGATCCAATAGGCAACGATGGCGGCGAGATGGACGGCAGCCAAGAAGTTCCTGGCTAGTTTGTCGTAGCGAGTTGCGACACGCCTGAAATCCTTGAGGCGGCAGAAACAGCGCTCGATGACGTTGCGCCCCTTGTAGGCGCGTTTGCTGAAGCTGTGGAGAGTGACCCTGTTGGATTTGTTTGGATGACGGGCTTGGCACCACGATCGACGATTTCGGCTCGAAAGCCGTCGCCGTCGTACCCTTTGTCGCCAATGAGGGCAGACATGGGTGGCGCGAGTTCCAAAAGGGTTGGCGCTGCGGCAATATCAGCGTCCTGGCCTGGAGTGAGATGAAATGCGCAAGGTCTGCAGTCAGGGTCGCTCAGCGCGTGAATTTTCGTGGTCCGCCCGCCGCGCGAGCGGCCGATCGCTTGTTCATGCTCCCCCCTTTTCCGCCGCTCGCCGAGCGATGCGCTTTGATCGTGGTGGAGTCGATGGACAAAGTCACGCCGTCTTTGCCGCAGCGGGCGAGCGCTTCAAAGATCGCCCGCCAATGTCCGCCCTTGGCGTGCGCCGTGAGAAGGCGGCGCTTTCCAGTGGGTGCAAGTCCCACCCGGCGAAACGCTCCAGTCGGAATCAACCGGAGCAGCTATGGAGGTGACGAAGTGGCTGAAGCCTTCGGATAGCTGTCACGATATACGGTGACGGCGCGAGTGTGCAGGCCGTAACGCGAGTGAACGCTGAGCAAGCCTCGAAAAGGACGATGCACAGGCCGACCTGACGGCCATATCAGGGAAGGCTGACACGACTGGGGCGACGTGAGCGAAGCAATACCTCCAGTCGCTGTGCCGGGGTAGGGCGACGGCATGTACACAAGGAAAGCGTACGCAACACGGGAGGCCCCAAGGCGTGGTCAGGGATGATCAACCGGACGCCCGCGAGGGACAGGCCGGGCGCCTTGGGGTGGCGGAGAGGTTTGTTGTACCGCTGAAGCCGGGTAACGCCGGCGGAGGGAAGGGACCTCAGTTCAAGACGAACGCAAGACGTAGTGAGGGACCTGGGGATTGGGCAACCTAACAACTCCAAAGAGTGTTCAGAAACTGCAGACGGCGTTACACGCGAAAGCGAAGGCAGAAGCTGGCTACCGCTTTTACGCTCTGTACGACAAGATCAGCCGGGAAGACATCTTGGCCCATGCCTATGCTCAATGCCGCTCCAACAAGGGCGCGCCGGGTGTAGATGGGCAGGACTTCGCGGACCTCGAGGCGTACGGGGTGCAGCGGTGGCTGGGCGAACTGGCGCTTGCGCTCAGGCAGGAGACGTATCGACCGGACCCTATCAGAAGAGTGTACATACCGAAGGCCAATGGCAAACTCAGGCCATTGGGCATCTCGACCGTGCGTGATCGGGTCTGCATGACAGCAGCGATGCTGGTGCTTCAGCCGATCTTTGAAGCCGATCTTCCACCAGAGCAATATGCCTATCGCACCGGGCGAAACGCCCAGCAGGCGGTGGTCGAGGTGGAAGCGCAGCTGTTCCATGGCCATCCGGAAGTCGTGGACGCCGACCTCGCGGACTACTTCGGAAGCATTCCGCATGCCGAACTTCTCAAGTCGGTAGCGCGCCGGATTGTTGATCGGCGCGTGCTGCATCTGATCAAGATGTGGCTGGAATGTCCCGTGGAAGAAACCGACGATCGAGAAAGGAAGAAACGGACGACCGAGGCACGGGACAAGCGGCGAGGCATCCCGCAAGGCTCACCCATCTCACCACTGCTGGCGAACCTGTACATGCGTCGGTTTGTGCTGGGATGGAAGATGCTCGGGCTGGAGCGAAGCCTCGGCTCTCGCATCGTGACCTATGCCGACGATCTCGTAATCCTGTGCAGGCGGGGCAAAGCTGAAGAGGCCTTGCGACAAACTGCGCATGATCATGGGAAGGCTGAAGCTGATGGTCAACGAGGAGAAGACACGAATCTGCAAGGTACCGGAAGGAGAGTTCGACTTCCTGGGCTACACGCTCGGGCGGATGTACTCAGCGAAACCGGCCAGGCGCGCCTGGGCTACCATCGCGCAAGAGCATCAAACGCGTGACCGAAAGCATTCACGCGCTCACCGCCCGATCAGGAACTTGGCAAGAGACCACGGAGCTCGTAGGCCAGTTGAACCGCACGCTGCGCGGATGGGCGAACTACTTCAATGTAGGCACCGTCACCAAAGCGTATCGGGCGCTCGACAATTACGCGGCTGCGCGGTTGCGCCGGTGGTTGCGCTTCAAGCACAAGGTCTGGCGACGCAGGGGCGGGACCTATCCACTCTCGCACCTATACGGGTACTTCGGGCTCGTACGCCTAACCGCGCTTGGGCGCGACATGCCGTGGGCGAAGGCTTGAAGTCTTGTCCGAGAGCCGGATGCGGGGTGTGCTGCAGATGCACACGGAAGGGGGTTTGCAATGAACAACTGACCGTGGGGATAAGCTGCGCGAAAGATGAGGGCGGGCCCCTCGGGATCGGCTTTCAGGAGCAGGTCCCAAACCAGTCCAAGCTGCTGCGTTCAAAAGGCGTGGTGGTGAGCGTTGGATCAAAAGTCCGAATGAAATTCGGGCAGGTGAGCATTCGAGAGATGAGCGTGAGCAAACCCTCGGTGACGCGCCGAAAGGCTTTAGACACTGCCAAAACCGGAGGCGCTCGCATCCTCTGGGATAAATCTGTCGGTTACCTGAGTACTGGGCAGATAGCAGTCGGCGTATAGGGGGCGTGAAGCGGATGCAGGCTTTCGTGCGGAACTGCAGGAACCAGTCCCTGGATGCCAAGGGAGAAGCTGAAGCGGCCAAAACTGCGAGGCGAGAGTACCGAAGCCAGGGCCTGGGGCGGACCGACCCGTACGAGCGGTGAAGGCCCCGTAATCGGGCCGGAGCAAAGGGGTCGGGTCAGGACAATCGTATTGACGTAGCAACTGGAAACAGGATGACGACGACGATCACGACAAACAAGCCGTTTCATATCGATAAGAAACGTGTGTACGAGGCTTACAAAGCGGTCAAATCCAATGCGGGTTCGGCCGGTGTGGATGGACAGACGATCGAGCAGTTCGACTCCGACTTGCAGAACAATCTCTACAAGCTTTGGAATCGGATGAGCTCAGGAAGCTACTTTCCACCACCGGTGCGCGCCGTCTCCATTCCCAAAAAGGCTGGAGGCCAGCGGATTTTAGGTGTGCCAGCCGTAGCGGATCGCGTGGCCCAGATGGTTGTCAAACAACTCATTGAGCCGGACTTGGACCCAATATTTTTGGCAGACTCCTATGGCTATCGGCCGAGAAAATCGGCACTCGATGCCATCGGTGTCACGCGCAAGCGGTGCTGGAAATACGACTGGGTTCTCGAGTTCGACATCAAAGGTCTGTTCGACAACATCGACCACGAACTTTTGCTACGGGCTGTCCGGAAGCACGTGACGTGCAAATGGGCGCTGCTCTACATCGAACGATGGCTGACGGCACCTATGGACAAGGATGGAATAATTATCGAGCGAACCCGCGGCACTCCTCAAGGTGGCGTGATCAGCCCTATATTATCCAACCTTTTCCTGCACTACACGTTCGACCTCTGGATGGGGCGGACGCACCCTGACCTCCCATGGTGTAGGTATGCAGACGATGGTCTAGTGCACTGCCGGAGCGAGCAAGAAGCGGAAGCCCTAAAGGCCGAGCTACAAACTCGCCTGGCGGAATGCGGACTTGAGATGCACCCCACCAAAACCAGGATCATCTACTGTAAGGACAGCCGGCGGAAAGGAAGCTATGCGAACGTCAAGTTTGACTTCCTTGGCTATTGCTTCCGGCCCCGACGGGCAAAGAACTCGCAAGACGCCTCGGTGTTCTGCAGTTTTCTGCCTGGGGTCAGCGCTTCGGCGCTGAAGTCCATGCGGGCGGCAATCCGGGATTTGAACCTCCGAAGTCGAACCCATGTGTCAATGGCTGACATCGCTCGGCAGCTCAATCCACTCCTGCGGGGGTGGATTGAATATTACGGTCGATTCACGCGCGCGGCGCTGGGGCCAATCCTTCGATACGTCAATCAGACAATCGAGGCTTGGATGATGCGGAAGTTCAAACGCTTTATGGGTCGCAAGGCCAAGGCCGGCCGCGTCCTCGAACGACTATCTCGAGAACGTCCCGGCTTGTTCGCACACTGGAAGATCGGCATACGCGGCTCGTTCGCCTGATGGGAGCCCAGTGAGGCGAGAGTCTCACGCTGGGATCTATGAGAGGCCGGCGGTGAGATTCCGCCGGCCTACTCGCCAAATCTGCCTGTCCGGTTCGATGAGCGGGATGTGGAAACGGAGCCAAGGGTGAACCACTAAGGCACCGCCAGACGAAAGAGGCGGCCAACAGATATGTTCAGCCTACCGCCACCGCGCCACATCTCGACTCTACCCAGCGATTGAAACGATTGTAGATCGTCGTGTACGGACCATAGTCGGGCGGGCAATCGCGCCAGCGTGCGCCGCACTGAAGCATGTGAATGATACCGCTGATGACGCGTCGATCGTCGTCGCGCACCGGTCCGGTCTGGTTCGTTGGCAGATGCGGCTCTATCAGAGCCCATTGCTTGTCGTTGAGCCAGAACAGTCCTTTGCGCATCGAAGTCCCCCGCGTGGAATCAACCAGCTGCGGGGGAATCAGAGTTCGCTAATTAGGTACAGACCCTAGTCCCGCTGCCGTGAAAGTGTGCAACTTCCTTCAGTCCAGCGCATCAGAAAGTCGTCTGCGTGCTCCGATGATGCAAGCGCTATTTTAAACTCCCGCG
Organism: Bradyrhizobium zhanjiangense; assembly: GCF_004114935.1. Classification (NCBI taxonomy): domain Bacteria; kingdom Pseudomonadati; phylum Pseudomonadota; class Alphaproteobacteria; order Hyphomicrobiales; family Nitrobacteraceae; genus Bradyrhizobium; species Bradyrhizobium zhanjiangense. The sequence goes on from NZ_CP022221.1 coordinate 2,676,222, forward strand.
CTTAGCGCTGCTTCATATATAGCTGCGGCTATCAAGTGCTGCCGGGGCCACTTTCATGGAGCAGGATTTCGTTCTCAGATCGCTCCGAGATGTCTTCCTTCCAGCTCATTGATCCAAACGGTCTCTCCAGCATGCGGCGAACCCGCACAGGATGAGGGCCGATGTGAAAAGCTGCGGCCTTCCGTTCAAGCTCGCGCTCCGACCGCGTAGCACGGTTGCGCTGGCGCAGATAGTCGAACCAGGTTGGGCAGTGATAGCGCTCCGTCCATGTTTCCGGATCGGCAATGTCGCATGCAATCGACCACCCGTAGGCGCCATTGCGCTGACGGAACAGCTGCACCGCCTGCATAGCAGCGTGGAACGCCCGCGTATTCTCCTCCGCAATCCGATATTCGATTTCAACTACCAAAGGGCCGCTCCGGCCGGTCAACGGCAGCTGTACTTCAACATCCTCCAGTAGTTCGGCCTCTTGAATGCGCGAGCGGACGTGCGGCATTGGTAACCAGAGCCCGAGCAGAGGCGAGAGCAGCATCAGGGCGGCCGAAATCAGCAGCGCCGCTTCGACACCGGCGGCGTCGGCGAGACTACCCCAGCCCCAGCTGCCGATGGCAGCCCCTCCTGATCCTGCCGTGTGATAGGCCGCCAGCGAACGTCCCGTAACCCAAAGGGGCACCGACAGCTGCACACCGACGCTCAACAGCACCCATGACATCATCCACGCGGCTCCTGCTAGGACCAGCGCCGCCGCTGTCAAAATCGGATCGCGGCTCAGAGCTGCCGCGAAAAGCCCGACGCCCATCGAAAGTGCGCAGGCGCGGATGGTTGCCTCGCCGCTTAGACGTTTGCGCGTCTCGGGGATATAGAGTGCGCCAATTACCGCGCCGAAGCCGAAGGCACTCAGCAGGAGACCATAGGTCTGCACGCCGCCATGCAGGAGGTCTCGCGCCACTATCGGCATCAGCGCTGTGATTGCTGCCCCGATGATACCGGTCACCATAGAGCGGACCAGAACGATCATGATCGATGGGGAATTCGCGACGTACCGGAGGCCAGAGACAACGGCACGACTAAGCTGTTCACGTGGCAGTCGGGACGGTTGAGCCACGCGTTTCCATAGAAGCAGTGCGATTATTAGCGGTAGATATAGCAGCGCGTTTACTGCGAACGCAGCTACTGCGCCAGCGGTAGCAACAACGATGCCGCCGACTGCCGGGCCTACGCTGCGCGCGATATTGTAGCTGATGCCGTTCAACGCGACGGCGGCAGGCATAGCGTCCCGCGGCAACTGCTCACCTAACGAAGATTGCCACGTTGGATCCATCAGCGCCCCGCCGGTACCGAGTACGAAGCACAACGTGAGCAATAGGATCGGCGTGACCATGTCAAGGTATGTAAGCACCGTCAGCGCAGTGGCGCCGGCCAGTGCAATTCCAGCTGATATAAGCGATACGATTCGTCGATCATGCATGTCCGCGATCGCGCCGGCAGGCATTGCAATCAACATAACCGGGAGCGTCAGTGCAGTCTGAACCAGCGCGATCATGTTTGCTGAAGATGTCATCTGCGTCATCGCCCACGCAGCACCGACGCTCCGAACCAGGACACCCAGATTTGAAAGAAGACCCGCCAGCCAGACACGCCGAAAGGTGACATGGCGGAGCGGCGCGGTAATGCCGCCGCCGAATTCGTCGAGCTTGTGCGCCTTAGCCATATCCGCTTGACGTGCCTCCGACGCCTGATCTAGCCAAGAGTTGGCGCCAACATTGTGAGTTGTGCTGCTTCCTCGACAGAGTAGCACAATCTTCAGCGTGAGGCACGAAACGGCCCGCTTCCTCGCAGCGAGTAGGTGAGTCCCGTCCTGGGCGGTCGCGGACATCGATGCCAAGAATGCGATACCCTCGCACAACGGCTGATCATCACATTGAAGCCACAGCCGCCTAAGTACTGTCCGAACTTGGCTAGGAGATTCCAGGTTGATAGTCGAGTTCTCACAGCTTTAAGTGAGATAGAGAGCTCATTCATCAAGTGGCATTTCGTCGCTTCCAATATCTGGGCTACAGCATTATCAGCGTCGATTTTCGCATTGTTTAGCGATAGAGCGATGATAAGCACGCAGGTGCCGAGCCTGTGAGATGCCGTATCCTGGTTCACGTGATGCGCTGTTACACACTTGGGTCGATCGCCAGAGTACTTTCGGATTGGTTGAGCGCCTGTCGAGCGCGAATCCAGTGATACGGTGGTATGATTCTCGTGGTCACGGCCCGGTTGCGTTAGTCCGCGCCAGCGAAGCATTTTTGCGCGCGTTTGGCGAGCTTGCCTGCCGCATCGTCGCGAGCCTCCGGAGGATTTGCTCCGACAACGATGATGGCGGCGAGCTGGAACGTTCTGAGCATCATTAGCTCTTATCGAGCAGTCGGCCTTGATCTCTCACGCGATCGCTAGCCGCCCCTCCTCGGCAGCAAACGGCGCATCATTCGTTGGCGCAGCAGTTGATCATTCGGCAGCAGTCGATCATTCGGCTTCGACAATGCCCCTTAGCATTCAGATCGATCATAGGGCAGTCTTTTGCCGCAACCCTCACGTGATTGCGCTCACATCCAATGAGCCCGAGCGATGGAAGAGCCCCCCAAATAAGGCGTCAGCATGACCTCACAACGCAGAGTCCGCGCTGGAACGCGCCCGGATGTCCCATGACCTTTGTCGGATGGGCGGCATTCGGAGGGAATGAATGCGTCGGCCTGCTAATCCAAAGAACTCTGCGTAGCTGACGACCACACAGGTCCCCTCGCAACTACGCTACACTTGGGAAAAGTGCGTCTCACGTTATCCTAGTGCTAGGATTTCCTGTCTCCATCGGCTTGGTCCGAGATAGATTGTCGCTCCGCGGGTCGTCTTGGATACGCTCGGCCGGCTAGAGAAACCTATTTTTTAGCAACCCATCTTGAGATATCCGGGAACTCGTCAATTCGCGGCATATTGCCTATGAGTGACGACCGGCACGGCCTGCAAGACTATCAGTTTGCGCGAATGCACGGTTCACTGAGTTGCCTTCTCCCTTCAGAAATAGCGCGCATCGCTCAAGCAGTGCGAAGTTGCAGCTGGCCGCGCTTTCGCAAGCAGGCAGCACCTTTCCAATCTCCTGCGGTGGCACAAAACCTGTCAGATTCAAGACACCGAGCTCCTCAGCGGCGCTAGTCTGGAAGGGAAATCAGACATTTAACGAAGCGATAACGGCGTTGGCACGGCCCTTGCTGCTGAGATGAAGCAATACGGATTGCAAGCTGGTTCGCGCAAGGGAATACGGCTAATGCTCTTTTGCTTGATCTTTAGACATGTCAGGCTGGTTGGCGGCTGACGCTCTCTAAAGCCGCTTTGAGGCCAAGAGGTATCAGCAACATCGGACAATGATTGAAGACCCTATGCCAATTCACTATCCCGCGGTACTCCAACTCAAGACCGAAGCCGTTCCTTATGCGTGGAGCGATCGCGAGGTGATGCTCTATGCACTTGGGATCGGCATGGGCTCAGATCCGCTGAACGAACGAGAACTGCATTTCGTGAACGAGGCGTTTGAAACCCCAAAGCCGCTGAAAGTGGTTCCGACCTTTGCCTCAGTCTGCGTGTGGGGAGCGCGACCTGGCACCATCGACCTCAACCGCATCATGGTCGTTGATGCCGAACGTGACATCACATTCCACAAGCTGATTCCTGTCGCGGCTAGCGTTACGGCGGATTCTCGCGTGCGCGGCGTGTACGATAAGGGCAAGGAGAGGGGCGCCATCATTCAGAACGAGGTCGTCGTTCGAGATCGCGAGGGTGACAAGATTGTCACGATGGTTTCTTCGGACTTTGCAAGGGGCGATGGCGGTTTTGGCGGACCATCGAGGGGGGTGGGTCAGCCGCACCAAGTGCCGCGGCGAGCGCCTGATAAGTCGATCGATTTCCTGATCCGGCCTGACCAAGCGCTGATCTATCGTCTGTCCGGTGATAGAAATCCGTTGCATAGCGATCCGGAATTCGCTCGTATGGCTGGCTTTCCTAAGCCTATTCTTCACGGGATGTGCACCTATGGACTGACTTGCAGAGCCGTGTTGCAGACGTACGCTGATTACGACCCCTCTGCCTTCAAGCGTCATCGCGTTCGTTTTTCTGCTCCGGTCTTCCCGGGTGAGACCATAACAGTCAATCTCTGGAAGGACGGCAATTCGATTTCGTTCGAAGCTCATGTTCGGGAGCGGCGCACGACAGTTGCGAAGAATGGGCAAACGGTGCTGACCTAAGATCTGCTCCACTAAAATGCGCGCGGCGAATGACTCTGGAATTGCTGAAGTGGACCCCAAAATATCGGATTATTGCCTAATTGGATCCGGCCGTTCGGCCCCAACCACGCAGCGGAGATGACGCATAGGACGCGACGGAAGGTTGATCCGCCACCAAAGGCGAAGGTCGCGCTAGATGCAGTACGGAAGCATGCGATGGTGGCCGATCTGGCGCAGCGCTACCAAGATTGCCAGTTGATCATCGAGCGGAATTTTTTTCGAAGACGTCCGGGAGATGAACGCCTCGGATACGCCCGCGTGCTCGTCGACCGCAACTCAAAGCGAGCTCTCGGTGCACCGGCAGTACCGACTGCTCGCGGAGGGTGACAACGATGCTGCACGCCGAGGACCATGCCATCAAGCGCTTGCAGCGGCAAGCGGACTCGTCGATAGGGCTGTAAGCATGACGCTGCGCTTCGTTTATGCTCAACAACTCAAATCCTGTATTTGCTGGGCGAACGACACGGTGATCGGGCAGGGATGATCGGGCTGCTCGATCGCGATTGACCGGCAATACTGCTCCTAGGTATTCTAGAGAGTGCTTTTCGTCGGCCTTCGACGCGGCGGATGCGGCTTTCGTTTGATCTCAGCGAAGAACCGCACGACCGAAGCGGGCCGGCAAGCCGAGGTGGTAAATCCTTGCTGCGTATCTCGAGAGCTTGCAGTTGACTCTTTTTCCCGCGCAGAGGGCCAGCGGCGCATGACATAGGCTCAACCTCGTCCGTCGCCTGCCCGAAGTTGTTGTCGTGCGAGTTTTGAACCTTTCCACCAAATGTGGGGTGGTCCCGTGCACACGTCGAAGCCGCAGGACTTTGGTGTAGGAATTCCGGCCGTGGCCACCAGTAGCCGCATTCGTGGGTTTGCATGTAGCATCGTGTCCAGCCCCTTAGTCACGTAACGCCGGCACCAGCGGCGGATGGCCAGAAGGCCATTGTTCGATCCCCGGTTAGGAACACTATCCGAGTTGGCTAAACCATCCTCTGCGCTCGTGAAATCTGGTCCATCTTTCTCATCGGCGCGGTCGCGCAGTTTGTGCCGAACTGGCAAAAAGTCATTCAGTGACAGACAAGCAGCTGATGACGGGACGGGTGCGAGGCATTACCAGACCCCGCCGTCGCCCTAAGACGCTGGGGCCCTTCAATGCTAATACGCATGCGTGTCCCCACCAGAGTAGGTCATGCCTGATCATTGCTATTGATGTACAACTTGCCGCGCGGGATTGACGTGGCTCATACTAAAGCTCTCGGTTCAACTAAACGACGAGGTGGATCAATGGCATAGGATATCCGGGAAACATTTGCGAGGCGTATGCTGTCGCTCGGTTCACGCCTTTCGATGTCAATATGACCAAGTAGCCCGCGCTAATTGTCTGACGAAGCTTACGATACTCGCACGTGCTGGACCGACGGGCCAAGTTCTGGAAGTGGCCGATCCCTGGGGGCTAGAAGCAGTCGTCCTCGCGTCGCCGATGCAACTACAGGAACTTGCACTGGTGTCTGAAGCCGTCGGCCATCTAGCGTTCTGGAGTAGTCGGCTTTTCCAACCACTTGCGCGCCCTGCCTACAAGCAAATCGAACGAACAAGCCGTCCACATGCTCCTTTTCTTCCTAAACGGCGGCATGGCAGCGATAAACACAAGGAGCGCGCATGACCGGGCTTTATTACGAGGATTTCAAAGTCGGGCAGGAATTCAGGCACGCCCTCACCCGGACCGTCACTGAGATGGACAATACTATGTTCAGCCTTTTGACGCTGAACCCGCAGCCGCTGCACATCGATGCTCATTTCGCGTCCTCGACAGAATTCGGGCAGCGGATTTTTAACAGCCTCTATACGCTCGGAATCATGATCGGTATGTCAGTTTATGATACGACGCTGGGCACAACGATTGCCAATCTTGGCTTGACCGACGTCAGCTTCCCTAAGCCAGTGTTTCACGGGGATACTTTGCGGGCTACCACGAAGGTCGTATCGAAGCGGGAATCGAAGTCGCGCCCGAAAGCGGGTATCGTGGAATTCGAACACCAGACGTTTAATCAGCTCGACGAGGTCGTGGCGACATGCAGGCGGATCGCGTTGATGCATAAGAGATTGGCCTGATTTCTCGCAGTTTCGCCCGGCTTTTGGACTTGCCACGTGGTGAGCCGGCGACTAGCCGTCGGCATAGCGCAGCGCCCGATCCTAGCGCGGATGGCAAGAGAAGACGAAGCTCGACGAGCCTTTACATCCGAGTTCCGAGTGAAGTCGTGCGTCATGTGATCGGCCGCCAACATCGAATGCGACGCGCTTATGTGCCAGTAAGCGAAGAGTGTCTTTTCCAATCGTTCGTGCGGCTGGTCGCTGTCGGGGACAACGGCCAAGTCGTATATCACAAGCTGCCGCCAGGCAGTCGCTATATCCTGTAATTGGGCGGACCAACATGGTCGTACTTTCTGATAACGTCGATAACTCCGCGCAACATGCGAACCACGAGGGTGCGCGCGGCCGCTAGCGGGTGCATGACGAGATCCAAGTAGCCGTCCTACTGATAGACGGCGAATTCCGCTTTTCGGATCGAGAGCACGTGATCATTAGTACCCATCCTAGGAGTAGGGTGCGCTATAATCCACCATGCTGCATATAGATGAACCATCGTCCTGTCAGAAAGAGAGTCGCACTCAGACGCGCTTGGTTGAATCGATACTTATTCTAAGCTCCTCGAGTTCGTTCTCCAAGTTTTTCCACTTTTCTGTGTAGATCGCCCTGGGTTTCCGATCTCACATCTGCTTTTACGATTTGCTCGGCAATACGGGTTCTGTTGTTGAATACGCAGCCCACGAAGTAGTCGGCCTGCGCTTGGTCGGCAAGCAGCTCGAGGATCTTGGCAACTCTAGTCTTTGGGCCGTATGTGCCCTGGGAGAGCCTGCCGGGACGTTCGGCCACTGAGTGCGCGCCGGAGCCCAAAAGTTATGCGTGAAATCGAAATCGAGTTGGATGACAACTTGGAGCCGCGTGGCCATCCGTGTCCGGCAAGTACGGCTTCCAGATGCAGGCTGTCGATGGCGACCAATTGCTGTAGAACTACCAATCTCGATAGTTGAATTTGGCGTTACAGAATGCTTCATTGCGAAGCGGGCCTGCGGTCGCGCGGAAGTGGTGTAAGCCCTCTCCGATGGATTGAGCCTCAATCTTATGACCGCTGCTCGTCGTGGGCACAGGAGCCCTGCTCCCGGTTTTCGTGATCCCAGCTCATCACTTGTAATCGATGCCCCGTGTCACGCATCGCGATTTGGATCATAGTTCATGAGCATCAAAACGAAGCCACCGGAAGCGCTGTGCCAATTGAAAGTGGTCGAGATCGGGAGCTCGGCTGCAACTAACTACTGCGCGAGATTGTTTGCCGATTTCGGCGCGGACGTGCAGAAGGTTGAGCCTCCGCAAGGCGATCCACTGCGACGGAGCATGCCGCTAACGCCCAACGGGCAAAGCGCGTGGTTCGCATTTCTGAGCTTCAACAAGTCGAGTATCGTGATCGACCCAACCGATTCACAGGCCAGCACGCGACTAACTACACTGATTGGAGGTTGCGATATTCTGATCGATGGTCGCGATGTTGATGCCGCAGATTGCCCGTCTATTGATTTGGCCGAGGTCCGCCGGCTTCGTCCCGGATTAATTTGCCTCCAAGCGAGCTGGTTCGGCCAAAAGGGCCCCTATGCCGGCTTGGCCGCCACCGATTCAACCGTCCGGGCGCTCGCCGGCCTTATCAAGTTGGTTGGATCAGTCGATGGCCCCCCGATCTACGCACCGGATTTCCAAACGGGCATCCTAGCGGGCCTGTGGGGCTTCATCGCGGCAGTTTCGTCGCTGGTTGCTCAAACGCACAGTGGAGGAGGGCGGACGTGGTCGCTCAATATTTTTGAATCGAGCCTCGCTCTCAGTGAGTATCTAGTGTCTGAGGCGTTTGCGCGCGGCGATGTGATGAGACGGATTGGCGTCAATCGGTTTTGGCCAGCTTCTCCAGTTGGAATTTACGAAACCAGAAAGGGCTGGCTCGGCGTCACGATCGTAACACCGGCACAGTGGCGCGCATTCTGCGATATGCTCGGCCTATCCGAACTGCGTAGCGAGTCGGACTGGATTTTTGGCGAAGATCGTCTGAAGCACCTGGAGAAGTTCGAACAAGCGTTCGTGCCCAGGTTGAAAGCGCGAACCGCACAGGAATGGTTTCAAGAGGGGCAAAAGCGACGACTTCCAGCTGTGCTGGTGCCCGAAATATCCGATCTGCTCCGGGACAGCGAGAAGAACGCGCGCGGGGCGATTGTGCCTATTCTGCTAGGTGAAGAAAAGAGCCTGACGGTCGGATCGGCTCAGCGGCTGACATTGACGCCGCCGCGTAGGCGCGGAAAGGTTCCGGCAGTAGGTGAGCGGCAGAGCAACGAGAACGTACGAAGAGATCTTCACGCCGGTAATTCGGCGACGCCCCTACAGATGGAGGCCGCCCGGCAGCCATTGCACGGAATTCGGGTCATCGACTTTTCAATGGGCTGGGCAGGCCCGTTGTGTACGCGCACGCTGGCGGATCTCGGAGCAGACGTAATCAAGATTGAGGCTATCCAGTATCCGGACTGGTGGCGCGGCGTCGACCGAAGCCCTTCTTATATCAATGCGCAGATGTACGAAAAAGCCGTAAGATTTTGTATCATGAACCGCAACAAGCGCGGCATCACACTTGACCTCACGCGCCCCCGAGGCCTCGATCTAGCAAAACAGCTTTTGACGAGCGCTGATGCTGTCGTGGACAATTACTCGGTCGACGTGCTGCCGAAGCTCGGGCTTGGCTACGACGTTGTCAGCACACTTAACCCTCGACTCGTCATGTTATCAATGTCGGCCTTTGGCTCAAACAGCGTCAATCGTGATTGCCGGGCCTATGGCTCGACTCTAGAGCAGGGCTCGGGGTTACCAAGTGTGGTTGGAAATCCCAATGACATGCCGGTGATGAGCCACGTTGCGTTTGGGGACCCCGTAGGTGGGTTAAATGGCTGTGCTGCAGTACTGGTAGGCCTGATACACGCCCGCAACACTGGACAGGGACAGTTCATCGATCTCGCCCAGATCGAATGCATGATGCCGTTTGCGGCGCCATGGATTACGGTTCATTCGACCGGCGGTACGCCGCCAACGCGATATGGCAATCGACATCCCCAGTTCGTGCCGCACGGCTGCTTCCGATGTGCGGGTGAAGACAATTGGATTATGGTGGCCGCGACGAACGCCGAAATGTGGCAGAGGCTTGCCCAAGTCATCGGCCGGCCAGATTGGGCCGCGGATCCGTCGCTTAAGTTTGTTGAAGCTCGCCGCAGAATCGAAGAAGCGATTGAGAGGGGCATCGAAGCATGGACGCTCACTCGGCACGCGGAGCAGGCCATGTCCGAGTTACAAGGCGTGGGGGTGGCGGCCGGCGTAGCCCGCCTCCCAATCGACCTCCTCAATGATCGCCACCTCCGGTCTCGCTCATTTTTCCAGGACGTCGAGCGCGCTTTCATAGGGCGGCATCCGCAGCCATCAATGCCCATTCGCGAGAGTTCCGCGCCCTATCCAATCCGCGCAGCGGCGCCAACTCTGGGACAACACAATATAGAGGTCCTATCTGATCTTTTGGGCCTCTCCGATGCTCAAATCGCTGAATTGGTGGCGGAGGACATAATTGGGGCAGCGGTGCGTGCCGAACGAGGTCCCGCAACAACAGAGAAGGTTTCTTAGAACTGAAGCTCTGTCGATTCGCCAGCGTCGCGCTAGCTCATTAACTGAAATGATGCGAAGCCCGATGACGTTCGGGGTTTCCTATACGAAAACGACTGCTCAGCTTCGTCAGGCTCTCGCCGACGATCAAGACATTTGTGCTCGTTCCACTTCGCGACAACTCCGTAGCGCCCGGCGACCGTTCTGAGGCTCTATTAACTGTTTGTATTGCTGGGCGGAGTGCTCCCAGAACTTTGTCCTACAAGGCATCCTTCGAATCGTAAGGCTGAAATCAAAACACTTTGCCCTGCTGGACTTGGTAGCTGCGCGAGGACGAGCAAGAATCTAGCTGAATGGGACTGGAGCTCGAACTAACGGCAAGCAGGATGTTGCCAAACCTTCGGCGTGCGCTGACCCTAAAATGCCCACCTGACATACGAGCGAGATAAATGAGACGTACGCAGGTATGTTGAACACCTTTCATGGAGAATGAAAATGCGACAGCAGATCGCTCAAAATAACCGCTACTGGTTGGACGAGAGCCATCTCCATGCAGCTCAGATGGCTCGTCTCGTACCCGTCCAGGGACACGCCAGTAGCGGACGTACTATTGCTTGCCTCAATGGCCGGCTTTACGGCCATGCGCGGCTGATTGATTTCGCCCGATGCTCCTATCTGGGCCTGCACGATCATCCGGTGATCGTGGCCGGCGCGATCGAGGCGATCGAGGCGCATCGATCGTTGCACCTGTCCTACGTCCCGACCCGCCTGAACGAACTAGAGGAGAGTCTTTCTGACATTTTTGGCTCACGCGTAATCGCGCTGTCCAGTGGCATGCTGGCCAATTTGGGCGCGATGCCTATTCTGGCCTCAGGGCAATTCACTGGCGGCAGGAGGCCTGTCGTCGCCTTCGACCAGTCTGTACACATCTCGCTTGCTCATCACAAGCCGGTAGTGGCTAATGAAACCGCCTTAGAAACGATAGCGCATAACGACATCAACGCTCTCGAGCGCTTGTGCCGTGATCATTCGGTGGTCGCCTACGTGTGCGACGGCGTCTATTTCAGGGGCGGCTATGCTCCGATAAAGGAGCTGCGCCAGCTCCAGGAACGTTATGGGCTCTTTCTATATATCGACGACGCTCAGGGCATATCGCTCTTCGGACGCCAAGGTGAAGGATTCGCTCGTTCTCAGTTTTCCAAAGTCCTAGGTGACCGAACTGTCATAGCAGCCTCACTCGCCAAGGGGTTTGGTGCCTCAGGCGGAGTTCTGATGGTTGGACTCGCAGATCACGAGGCGCTGATCCGAAAGTCCTCCATTTCGTATTCATTTTCGGCGGCGCCAAGCGCGGCTGCGATAGGTGCGGCGCTCGCGTCATGCAAAATTCACCGATCGCCTGAGCTGGGCCAGCGCCAACGGCGGTTGACGCAACTCACTCAGCTCTTTGACCGTGGTGTCGCCACCGCTGAACGAGGCAATTCACTTCCGATCCGGACCATCGTCATCGGGTCTGAAGTCAACGCGACGGCCATTGCAAGACGGCTGCTGGATTGCGGCTTCTATACCTTAGTGGACGTGCAGACCGTCGCGCAAGGGAGGGCGGCAATTCGAGTGTGCATTACAGCGGAACATGAGTTCTGCGATATAGAACGGCTATGTGACTGCATTCTGGAAATAACAGCCGAAGTAACGGGAAAGCCCTACCCTCTGAGGTGATATGAGCCTCGGCTGCAAGAAGAGAGCTCAACGGTCCGCACATTGGCATGCAGCCAATCCATGCTCGAGTCACGCGCATATGCTCGCTAAACTACCCTAATGCCATTGTGAAGAGCTTTCGCTCCAGCGGGTCGATAGTCGTTCTGCCAGTCGGTCGTGTTTGGTGTGACGCGATTCTTTGACCATCGCCGCTCGGATTGCTTTGACCCAAGTTGTCGATACCCCGCGTAGCGATCGCCCGCACCATGTTCAGCGAGATCACGCACCTGCAAGCCGCGGTTGACCCCATCGATAAGGCAATTGAACAGAAGAGCGTTCGGGCCGCGGCGGAAAGCCTCGCCGATACTCACCTGATGGTGCTCGTGGCTGCAATCGGCTCCTGTGTCATCTGCGCCCGCGAAGCGGGCTTTCTGGTCGGCAGGCTTAGGGTCTGTACCTAATTAGCGAACTCTGATTCCCTCGCAGCTGGTTGATTCCACGCGGGGAACTTCGATGCGCAAAGGACTGTTCTGGCTCAACGACAAGCAATGGGCTCTGATAGAGCCGCATCTGCCAACGAACCAGACCGGACCGGTGCGCGACGACGATCGACGCGTCATCAGCGGTCTCATTCACATGCTTCAGTGCGGCGCACGCTGGCGCGATTGCCCGCCCGACTATGGTCCGTACACGACGATCTACAATCGTTTCAATCGCTGGGCCAAGCGCGGACATTGGCGGGCGATCTTTGAAGCGCTCGCCTGCTGCGGCGAAGACGGCGTGACTTTGTCCATCGACTCCACCACGATCAAAGCGCATCGCTCGGCGAGCGGCGGAAAAGGGGGAGCATGAACAAGCGATCGGCCGCTCGCGCGGCGGGCGGACCACGAAAATTCACGCGCTGAGCGACCCTGACTGCAGACCTTGCGCATTTCATCTCACTCCAGGCCAGGACGCTGATATTGCCGCAGCGCCAACCCTTTTGGAACTCGCGCCACCCATGTCTGCCCTCATTGGCGACAAAGGGTACGACGGCGACGGCTTTCGAGCCGAAATCGTCGATCGTGGTGCCAAGCCCGTCATCCAAACAAATCCAACAGGGTCACTCTCCACAGCTTCAGCAAACGCGCCTACAAGGGGCGCAACGTCATCGAGCGCTGTTTCTGCCGCCTCAAGGATTTCAGGCGTGTCGCAACTCGCTACGACAAACTAGCCAGGAACTTCTTGGCTGCCGTCCATCTCGCCGCCATCGTTGCCTATTGGATCAATTGAGTCCGAGCCCTAGCATGCAGCCAAGTTGGCGCGAAGCGCCTGACGATAGGGCTGTCGTCGCAGGTTCTTTGCAATTTGAGATCTGCTCGCCGTGATCAGCCCGCGGCGAGGTATTCTAGCTGCGCTCCAGATGGGCGACGCTGTCTGCTGAACGATGCGTAGGCAATCGATGCTTCTGGGTGCCTGTGAGCAGCGAACTTGTCTATCGGGCCTGCGTGCGGCTTTCCTCCAATAAACTGAGTGAAGCTGCTTCATATGACCTCGATCGACTACGAACCTTGGTAGGGTTCGTTCTCCGCCAGGCTGATATAAGTAAGGTGAGGCCGTTCTGGCAGATGCGTTGAGAAGGGCCGAACGGGTTGTTGTCGCTATTTCTGTAGCGGCTTGTTGCTTTCTGAGGGCATCATATTCCGGAGTAGACGACCATGCATGAAATGATCGGCGAAACACGGGAGCTTCAGGCAGTCGAAACGCTGGAATCGAACGTCCGCTCGTACTCGCGCATATTTCCCGCTACATTCAATCGAGCGCGCGGCTCCATTATGTTGACGGACAGGGGCCGAAAAATCATTGATTTCTTTGCCGGAGCTGGCGCGTTGAACTACGGCCACAATAATCATGCGATTAAAGCAGCGATTATTGAGTATCTGGGTTCAGATGCTGTCGTTCACGCGCTTGATATGAGCACGACGGCAAAACTCGAATTCTTGAAGACCTTTAGCTCTATAGTACTTCAGGAGCGAAATCTTCGATATCGTGCTCAATTCACTGGGCCAACCGGTGCTAACGCCATCGAGGCGGCTTTAAAGCTCGCCCGGAAAGTCACGCGACGCAAGAACATTATTTCATTTACCCGTGGCTATCACGGCATGAGTTTAGGAGCGATGGCCGCGACCGCTAATCATTTTTATCGTGCGGCCAGCGGCGTTTCTCTGTCTGGCTCGACTTTCGTGCCCTTTGATGGCTATCTCGGGCCAGATTTCGATACGGCTGATTATCTACGGAACGTTCTGCTGGATAAAAGTAGTGGTGTCGATTCTCCGGCCGCCATTCTCGTTGAGACCGTGCAAGGAGAGGGAGGAATAAATGTGGGCAGCAAGGAATGGCTGCGATCAATTCAGGCTATTGCCAGAGGTGCAGGTGCACTTTTGGTCGTGGACGATATACAGATGGGCTGTGGCCGTACGGGCGAGTTCTTTAGCTTCGAGTTCGCAGAACTATCGCCAGACATCATCGTGATGTCTAAATCGCTGAGTGGCTATGGCCTTCCATTGTCAATGGTGCTGATCAAAGAAGGGCTGGACGTATGGGAACCGGGAGAACACACGGGTACGTTTCGAGCTAACAATCTTGCTCTCGTATCGGCAACCGCCGCTATAAACACTTATTGGCGGAGCCAGACGTTTTCGGACGGCGTTAAGCGTATGGGAAATTTAATGCGCAGCCGACTTGATGCGATCGCGTCGGAGTATGGAGGAGGGTTTTCCGTTCGAGGGCGGGGCATGGTGTGGGGATTTGACTGTCACAGCGCCGAAATTGCCCAGGCGACGGCGCGTAAGGCGTTTAACGAGGGATTGATGATCGAACGATGCGGGCCGGATGATCAGGTCGTAAAATTCATGCCCGCACTTACCATCGATCAAGAGCTGCTAGATGAAGGACTTGATATATTTGAGAGGTCGTTGGCCGCTTCACTCAAATAGCTTCACCGTTGTAAGGTCGAGTACGGCTTTTAGGATGATCCGCGGAGCTCTTTGGTTTGGGGATCACTTGGCTGCCTACTCAGTGTATCGACAAAGCGGCTGGGGGACGTAGGCGCTAGGTGAGCCGCACTCGCCCCTTTGCTGAGAGTTCGACTAATGACGGTTTGCTGATAACGCACCGAAAGTGTCAGGCTATCGAAGCAGTAGCGAGATGTAGCGTGGTCCCTTCTGCCGTTGCGACCTAGTGGCTTCCTGGAGCGATTCTAAGGCGAGCTGCTCTCAGCCAGAAATCCGTTCTAAGAGTGTCTCGATTGTCTCTCAATGCGAGATGGTTGGCTAAGAGTGTAGCCGTCGTACAGAGCTTGCCCAGAGCCGTCACATCGACCACGAGATTCCAACCGTTGCCCAGTTGCGAACTTTGCGCACCATACGTCAAATAAAGGTCGCGCGATCGACGCGGCCTCCCTTGGGAGTAGCCAATCACATGAGCAGATCTGCCTGTCTTTCGTCAGTGATTGTTGGACGCTGACCTTGCCCCACGGGCTTAATCCAGTTTGAAGTTCGCTCTGGCCCACATAAGGACCAGAGCATGAAGCGCAGTCGCTTTACGGAAGAGCAGATCATCGGGATTTTGAAGGAGCACGAAGCTGGCGTTTCGGTCGCCGATCTGTGCCGCAAGCATGGCGTCAGTGACGCCAGCATCTACAAATGGAAGGCAAAATTCGGCGGGATGGAGGTGTCGGAGGCCAAGCGGCTGAAGACCCTGGAGGACGAGAACACACGACTGAAGCGGCTCTTGGCCGACGCCATGCTGGACAATGCGGCCTTGAAAGATCTCCTGGGAAAGAAATGGTGATGCCCGCTGCCAAGCGGAAAGCTGTCGCCCATCTCGTGGACGTCTACGGAATGAGCGAACGGCGGGCGTGTAAAGCCATCGGCTGCTGCCGCATGACGATGAGATACAAGGCGACCCGCGCAGATGATGCCGGCCTTCGCCAGCGCATGAGGGCGATCGCCCAGGAACGTCGCCGTTTCGGTTACCGCCGCCTGCACGTGCTGCTCAAGCGGGAGGGTTATCTGGTCAACCATAAGAAGCTCTTCCGGCTCTACCGGGAAGAGAGGCTCGCGGTACGCCGCCGTGGTGGCCGCAAGCGGGCAATTGGGACCAGGGCACCGATGATGGCGCCGATGGCCCCCAACGATCGTTGGTCGCTCGACTTCGTGTCGGATCAGCTCACCGACGGCCGTCGCTTCCGCATTCTGACCGTGGTCGACGATTGCACCCGCGAGTGTCTGGCGCTGGTGGCCGATACCTCGCTCTCGGGCGCCCGGGTGTCGCGGGAACTGGACCGCCTGATCACCGAGCGCGGTCAAGACCAAGACGGTGGTTAGCGACAACGGCACCGAACTCACCAGCAACGCCATTCTGACGTGGGCCGATCAGAGCCGCGTCGCTTGGCACTACATCGCGCCAGGCAAGCCCATGCAGAACGCCTTCATCGAGAGCTTCAACGGCCGGCTGCGGGATGAATTGTTGAACGAGACGTTGTTCACCTCGCTGGCCCAGGCCCGCGTCGCGCTCGGATGCTGGCGCGCGGATTACAACGACACACGACCACACTCACAGCTCGGATGGAGGATGCCGTCCGAGTTCGCCATCACCTGCAACCCGCGACGGGATCTGGCGCTGCGCTATGCTGAGGGCTCCGCGCCAGCTCCCGTCGCTACCACCGCCCAAATGGGCAAATCCAACGACCGGGGCGAACTCAGGAATGGATAAAACTTGGGGGCAAGGTCAACGCGCTTGAACTGCGCAACATCTTCGTATCGTCCGATCACTGGGACGTTTCCAAGTGCTTATACTCGCGGTCTTGACGAGGCCTCTCCATCTGTCGCCACGGTGCTCCCGCCAGATCAGGCAGTCGACGATAGATGATTAACTGTCTTATCAATATGTTTGTGCAAAGCCGAGGGGATAAGAAGCAAGGAATAACGGAATGGAAACCGTAGTTGATCCGTTGAGCATCTCACGTTTTTTGCAAAAATACGACGCCGCCGCCGCTCAAAACGGAGTGAAGATTTCGATAGGCTTCGATTTTGATGAGTATATCTCGATCACGCAGGCTACTCCAACAAAGGGACGGACATATCCGAATTTTCGACCGGACCGTTCGCCAATCAAATTGGGCGAGGGATTTTGGATTGTTGGCGTCGATAGAAATAGCAACGTCGCTCTTTTAGAGGCCGCCCGACTGTACGATCTTTCGCGCAGCAACTTGGCCGAACATCTCCAGTCTTTGAAGGCGTTTTTCGCGGACCCGGCTGTGCATGCACATCCCCAGGATCGTTGTCGCTGCACAGCGCCGAGTGCGAAGAAGATAACGGGTAAAGTAGCTTATCTTGGAGACCGTTGGATTCGCAAGGACTTCAGAGGGATGGGGATGTCGAAGGTCATGGCGGGACTAGCGCGCGGAGTGTCCTTCGCGATGTGGGCTCCGGACTTCCTATGTGCACTAGTCGCGCGCCAGCTATTGGAAAAAGGGGTGGTTTACGGATATTCTCATCACGAACCCGGCGGATCGATATTACAGTTGATAGGAGAGGACATCGTGGACGATGATTGCCTCGTTTGGCAAACAGGCGAGGAGTTGAAGAGCCTCGTTGATCGTGCAAGCGAGCTGACTTTGACGCCCTGATTGTGCCTGCATGATCGACTGGTAGGAGTCAATTCGATCTGTCGCCGAGTATTGGTCGGGCAGCGGACATACTCATCGCCGTTGTAGGGACTCGCGTTTTGGGCGATGAAGAGCGCGGCGTTGTTTCACATGCGAAACGGCCGCTGAGGTCAGTGAAGCGGTGCAGCGAGAGCGAACGTGGACAACCCAGAACTGGATTTTGGGCCTCCGTCACGTTGCCGGTCTGGTTGCGCCGCTGCCAACGCTAGCGAGAAGCAGGAGAAGGTATGAACGATCGTCAGCGCCCGAAGCTCGGACCCGTTGTCAGACGATGGTTCACAAGGCCATTGATCAGGTCTCTCGTTCACCCGCGCGGCTGGTCTTCGATCCTCGCGCACTCGGCTTCGGCGCGGCTTCTGGTCGGCTTGTTGGGCAATGCAGGCCAACTCGCAAAATACGACGCCTCTTGTTCCGACCGTGCGGAGAATTCTCGCGGCTTAACAGCAAGTGGATACGGCGATAACCGTATCGAACCCGAACATGGCAGATCTGCTTCATCCGGCTTTCGAGGGCAGCCTGGGAACTTGTCATCATTGGCCGAGTGATCGAAATCGGGAGGTGCGAGGCCTTGCGGGTCGACATCTGCCACTCGCCACAGATTCGTCGATCTACAGCGCCTCCAGTCAGGCTTCTACCATCCGGCGGATCACGCCCTGCAGCCTCTCCTTGCTGAGATAAATCGTCGAACAGCTTCTACTTCCTGCCGTTCTCCTGTTGGAGCTACTTGAACTCGTCCTAGGTCAGCGCGACTGATCCGCGCTGTACGGCAGATATTCGCGACCGGGCCCCGGCTGCTAGCTCCCTCTTAGGATGGACATCTTCTCGGCGGACCGTATCAGGGCCTCTACGGCCTCTCCCTCATCACAGGGACGAGCTCGGCTATCCTTACCTGCATGCGGTGAGACCACCATCGACGTATAGTATTTGCCCCGTCACAAAACGCGACAGCTCCGATGCGAAGAAATGTACCGCGCCGGCGACATCGGCTGGCGTTGCCAGACGACAGAGAGGAATATTCGCGGTAGCTTGCCTAAACGTCGATGCATCTTCGAGCGCCCTATCGTTTTTTTGCGTCCGAACCCTACCAGGTGCTACGCCGTTGACAGTGATCCCGTGCGGTGCCAGCTCCGTCGCATGCTGCTTTAGAAGAACAGCCAGTCCGCCTTTTGCCGCGCAAAAGGAACTGTAGCCCCGATCCCGGAATCCAAGTGATGATCCAACCGAGAGGAGATGGATTTGGCTGCCGCCCCTACCAGCAGCAATTTGATGCTTGGCCACCACTTGAGAGAGGAACATCCCGGCTCGCAACGTTCTTGAGTAGACCTCATCAAAGGCCTCCTCCGTCACTTCAAGTAGCCTCTGCTCCTTATTGAAACCGAGGCAATTTGCTAGAATGTCAATCGAACCATGATGATGTACCAGTGAGCTTGAGAGTTCTCTGATTGCTTCAGTGTTGGTTGCGTCGAGCTCAAGGCCCTTCGCAAAATAGCCCCTGTCGCTTAATTGGTGAGCTAGCGCGCGCGCCTGGTCGCCGTTTCGCCCCGCAATAACGCTGGTTGCTCCAGCAGCAGCAAGTGTTTCGGAGATTGTTGTGCCAATCGCTCCGTAACCACCGACAACGAATGCGACCTTGCCGCTAAGGTCCATCGAATGTTGAGTTTTGCCACGTACGTTGTGCATGGTCGTTCGCCTTCACTGAGTTGACTAGATATGATGTGCGATCTCGTTGAGCTATCTCAACCGAAGGATCCATTGCAAGCCATTCCATTTTACGCGATGCCGCAGAATGGGACTGCACCTGAGATCCGGCATCTCGTTTGTCTGATCACCCGAGTCGACCGCACTTTTGCTGAGCTGTTGACCGATTAGGTCGAGCGTTGGGCTCCCCGAATTCACAGCGGAAGACGATCTGTTACCCACTTGGCTAGCACCTCCAGGCGGGATCTGCATGCAGCAAAATCCCTCCCACAATGGCACAAGGGGCGCCGCAGTGCCGATCAGGGCGGCGGGAGCTCCGAATTCCAGCCATCGCGGGTTTGCCGCACAGCCTTCTCTTCGCATAACGTTCAAGCTCGACCAGACTATGTTCGCGATTAGAATCTCACGTCACCGCTTGTCTCGATCGCGATGGCTACTGACTGCATAATAGCAGCAAAACGTACGGCAGTCTGGATCTCCGTTGGACTGAACCATTCCTGTTGCAGAGCTGTTTCGTGCTCGTCCATGAGGGCGCCGCAGCCATTGATAGCCGAGATGGCCAGTGACCACAGCTCGAGATCGCCCCTGTCGACGTTCGAACTATCGATTAGGTCTTGCCGTAGCCGCGCAGGCATCTTCCTGTATTCCGGGTTTGACGCGAGTTGAACAAAGCGATTGTAGATGTTGTTCATCGCGATCAAGAAAGCCGCGGATTTAACGGCAGCGATGGCATCTGGCGTCATTACAGATCTAGCCTCGCATTCCATCGCGGAAATGACCTTGTGATTGCGAGTTGCAATCGCGACGGCTAGCAATAGACTGCACTTGCACTTTGGCGGAAGTGTCTCGTCGGCCAACATAGCCGCTAGGTTAGTCCTAACGTCTCTGGCAAAATCCGGTATCTGATCCTTTAACTCGTTCATCAACATGATGTCTCTCACTCGACTTTCAGAGCGTCTCGCGATCTGCTGTTTACAGCGGCAGGAGCCGCTTTTCGGAAGCAGGTGCTGCGGGAGCGGCAGTTATTCTGGCGCCGTTCACTGCTGTTGTAGTCTTTCGAACATGCTGCCCAATCTTAAGGCCATCGTCCGTTTGATGAGATAGTCAGATGACGGAGCGTTTACTTGCTGGTCTCGCAGAACTGTTCGGGCGCGCGTCGCTAACAAGCACCGCAGCCGCTCATCCGTGGTCCATTCGGTGCCATTTTCACGTCGTCGTTCCTTACCCACCTCTTGAACAGGCTCTGTCTCGTCCTCTCGTTGAGGTCCGGACCGAGAGTTGCGTCTTTGACATCAAATGAAGTCACCTGGATTCGAGAAACAGGAATATCGCTCCGAAATTTCACTGGAAGTACGGTTTCAACTCACCACCAGCAAAACGTATGCCAGCGAGCGCGCCGATGGTGCGGTGCCAACATGTGACTGCAAGGTCCAGTGTTGCCTTCGAGCTATTCGGTTGTAGCCCAGCGAGCAGATTGAGTTCCGGGAAGGTCTTGCTGGTATCTGCAAGAGGGCTTCGGACCTGATAGCGACATTAGTTTCGATCAGGGGAGATGCACCCGGCAGCAACTTCTCGCGTGAGTCTGCGTGAAGACACAGGCGCCGGAAATCGCCGCGAGCATTCGCTCGCAGAGATGGTGACTGTGCCAGCAGGCTCAAGAAATTCCATTCCGCGCCACCCCTTACAATCGCATCCAAGGAGCGGATTTGGGAGCTCGGAGTGCGATCCAATCGGGATCCGACAACGAGTGCTCAACTTCAAAATTGAACAGAGGGATCAAATATTCCCGGATGATAATTGGGACGTGAGGTTCATTAGCCTCGTCCTCGGTCAACTGCTTAGTTTGTCTGAACGTCGCCTGAGCCAGCTCCCTGCTTCCGAAAGAGAACCTAACATCGCCGAAAAGGAATAGTCCGCAAGGCTTCAATAACCGTACTGCTGCGATTGCAGCCGCAAAATCTACATAGAGTGAATGATCACCATCGAGATAAATGATGTCGAACCTCTCGTAATGCCTTGCGAGCCTGACCAGGTTGAACAAGTACGTTCCTAGGTGGTTTCCCCAAAATCTGATGTTGCGATTCACGATGCCCGCGGCGCTCAGTCGGGCTCGCCTTTCAGCGCAGACGTGCTCGAAGTCCAAACCAACATAGTTGATGCCAAGGTCGTCAATAGTATTGAATCTCTCTTGCCTGAACGAGCGCCCTATACCAATCTCGAGAAAGTGGCATCCAGGGTTTTGTCGAAGAATGTGGAGCAGGCGATTCTCAACGAACTTCCGGTACGCTCGGTAGTTGACGGGAAAGGGATGGCTGTCGTTAAATAAAAAGTCGAGACAGTTATCGTTCATCAGTCATCTCCCGGTTGCTGTCCTTTGAGGATGGCCTGCCTGCTCTAGGACATCCAATTCCCGAATCGAGAACGTCGACTAACAGCACAATCGGCGGGGTCAACTTAGTTCATAGCGTGCTGGTGCGCGAGCTGCTGACCCGTGGCATCGTACGCCGGGGTCTTATCGCGGCTGATGCGGTATCTCCGTCTAAGTTTCCAGCCTCCCGCACCAACAATAGGGCACGAGGATGCCAGTCGTTCTTCATGGTCTATATAGGTGCCTAGCCTAAACCAAGTTAATCAATAGTGCGTTCCGGATGGGCCTCTCCCATCAGTGATCGAGCCTTCCAGGAGCTACACGGAAAGCGACGCTATCCACCAAAAAGGATCTCAGAACCGTCTGTCGCATCTGCGTAGGTCAGGTCAGGAATCGAGTTGCTAAGACACGGAGGAAAGCTGTCTCTAAGGGAGCTTTTCGGCCAATAATTGTAACATCATGAGCAGGCACGCGGGTATGGAGGGCGGCCGAGACGAAACAAGCGGTGGTGGATCCATCACAGTGCGGGTCCGAAGGGGGCTGACTCATCAAAGAACGGGTCGACAGAAAGAACTCTGTAGATCGGATATGCAGTGTTGCGACCTACCATCCGGATCTGCCACCCTTCCCAAGCTCATTTCGCTGCGCAATCCGGGGCGGGCAACTCAACGTTCCGCAGCAGCGCCGTGGATGAGATTCCAGAGTATCGACCGATTTCTTGCGATTGCCAGTTGCTCAGCTAAGACCAACAGCAGGATCTGGACCTCGAACCTGCAACAAACGAGATGCCAGCGGCCACACTGTCGCTCTCGTACACGCTTGGGGAGTCTAGAAGACCCACCGGGAGTATCAACCCCGCGTCGCGAGCTAGGCTGCTTTGCTTTTCGAGCATGTCTCGGGCGCCTGGCTTCCGAGGAAAGCTCGTCAGCTAGGGCTATGGTGCGGCTCTTCAAATTAGTTCAGGGTGAGACCGAGCCGAGCGAGAAGCGTAATGCCACCGAGTGGGGGTGTACATACAATTCGCCTCCTACACTGTAGCATTTGAGCCAGCCATCGGGGACGGCAACAGCCTCAAGGCTTTTGAAAATTGGCAGATTGGTGCTCTTCGCCAAATATGCGTCTTACCGTCCTCTCGTCTCGCTGCTCGCTACTCAGAGCGAGAGCCTCAGCCGAAGACGATTCAGCCCGCCCATTGTGCTCCGCGCAGACAACGATGATCCGTGCGAGCGCTATCAAAGTGGCGTACCGGCGTGTGACGGGCGCGCACCGTATTCCGTGAGTGGCATGAGGCTTGCTGGATGATGGGCGGGCCCAAGGTCTCGGAATTCCGATGACTGCTCCTTGAGTCTTGAAGTCACTAAGCTGCGGCTAGGAGTCCAGACGTTTTACCTGGCCGTGACAGGTCAGCCTCTCAAAGGGAGAAGATGCATGAATTCCGAGGTGTTTATCACCTGCGCACTCACGGGCAGCGGGGGAAAACCGGACACCACGAATGTGCCGATAACCCCAGAGCAGATCGCTGACTCTGCGATCGCTGCAGCTCGGGCCGGCGCGGCTGTGGTGCACATCCACGTGCGCGATCCCGAGACGGGGCAGGGTTCGCGTGATCCGCTGCTGTATCGAGAAGTGGTGCGGCGCATTCAAATGTCGAATGTAAATCCGGTGATCAACCTGACTACCGGGATGGGATGCGGTCTCGTGCTGGGTGGGCCCGAGTCTCCGCTGCCGCCGGCGGCCGGAACGGACATGGCGGGTGCGCTTGAGCGTTTGGTGCACGTCGAAGAGTTGCGCCCTGAGATCTGTACCTTGGATTGCGGCACCCTAAATTACGGCACTCGCGACGAGTTGATCGTAGTCAATACGCCCGCGACGGTACGAGAAATGGCCGCACGCCTACAGAAGATTGGAGTACGTCCTGAGCTAGAGGTGTTTGACACCGGCGATCTCGTGCTAGTCGAGGAGTTGATCAAAGAGGGCTTGATTGACGATCCGCCAATGATCCAACTGTGCATGGGAATTCCTTATGGAGCGCCATGCGATCCGGTCACATTGATGGCGATGGTAAACCGCTTGCCGCCGCGCGCTATTTACTCTGCCTTTTCGATTGGACGAATGCAGTTCCCGTACGCCGCGTTAGCTCCGTTCTTCGGCGCAAATGTACGGGTAGGGTTAGAGGACAACCTTTACCTCTCCCGTGGGCGGCTCGCGACCAACGCCGAACTCGTACAGCGCGCAGTCGAAATACTCGAACGTATCGGTGTACGAGTAATGAGCTCGGATCAGGTTCGCGAAAAGCTCGCGCTCACAGGTGGTAGAAGCCGATCTTCAACTCCGGCAGATCAGAAGTGACCGGCCTGCTGCGCATTGTTTCCCGCGAGCGGCAACATGGCGCTCGCGCCTGGGGCAGGGGGCCGCGACGGCGCTCCTTGATGACCAAAAGCTCCGGTTGGCTTCAACAACTCAACACACATCACCCGTTTGGATAACTATGATGGGCCATATGCCGATCGTGCATGTTGCCGTCGGTGGCCTGCCTTGGTCGAGAATCGTAATGGACGAATATCGATCGAAGTTCCATCGGTAGCACAGGAAGAAATGCATCTCAGAACTGAACTGTTGGCGATGCCATCTGCGTGCTCACAAGCTCTTCCTCCGGAGGACGAACGATTCTCATCTTCCCAGGCCCATGCACATCTGGATGGGAATCCATCCGAGAAGAATCCGCTCCAGCCAAACTCAGCAGCGGATGCACACCGGAATGTCTGGTATCGGCGATACAGCTATGTAGGTT
The DNA here is from genome assembly GCF_004114935.1 of Bradyrhizobium zhanjiangense. Lineage (NCBI taxonomy): Bacteria > Pseudomonadati > Pseudomonadota > Alphaproteobacteria > Hyphomicrobiales > Nitrobacteraceae > Bradyrhizobium > Bradyrhizobium zhanjiangense. The sequence goes on from NZ_CP022221.1 coordinate 2,700,527, forward strand.
TACGGATTTTTGTGGCGCCAAGCGTCTAGACTGTAAGATCCGGATTGAACGCGGAAAAAGGAGGATTGATGTCGAAGAATCCATTGTGCGCGATCATAACGGGTTCTGCGTCAGGACTTGGAGCGGCGACCGCAGCCCTCTGGGCCAGAGGCGGGGCCCGCATCGTGGTGAACTATTCTCAGAGCCAGAAGGAAGCCGATGCCACCGCCGAGGCGTGCCGGAAGGCGGGCGCAGCCGAGGTGTTGGTTGTGCAGGGCGATGTCTCGCGCGATGATGATTGTCGTAAGGTCGTCGCGGCGGCGGCCAGTTGGGGGCGGCTCGACGTGCTCGTCAACAATGCTGCTACGACGAAGCATGTGCCGCATCACGATCTCGCCGGACTCTCGGCGGAAGAGTTTCAACGCATCTATGCCGTCAATACGATCGGTGCATTCCAAATGATCCGTGCGGCGCGCTCGCTGCTCGAAGCGGGCGCTAAGGTTAGCAAGCGCTCGGCCGCAATTGTGAACGTCTCCTCGGTCGCAGCTATCAGCGGTCCGAGCTCATCGATCGCATACTCGGCAAGCAAGGGCGCGCTGAATGCCATGACACGGCCACTAGCAAGGGCGCTAGCACCTTCTATTCGCGTCAACACAATTTGTCCGGACTATATTGACACGCCGTGGTTCACAAAAGCGCGTGGCGAGACGGCTGCCCGGGAAGTGCGCGATGCCGTCGAGGCGAGCTCCCCCCTCAAGCTTGTGTCCACAGCAGAAGATATAGCGCATCTGGTCTGCTTCCTCGCTAGCCCGGAATCCAGCAGCATGACGGGAGAATGCGTGCGTATCGATGCCGGCTTACATCTGATCACCTGAATCTTTTGATGTTCCGTCTATCACGTCAGCCTGTGTTCCACGCGTAGTCATCAGCTCGCGCCAAAGGCGGTTGCGATGAACCGCGCAATGTCGCACGCTCAGGACCAGGTATGCCAGATAGATAGCATGCCATCGGCACTGCCGTCATGACTCGTAATTCATTTGGTTGAAAGCAATTACCGCACAGGCGGCTGCGTCGAGAGCCGCTGTGAATATAGGAGACCTCAGCCTCGTGGGATTTCCCTACGAGAATCAAGATGAGCGGAAAGCCTCTCGGAAGGATCCCCCGCACTCTGGGAGAAGTGATGCAAATCTCTTGGAACGAGAGGCCGCCATTTGTCAGACGATGTAGATAAGCAGGCCATAGGAGGCAGCGTCGCCGAAAGGACTGCGCACATCTCAGGCCCTGCCTATTCGACTTGGTAGCTGCACAGTCCAGGCCGTGCCGACTAATTTGCTTTGGCGAGGACCGCACGACGATCTCGAGCATGTGGTCTTCGAGCGGCTTAAGTCGGTGTTTCTTCGAGGCTGCTGGAACTTGCCTCCGTTCTCTTGAGGACGATCATGCGGATCGAACGTTGTCGGAATACTCTTAGCTACCGCACGGTGTCGCTGCGATCGTCTCCATGAGACCATGGGTACCAACACAAAAGGCCCTGTATAGCGGCTCTCGAGACGCGCCATTGTAGAGTCAAAAAGATAAAATCCGGGACCGGCGATGTCTGCAGTTTCGGTGTTCGGGTAGCATGGGGGCCGTCATGGGCGTGTTATCGGATTTTCGTGTCCTCGAGATTGGGAGCTCAGCTGCAACCAGCTATTGTGCTCGGTTGCTGGCCGATTTTGGCGCAGATGTGCAGAAACTTGAGCCCCCAGCAGGAGACCCGCTTCGCAATAGTGCGCCATTCACGCCCGGTGGTCATAGCGCGTGGTTCGCATTTCTGAATTTCAATAAGTCAAGCATCATGATCGATGCAAACGAGTTGGACGCGATAGAACGTTTGACCGCGTTGATCGAGGACTGCGACATTCTGGTGGATGGCCGAGATGTCGATCCTGCTGGTTGCCCCGCGATTGACGTGGTCGCCATCCGGCAGCGCTGCCCAGGTTTAATCTATCTCAGCGCGAGCTGGTTCGGCAGCGAAGGGCCTTATGCCGGATACGCAGCAACCGATTCGACTGTCCGAGCGCTGGCAGGCCTTGTTAAGCTGGTCGGCCCGGCCGAAGGCCCGCCATCGCACGCGCCGGATTTCCAGACAGGCATTCTAGCCGGGCTTTGGGGGTTCATCGCCGCGGCTTCTTCGGCGTTTGCGCGAATGGAGCGCGGGTCAGGGCGGTCGTGGTCGCTTAGTATTTTCGAATCAAGCATCGCGCTTTGCGATTATGTCATGTTCGAGCAGGTTTCGACCTGCGACATGACACGCCGGATTGGCATCAATCGCTTTTGGCCCACCTTTCCGGCCGGAATTTACGAAACCAAGAACGGTTTACTCGGGGTTACGACAGGTACGCCAGCGCAATGGCGAGCGTTTTGCGACATGCTCGGCCTCTCCGAATTGGGCGACGATTTGGGGCTGGCACACAGCGCTGATCGTCTGCGCCACGTGGAGCGGCTTGAACGACAATTCGTTCCACGCCTAAAAGCGAGGACAGCGCAGGACTGGTTTGCGGAGGGACTGAAGCGGAAAATTCCCATCGTTCCGGTACCGGAAATAGCGGATCTGCTTGAGGACCCGGAGAAGAGAAAGCGGGGCGCAATCGTGCCGATCCTGTTTGGCCGAGAGGAGGCTCTTGCGCCCGGATCGATGCAACGCTTGACGTTGACGCCGCCCCGCCGAGGAGGAAGGGTGCCGGCTTGCGGCGAACAGCAGGATAACCCTTCCTCCTGCAAGCGGTTGAGCCGCGTGGCCTCGGCGCTGGTCGGTCCCAGCGGGTCCGACACGCTGCCCTTGCAGGGGATTCGTGTCATCGACTTCTCGATGGGGTGGGCGGGGCCGCTGTGTACCCGTATTCTGGCTGACCTCGGAGCGGACGTGATCAAGATCGAAGCCATCCAGTATCCGGACTGGTGGCGCGGGGTTGACCGAGGATCTGTTTATGTCGACGCGCACATGTACGAAAAGGCGCCGGTGTTCTGTGTGATGAATCGCAACAAGCGCGGTATCACGCTCGACCTGACGCGGAGCCAAGGACGCGCTCTCGCCAAGCGGCTCTTGGCGGGTGCCGATATCGTTGTCGACAATTATTCAGTCGACGTATTGCCCAAGCTTGGGCTTGGCTTTGACGTGCTTAGAACGCTCAACCCTCGGCTCGTCATGATGTCAATGTCAGGCTTTGGGACCGACAGCGCTCATCGCAATTGCCGGGCTTACGGCTCTACGCTCGAACAGGGCTCGGGCTTGCCGAGGGTGGTGGGAAAGTCAGACGGCCCCCCAGTGATGAGCCACATCGCCTTTGGCGATGCCGTCGGGGGATTGAATGGCTGCGCTGCTGTTCTGGTTGCACTGGTTCACGCCCGTACAAATGGGGAGGGCCAGTTCATTGATCTTGCACAGATCGAGTGCATGATGCCGTTCGCGGCGCCATGGATCATTGTCCAATCGATCAGTCGTACGCCACCTCGAAAGTATGGCAATCGACATCCGCAATTCGTACCACATGGCTGCTTCCGATGTGCAGGTGAAGATAACTGGATCATGATCGCTGTGACCAGCGCAGATATGTGGCAGAACCTTGCCGTAGTCATTGGTCGACCTGACTGGGCCACAGACGCTTCACTGATGTCCGCGGAAGCGCGGCGCGGCATCGAAGATGTGATCGAGGCTAGTATCGAAGCCTGGACGTCCACCCGCGATGCAGATCAGGCTATGGCTGAGTTGCAAGCGGCAAATGTAGCTGCAGGCGTGGCCCGCCTGCCAATTGACCTGCTCAAAGATCGACATCTCCGCTCGCGCGCGTTTATGCAGGAAGTGGAGCGCGCCTTCGTTGGGTTGCACCCGCAGCCCTCGATGCCAATTCGCGAAGGAGAAGGACCGTATCCGATCCGTTCAGCGGCGCCGACGCTCGGGGAACATAACAAAGAGATACTATCGGGGCTTCTGGGACTGTCGGATGCCGAAATAGCGCAATTGACGAGCGAGGGCATCATCGGCACGAAAATGCTCTCCGAAGACGAGCTCGCTAGAACAAAGAGAAAGCGCAGTGCGTCAGGCTGATAAAGCTGCATTTCGCTCAGATTGGAAGAAGACATCCAGGGGATCATAGTGCCACATTCGAGCTGCCATGTCGAAGCCTGGAAGTGGAATGCTGGTCGGCTGACGATCAGCCGCGCAAATAAGGGGCTTCACTCTAGAGCCGGCGAGACCTTGTATGCAAAGGACAAAGGACTCCTGTTGCCATGATGGATTGCTATTGTCCATCTGCGGGCTGACATCTTCGAACATCTTTGGGGAGTGGGCAGTTGTCATGGAAGGAGCATACCGTTCGAGCGCTATGGTTGAATTCTCCGTGCAGTCGAATCCCGTAGCGTCGATCGTTTTCGTTGGCAGAAATCGTCGTGGCAACTGGGTTGCCCGAGAACAGAACGGCATGTTCGGTGGCTTGTTCGTTAACCGCGATCAAGCGTTGAAATACGCTCTTTCCGAGAATGGCAATCATCCAGAAGCGGTCATTGAGAGTTCGCGCGAAATTGAACTCGATGTCCACACCAATCCGCAGATTGCCGGCAAGTGGCCTAGAAGCTGTTGGCGGGCACTAGTACGGGATAACCATCATGGGTGGTGCGGTAAAGGGAAAGCAGCATTTCGCTTTGCTATCGGATGGTTGGCATGGTCGAGATCATAACTTCGGGCGGTATCCGCCAGTCCTTGTTGATCTGGGGAAGAAGATTATGAAGATTAACTGCAATCCTTTGAAAGCGAGTGCTGCCGAGCAGGAGTCAAGACGTGTGCGGGCTCGGGTGTTCTCGTCGGTCTTCCCAGACGTCATAAATGCGATCCAATCCGACCGCCGTTAAAGCGTTAGAGGGAGGCCTTGCATGAATTTGGATATTGATTGCGATGGCACGCCACATGACGGCCCTGCCGCAGGACAAGTATTCCGTGACCTTGGCGTTGAACCGATCATTAATTGTACCGGTGTGCGTACTTCCTACGGCGGATGCAATCCAACGCGATCTGTGCTCGCTGCAATGGAAGCGTCGGGCCGAGGTTTTGTCGTTCTCGACGAAGTGGCGGAAGCGGTCGGACGGAAATTGGCTGTACTCTCCGGTGCCGAATGGGGGCTCGTGACCGCTGGAAGTGCTGCAGCAGTGAGCCAGGCGGTTGCTGCTTGCGTCGTCGGCAACGATCCAGAAAAGATGCTCAAGCTCCCGTTACGAGGCGAGAAAACGGTAGTTGTGGCGGCTGATCAGCGGATGGCTTACGAGCATGCAATTCGAGCAGTCGGTTGTGTGGTGCGTCCTATCGGCCGTGCCTCAGACATGGATCAGATTGAAATTGAGAAGATCGCGGCAATATGCGTGGTTGCCTCAGATATTCCAAAGTCGGTCTTGTCGTTCGAACAAATCGCTCTGCGCTCCAAACAACTGGGAATCCCGCTGATTGTGGACGGGGCCGGAGCAGCGCCAAGATTTCCCAGCGTTTTGCTTCAAAATGGGGCCGATCTGCTGATTCATTCAGGCGGCAAGTATATCTGCGGACCACAATCTACCGGCTTCTTACTAGGCTCGGAAAGATTATGCAGAGCGGCGTACTTGAATGGGCCCCCTGGCCAATCGTTTGGTCGGTCAATGAAGGTTGGCAAAGACGAGATCATTGGCGCTTACGTCGCGCTGGAGCAATGGGTTCGAGGAGGAGCCGCTCGTGCTATGGAAAGATGGCGCGAGTGTATTTCGATAATGAAGCGCGAGTTTTTGAGCGTACCTGGGCTCTCCGTCGAAGAGATCGAACCAGACTCTGCATTCTGCAATCCACGAATAGCGGTTTCTTGGCGCGCTAAGGTATTCCCAGTAAGCGCCGACGTGATCGCCAAGAAGCTGGCTGGCGGGCGTCCGCGCATTGTGTTGCACGACTGTTGGCAGGAGCCGCAACGGATCGTAGTCGATCCAACCAATCTGACCGGATTCGAAGCCGAGATCGTTGGCCGTTCAATCGTTCATGCCATTTCAGAGCCTTTTGTTCCGCCAGCCGCACCACCGCACGAGGACTTTGAGGACGTAGCAGGAGCATGGCAGGTCTTTATCGACTTTCTTCATGGTAGCACTGTACACGCGTTCGTTCTGCTACAGGAGAGTCAAGACATTACGGGCAAACACATCGGCGCCGATGTCTCGAGTAACTGCCGAGGCCAGATAGTTGGACCGAAATTGAAGCTGGTTTCACAGTTGCCGGGCGATCCCTTGGCCATAGACTACGAGTTCGAAGGGACGCTTCGCGACGGCATTTTGACAGGGGTTGTTTACTTGGGTGCGTCCGCAGCCAAGTACAGCGGTCTCAGCTTTAGGCGGCAATTCGGACGAGCGAGTTGGCGCGCCACGCGTACCCGAGCAAGTCACACCGACGGCTAAAATGCGCAAGTCGTCGCTAAGCGGTCCACTAAACTAGTCGAGCAAATTGGAGATAATAAGGAAGTACCATCCTCGACGACAATTCACCCCGGTCCATGCTCGCATACTGTTGATACGCGTGGCCAAGCTGATGAAGCGTATTTGGCCGGCTGGAAACCAAATGCAGGCCAGCCGCTAATATGTGTGTAGTGCAGACCACGGTTACATCGAGACCTACCGCGAAGTCGCATGGCCGAGGCAATACTTGGTGCGACCAAACGGCGGTCAAAGTCGCCCCGTAGTTCGTGTCATTCACCATCACTGGAATAAATCTGTTCGGGCGAAATCGGAGGGGAAACAGAGCCCATTGCCCGCAATCCGTATTAGGGTCTGTACCTAATTAGCGAACTTTGATTCCCTCGCACCGAGTTGATTCGGTGCGGGGGTCTTGGATGCGCAAAGGGCTGTTTTGGCTCAACGACGAGCAATGGGCTCAGATAAGGCCACATCTGCCAACGAACCAGACCGGCCCGGCGCGCGATGATGATCGACGTATCATCAGCGGCATCATTCACATGCTTCAATGCGGTGCGCGCTGGCGCGATTGCCCGCCCGATTATGGCCCGTACACGACGATCTACAATCGTTTCAATCGCTGGGCTAAGCGCGGACATTGGCAGGCGATCTTTGAAGCGCTCGCCCGCTGTGGCAAGGACAGCGTGACTTTGTCCATCGACTCCACCACGATCAAAGCGCATCGCTCGGCGAGCGGCGGAAAAGGGGGAGCATGAACAGGCGATCGGCCGCTCGCGCGGTGGGCGGACCACGAAAATCCACGCGCTGAGCGACCCTGATTGCAGACCTTGCGCATTTCATCTCACTCCGGGGCAAGCCGCAGATATTGCCGCAGGACCGGCCCTTTTGAAGCTCGCGCCGCCCATGTCTAGCCTTATCGGGGACAAAGGCTACGACGGCGACGGCTTTCGCGCCGAAATCGTCGATCGCGGCGCGAAGCCCGTCATTCCAAACAAATCCAACAGGGTGGTCCTCCACAGCTTCAGCAAACGTGCCTACAAAGGACGCAATGTCATCGAGCGCTGTTTCTGCCGGCTCAAGGATTTCAGGCGTGTCGCTACTCGGTATGACAAACTCGCCAGGAACTTCTTAGCCGCCGTCCACCTCGCCGCCATCGTCGCCTATTGGATCAATTGAGTCTGAACCCTAGTTGAGGCACTCGACGATATGCGACCGGAACCGAGAAGATCGAAACCCACCCGGGAGGATGACAGTCTGATCGTTGTGGCACTGGGCGGTGCAGGAATTATCAGCTACGGCACACTTTATTATTGTGTGGCGGCCATTGCAAAAGAGGCTTCCCGTGACCTCGTAGTCACAGAGGACTGGATAATTGGTTGTTTCTCATTTGCTTTGCTTGCCAGTGCGCTGATGTCGCTGGTTGCCGGTCGCCTCATGGACCGATACGGCGCAGGCAAGACAATGAAGGTCGCCTCATTCGTTGGAGCTGCTAGCCTGGGAATTGCAGCAACTTCTTGGAATGCAGTCGTTTTTGCAATCGCCCTGTTCGGTATGCAACTTGCGTCGGCATTTCTCTTTTATGAGGCTGCGTTCGTGTTCTTGGTACAGCGAGATGCGGTTCATGCAGGACGGCAAATGGCTCTCCTGACATTAATTGTCGGTTTCTCGTCAACGCTATTTTGGCCGTTGACCTCGTTGCTGCTCACTTCGATATGCTGGAGGCAAGTCTGTTGGATCTATGGAGGCTGCAATGTTCTCCTCGCTGTCCCTTTAATCCAATTGGCTCTTGGGAAGTCCTCCGCAAGGCTTGGAGATCAGAACACGGTCTGTGGCCCGCAAGACCAGTCCTCTTCCAAGACGATTGACCTCCTCCTCATGACGTTAGGCTTTTCGCTGACGACATTTGCTTTTTCAGCGTTACTCAGTCGAATGATTCCTATCCTTGCGTCGATCGGTTTAGAGCTGCAGGAGACAGCCTTGGTTTCCACGCTCTTCGGCCCGTCACAGATCGCGGTACGGCTATTTGCGGGATCGTTTACCGAGAGGATATCGCCAATTCAACTCACCATTCTCTCATGTGTTATGCTCTCGGCGGCGACATTCACTATTATACTGACGTCTCACTCTTTCGTCGGAATTGCAATCTTCGTTGCCTTGGTTGGGTTTAGCTCTGGTCTAAACAGCATCTGCCGTGGGAGCTTGCCGCTCTCAGTCTTCGGGCCGGATGGGTATGGAGCACGGGTCGGGTTGATCACGATCTTCCGATTATCGACGGCGTCGTTCGCGCCATTCTTCTTCAATTTCATCCAAAACAACTATGGCGTCAGGCTTGCCTTGACTTCTCTAGCCATCTGCGCAACAGCAAGCACTCTTTCATTCGCACTCGTGAGTGCCCGATTGAAGCGGGAACCAGGCCGTTGAAGAAGTGGGCCGGTCGGCCTGACGGCGAGCCCAACGCGAACTGGATCGTCAATAAGTGTCCGCCACCTTAGATGAACGATCGCAAGTGTCTGCGTTTAGGCTTATCACGCCGAGCCCGACGTTAGCACGCATTCTGGAGAGCCTGGTGTGCGGGAGGGGCGATCAACTGGGCGGTCCAACTGCAGCGCCGAATGAGAGACGTATCTCGGCTTCGCCGGGCCAAAGCTCTAAATGACAAGTGCCGCCCCGCTGAGGAGCTGCACTTTGCGATTATCTGGTACTCTAGACTTGGCCATCGCGATCGCGACCGCTGCCTGGGACGTGTCAGCAAGCGCCCGCTGGCGGTCCTTTCGAGGCGATCGAACAGCAGCTGCTATGGGAGAGAACGTCAAGGTAACCGACCACAGCTCGAGTCCGCCTCGTCCACACATTCGCATGAAGGGAAGAGCTGCCGCCTTAGCTCGCGCAACCCATTAAGCTGACCTACTAGAACCGGTAGATTGCGGACATTTCGGGCCTTGCCCAAGTTAAGTTGCGGTTGCCAGCCACCGCAAGGGCTGGGAATTCGATCGCTCTCGGCAGAAAGAGTAACATCGAGGTTCGATGATCGCATACCTATCTGACCGCGCAAACGCCGTTACTGCCTTGGGGCTGCTCTGTTCTGGTGCAGCGACGGGGCTCGCGGTAAAAGGACACTATGAGGCGGGAGTAGCGCTCGGGCTCTGGGCGATAATCGCTGACGATGTGGATGGCGAAATTGCCCGGCGCACCAGGAATCGAACGCTTGCCACGAAAGCCATTGGTAGAGCTCTCGATGCGCTCTCTGACCTCATGTTTGGATCAGTCATCCCAGCAATTGTCATCGCCTCTTTCATCGAATCTCCAGCATCTGCGGTATTCACAGCGTTCCTGACATTGATCGGAGCGCTTCGCCTTGCATATTTTGACTATTTCGGATTGGACGATCGCGGTTATTCGACCGGTCTACCACTCTCATACGCTCTGCCTGTTATCGCGGCGATCTTGCTGGTTGACCACACCATTGCGCCGCTCGCGTTACATGTCGTTCTTCCTGCCGTCTTTGTACCGCTATCGTTGCTCCACATCGCCCCCTTCAAGATCAAAGCCTCGGGCACGCTTGTGCATGTGATTACCATCGGCGTGGCGGCCACTGCCTCCGCCGGGCTGCTGATGACGAGTAGAGCGGATCAATAAGCGGGCTTGCAATGTCGTAAGGACGAGAAATGTCGAGCTTAACTGAGAACGTGGTATTTGCCGGCACTAGGGGACTTGCGACCCGCTGTCTTCTGTTCGTTATCGAGACCTGCGGAAAAGACCACGTCGCTGGTATTCTCGGCGCTTCCCGATATGAGAAAACATGGTGGCGGCACGAGACCAGTGAGGAGCTTTGGGACGTCGCAGACCGCTTCGGAATACCATTTTTCGACTCGATAGATGATGTTCCTCCTCTCGGAACGTTTCTCGTAAGCGTCATGTGGAATAAGATTTTTCCGCCCCATATCCTCGCACGTTTTGATGGAGGAGGCATCAATCTTCATCCAGGCCCGCTCCCTGAATATCGCGGCAGTTTTGCGCGGACGCATGCTATACTCAATGGCGAGAAGAGCTTTGGGGTGACTGTCCACTATCTCTCAGAGCGGGTCGATAGGGGCGATATCATCAGCGAATTGCAGTTCCCTGTGCTGCCTTCAGAGACGGCCCTCTCTTTAGACACCAGAGCGCAGCTTTATGGCTACGCGCTCTTCTGCCTGGTGTGGCTGCGTCTGTTGGATGGATCGGCTACCTCTCGTTCACAAGACGAGTTGATCGCTCAAGACAAGCGCAAGGCCTGCTTCTATCCCATGCGCAAGATGACCGCACTTTTGGATTCGTCAGACGTTCCACGCAGCGCCGAAGAACTCGATCGGCTCTACCGCGCTCTATACCTTCCACCACGCATTGAGCCTCCCAAGTGGCTCGTCGAACGCGTCATGACTAATGAGGTTCGGACGCTCCTTCGGGATTCTACCGCCGGCGGTAAGGCGTGACTTGGCGCGCAGCGCGTCAGCGAGCCCTAAAATATGAGACAGCGCTTCTCGAGGACGTCCGCGACGGCCGAAGTGTGCCTGCGAATTGCCGCTCATCGACTGAACGTGCTCTAATCTCTGGGGGTTGTTTTTGTAGTATCCGGCCTACCGAGGGGTGCGGGCGAGGCGACGCCTCGCGCAGAGCCAGCTTAGCGCGCGGAGGAGGCTAGCTGTGTGTGGGATTTGCGGATTTATCGGACGGATTACTGATAAGTCAGTGACCGAGCGGAACCTCGCGCGTTGCGCTCAGACGCTGGCCCATCGGGGGCCCGACGCGAGTGGCAGTTGCGTGACCTCTTCCTTTGCCTTTGCGCATCGAAGGCTCGCGATCATTGATCCGGATCCCAGGTCAAATCAACCGTTCCTCGATGAGGAGCTCGGCCTAGCCGTCACGTATAACGGGGAGATCTACAATTACCGTGACTTAAAGCGGGACTTACTTCGGCGCGGATACCAGTTCCGCACAGAGTCGGATACGGAAGTACTTTGCAAGGCATTTGCTTGTTGGGGGATTGATAGCGTCAAACGTCTGCGGGGAATGTTTGCTTTCGCAATCTACGATCAAGAAACGGAGACAGCGTTCCTTGTCAGAGATCGGCTCGGAATTAAGCCGCTATATTACGCTTGCGCAGATAATGGCTTTGTCTTTGCCTCACAGCCGTCAGCCATCCTGCAGTGGCCAGGGGTCAGCTCCAGGCTCGATCCGCTTGGATTATCAAGCTTTCTCTCCTACCGTGCCGTCTTCGGCGAGAGGACGCTATTTGCAGATATTCGAAAGCTGCAACCTGGAACCTGGTTGAAAATCACGGCGCAATCGCATGAGCATACACGTTGGTGGGATCCTGCCCGCCTCGATGAGAGTGATGATTGCAGTTCTCTCGAAACCTTGATCGGCAGCGCCGTGGAGGAACATTTGCTGCCCCACACGCCGGTCGCGGCGCTGCTTTCTGGAGGCCTCGACTCCAGTATCTTGGCCTTCGAGCTTTCAAGGCACTCGTCACACAAGCCGACATGCTTCACCGGGGTCGTATGCGGCGATCTTTACGATGAAAGCCCTTATGCGGTCGAGGTCGCGAAATCCCTCAAGCTAGGCCACGTCTTGGTCCGGCTGCCCGGGGCAACGAGCCTGGACGTCGTTAAACGCCTTACCGCATTACGTGGTCATCCAGTCGGCATGCACAACGAAGCGGCGATGTATTTGCTTGCTCGAGCAGTCAGCCACTCTCACAAGGTTCTCCTTACCGGCGAAGGTGCCGACGAGATATTCCTTGGATATAGCCGGATCTTCAGATTGCCCTTTGACCTTCGTCGACAGGCGCTGTTGGCCGCTTTGCCAGATGTCATTGGCCGCCCGGCGCGACGTCATCTCGGCCTTCCCAAGTTCAAAGCGAGCGAATTCGAGCTCTTTCTTGCGCGGTACACTTACTTTCCCCAAGTCGAGAAGCTGGGGCTGGCAACACCGGCATGGAGAAAGGACATCGGTCACGACGCGGAGCTGATCGGCTGGATGGACAATGCCTACCATTCAGGCGGCCCCAGGCCGGTCGAGCGTATAAGGGAGTTCTTTGTACGGCATCATCTGCCGGCGCTGCTCGAAATGGTCGACAACACCACAATGGCGGCGGGGGTGGAGTCTCGCGTTCCATTCACAGACCACCGAATCGTTGCGCTGGCTCTGCGCATGTCGTTCTCAGAACATCTGCGTTGGAAACATGCCTTCGCCCCATTTCAGGCAGCCTTCACGCCGATTGAGAAATTTAGCGAAACGCTCGACGTCTCCAAGGCCGCGCTGCGCACCCTTTACAGAGGTCGTCTACCCGCAAGTGTGATCACGAGAAAGAAGCTCGGGTTTCCGTTGCCCTTAGGTAAGTGGGCGACAGACCAGAGCTCGGCGCCCTTTCGTGACTTGATCTTCAAAGAATCTCCCGCGATCGCCGATTATCTCGATATTGGTGCTCTCCGTCGATGGTATGCACGCCGCTCTCAAGCGGCAAACGATGCATTCGGAAAGCAACTCTGGCTGATCTGCAATCTGGAGGTCTTCCTTCGTCAACTTTCTTCATAGCTGTTGGTAGGACCGGATGCGGGGGAGCCGAGGCAATCCGGAATGCCGCACCGCTTAGCGGGAAGACGAGCCGATCGGTGTGGAAACGGGAGAGTGTCAGGCGCCAGAAGTATAGATACGCGATCGCGCTATCCAGTGCGCATAACGCGTTCTGAGGAGTGCTGGAACTGCGCCGAGCTACGCGAATGGATTAGGATGCGAGAAGGACGCTGAGAGAGGCCTGTCGTGTTCGCGCGCCCGGCGAAAAAGCTCGTTTTGACGTACGCGCGCAGAATGCAGAACATGCCTCATGGTGGCTGGTTATGCTGCTGTCGAACTCGGTGTATGCCGGCGCTGCCGACAGCAGGCCGCTCGATGACACCATTCGAGGACTAATCGTGGCTTTAGGTTGGGCCTCTTGGCGGCTGCCGCATGCATCAGCGTTCGGGACCAGTAACGCCCGGCATGTCAGGCCGAGGTTGATGGCCAGCATAAATCCGGGGAAGCGGAAGCGCGACATTCGCCATTTTTGGAAGGCCCGCAAGAATGACTGCCTTTTCCCGGCTGGGACCGAATTCGGTCATGCTGGCAAAGCTCGCGTGGTCGACGCGAGTGGCAGCATCTTCCTGGGCGGGATCTTTGAGAGGATCATTGAAGAACACGTAATCGACGTCGGTCCCGGTCACCACCACCCAATGAGTGATGGTTTTACCTTCGAACTCAATGCTGATCATCACGATGGGATACCACCCCGCCGCCATCCAATTCGAGAGGTCATCGAGGCTGTAAGCGCCGACATGGACAGGGATGCCGCGTTGGTACGCTTCGGTGAGATCTCGCTCCTGGAGAATGTGCATCACCTCCATCTCGTTACCGTGTGAAGCGCGAGACTTAAGAAAAAGCCCATCGTGGCTTACGACAACAAGCGCTGCGAAGCCGCGACGTTTGAGGGCCAATGCCAGACCAACCGGTCCGCAGCCACCGTGAATGGTCGTTGCCTCTCGCCAGATCTCGAGCTCCGCTGTTTCACTCGGTTGATATCGCTCGTCCAGCGCGGACATGACCATCATCAGGGAGGATGGTCCACAGGTGAACTTCCTCTTTTGCCGATACAGAGGGACGTTCCTGACCATTTGATTCGTTGAGCTTTCGAGGTCCGGACGCGACATGACGTCACCTCAGATGGAGTTGAAAGAAGCTGGGCGAGGTCCCGTCTGGCGCAGAGACTCGCTTATTGTCATCAGTGCGATCGCCGTCGCTGCGATGACGAGGCCCGGCGCGAGGGCGATCCACCATGCGGTCATCAAATAGTCTCTGCCGAATCCCACCATATTGCCTAAGCTCGACATCGGCGGTTGTATCCCCAGTCCCAGAAAGCTCAGGGTGCTTTCCAGTAGAACCGTCTCGGTAAGCCCAAGGGTCATGCCGACCACGACGGTAGGTGCACAGGTTGGGAGAATATGCCTTGCGTAGATATGGACCCGCGAAGCGTTATAGGTCCGCGCCGCCGTTACATGGAGCCGATTGCGGGCCGTCAAAGCCAACCCTCTCGCGATGCGGGCGTGGCGCTCCCAACCGTGCAAGCCCACAAGACAGACAAAGAGTGCCAGCGAATTGCCAAATATCGTGATGACAAGCAGTGCGGTCATCATGAACGGCACGGCAGCCTGCATATCGACGAGTGCCATGACTCCCTCGTCGATCAGTCCGCCAAGCTCGGCAGCGAGGAAGCCCAACGAAACGCCCAGCAGGGTACTAATGAAGGTCCCGCCCACCGCAATGAGCATGCTGATCTGGATCGAATATATCAAGCGTGCCAGCACGTCCCGGCCGAGCTCGTCAGTGCCCAGCAAATGTTCCAGCGTGCCGCCAAAGAATAGTGGTGGCGTAAGCCGTGCATCCAAGGAGATTTGTGCTGGATGATAGGGGGAGATCACCTGGGCCAGTACGGCAATCAATAGACATCCGACGATCCACATTGAGGCACCATAGAGTCCTATCTTGGCTGGCTTACGCGGATCGCGTCGGGCTTTCGAAGAACGAAAGATGTTCCAAGTCCATTCATGCGGCCAGGCGGTACTCATCTATTTCTCCGAGGATTTAGACCGCGGATCAAGCCAGGTGTAACCGAGGTCGACGGCAAGGTTAGTCATGATCATCGCAGTGCCAGCAAGCAGAACAATTGCCTGCACCACTGGAACATCTCTGCTTCCGACGGACGTGACGAAGAGATTTCCAATACCCGGCCATGAAAAGACCGTCTCGACCACTGCCGAACCAGTTACCGCTCCGCCGATGAGCAGGCCAAGGATGGTCAGGATCGGAGCCGCTGCATTGGGCAGTACGTGGTGGATCAATATCCGCCAGAACGGAATGCCGCGCGCAAACGCAGCCAACACATAGCGACTGTCCAGCGATTGGCGAACGGCCACGCGGGTGTACCGTGCAAGCACGGCGGAGCTCGCGGCCGCCATGGTTACTGCCGGCAGAGCCAAGCTGCGCCAGCTCTCCGCGCCGCCGGTCGGCAACCAGCTGAGGTGAATTGAAAACACCAGCATCAGGACGATCGCCAGGAAGAAGCTGGGAACGCACAGTCCCACGACGGTTCCGATCGTGCACGCACGGCCTATGAAGCTCGATGGAAACACCGCGGCAGTTGTTCCTCCCGCAACGCCTGTGAGCGCCGCCAAGGTAAGAGCAGAGCAGGTGAGTATCAGCGTCAGTGGAAGGTGGCTGAGGACGACACCGAGTGCATCCTGTCGATAGACGTATGAGACACCTAAGCTTCCTCGGACGACGTTATGGAGATAGGCTAGGTATTGCGCCAAGATGGGGCGATCGAGCCCCAATTCGCCTGAGTATGCGGCGCGCATGTCCGGGGTCGCGTCGGGCCCAAGTAAGACGGTTACCGGATCGCCAGCACAGCGCATAAGAATGAATACGCTCGTCACCATCAGAATGAGCGTGACCAATGCGCGGGCGATTTTGCTCGCAAATACCTTATGGGCGTTGCGCCTCATGCGATTATCACCTCTCCGCCGGCACGTGCCGAGGCTCTGTGGGCTGCGAATAAGGTGTTGAACGTGATGCCATTTCGACCGCGAATTCGGAATTGGGCACCGCCCTGAGCAAGGACTTCATGTAATCCGTCTTTGGGTCGAGCAGTACCTGATCGCGTGAACCGCTCTCAACGATGCTTCCGCGCTTTAGGACCGTGATCTCTGAACAGAGATAGGCGACGGATCTGATATCATGACTGATGAATAGCAGGGACAGGCCGCGGCTCTCACGCAGGTCCGACAGAAGGTTCAGGATCTGAGCTTGAACAGTCATGTCGAGTGCGGAGACAGGCTCGTCACAAATCAGAACCTCGGGATCGAGAATAAGCGCTCGCGCTATATTGACCCGCTGGGCCTGTCCGCCGCTTATCTGATGCGGTAACTTGCCAAGGATCTCGCCCGATAGGCCGACGGCGGAAATTGCTGCAGCCAGCCGAGCCTGACAATCGGAAGACCTCATTTTGAAGTTCACGAGCAGAGGCGCGATGATTTGTTTGCCGATCGGGATGACTGGGTCCAGTGCGTCGAGAGGGCTCTGAAAGACAGGTTGGACACGAAGGCGGAACGCCGCCAATCGATCCGGCGTCAGCAGCTCGCCCTCAAAAAGGATCTGACCCGCTTGTGGCGCTGTCAGCCCAAGCAGAAGCTTCGCAATTGTGCTTTTGCCGCTGCCGGACTCCCCGATCAGCCCATGGGCTTTCCCACGATGGACGATCATGTTGATCTTGCGCAGCCTCGAGCCGCCAAGGACCTCCGCAGCGGAGCTGCGAGCGGCCGGGTAACAAAAATCCACATTGCGCAGTTCGAGGATCGGTTCGGGTGACGCTGGCGCTGCACGAACGCGAGCAGGCCCGATTGGCGATGTCATTCATGCCTCCAAGTTGTGGCATGCCACCACTTGTTGTGCCTTGTCCTGCAAGGCGGGCCTTGTGTGCCGGCAAATGTCCAGCGTTCCGGAGCACCGAGATGCGAAATTGCAGCCGGCCTGGCGCTGAGTAGGTTCGGGGAGGGTACCTGCAGGGCTGTGCAGACGCCGGGGATGCCCTGAGAGTGGGGGGACAGCGGAGAATAGCGCGCGCGTATAAGGGTGCAGGGGAGTTCGAGCGACGAGATCGGCGAGCCCCATTTCGACCAACTGGCCGGCGTAGAGAACGCCGATGCGATCCGATCGCTGCAGGGCAACTCCCAGGTCATGGGTCACAAAGAGGATTGCCATGTCTGAGCGGAGCCGTTCGAGCAAGTCAAGAATCTGCTTTTGCGTGGTGACATCGAGAGCCGAGGTCGGCTCGTCTGCGATGAGAAGCTTCGGCTTCATCGCGAGCGCCATTGCAATCATGACGCGCTGATTCATTCCGCCAGACATCTCGTGCGGATATTTTCTCATCGTCTCTTTGGGATCATCGATCCCAACATCACAGAGTAGATCTGCAGCCCTTTCGCTCGCCTCTCGCTTGCTCAACCCGCCGGTCATCTGGACAGTCTCCCGAAGCTGGAATCCGATGTTCCGAACGGGGTTAAGATATAGGCTTGGCTGTTGGTAGATCATTGCACGCAGGCGCCGATCGACCTCGGCAAGAGGCCTGCCTTCGATGTGAATATCGCCGTGACATCTCAGCTCGGAACTTGCTACTCCCATAATGGTCGAACACAGCACGCTCTTTCCGCTGCCGCTTTCGCCGACAAGCGCGAAAAACTCACCTTTCCGCAACTTGAACTGAACGGCATCCAGGAGGCGCGTCTCGGGTCGGTCTGCAAGAACAACCGTCAAACCAGTAATGCTGAGAAGCGGCAGGCTGCCAGCCGCCATGGCTGGGCGCCCGGCACTCCCTTGCTCAAAAGTTTGAACAAAAGGTGCTTCAAGTGCGTGCGAACTGGTTTGGTCCATGATTCCACCTTTCGAGCAGACAATATTCATCTGCGTCTGGCTCAAGGCGTTCTCGGCTAGGCGTTGATTGCGCCTGGCCGAAAATCCATCAAACCGGTTGCCGTCGGTGTCCACTTGATGTTGGCGCGCTTTCCAAAGAACTCGCCAAGCGAATGGAGCACCGTTCCTGGTGGATCAATCTCGTCGAATATGTCGAGCATCTCTTGATAGGCGGCTCGCCTTTGGGCCGGGTCCTGCGCCGTCAGCAAGCTCGTCTCCAGCACATTAAATCTGTCGTTCCGCCAATACCCGCCCCTCTGAAAGTTGCTCTGAGACCCCCAGCGCGAGACGAGCGATGCGGTAGGGTCGGGGTAGTATGTTCCATCGGACGAGTTGTTCACACCGCGGCCCAGACGGTCTTCCACCTGGGACCAATTCTCTTTCATTTGGATATCGACGTTCAGGCCGACAGCCCTCCACATTGCTGCGATGGCTTGAGTTTCGATAAGCTCGGCCGTGTAATAGTTGCCGACCGTTTTGAAAGGAATTGCTGCCCCGTTATAACCGGCTTCGGCAAGAAGTCGCTTCGCCTCTTCCGGGTTGTACCGTGGGATTGGCCGGTCAGGATTGTAGAGAGCGCCGTAAGCAAGGTGTTGATGGGAGGGCGGCACACTTATGCGCTTGCGCCAGATACTATTGACAATGGTCTGCCTGTCGATCGCCAGATTCATGGCGCGTCTGATGCGCGGATCCCGCAGCACCTCGTTCGTGGTCGAATCATAGACCAGCGTGCGGAAGGACATCGTGTCGCCTCCAACCACGTCCAATCGATTGTCCGCGGCGAGGATATCGAACTGATCCGGCGCTACGGTTGTGATGATGTCGAAGTCGCCAGCGCGAAGGCCGGCGACGCGTGCCGCCGGCTCCCGCACCATCCGAAACTCGATCCCCTTCAGCGGCGGCCTTCCACCCCAGTACCCGTCATGCGCCTCGAGGCGTATGTAGCGGTTTTCGACGGCCTCAACGACCCGGTACGGCCCCGCCGCTATGGGAGCCCTGGCCCATTGATCGAATGTCGCCGCCTTCAGATAGGCCGATTTCGAGACGATGCCGGCTCCATAGGAGGTCAGGCGTTTGACAAAAACAGGATCGGGCACCTTGGTCCTGAACTCGACAGTATGTCGATCAGTTGCCCGCACCGCGCTCATCGACGGAAAGCTGATCTGGCCAACGCCATAACCCGGACTGTCCTTTGCCAGCATACGCTCCGCACCGAAAGTAAATGCGACGTCCTCTGCCGTTAACTCTTCACCATCGTGGAATCGAACCCCTTTCCGCAAAGACACGCGATATGTGGTGCTGTCGAGAGCCTCCATGCTTTCAGCCAACATCGGCCGAATCTGCCCGTCCCGTTGATAGTCGATTGCAAAGAGCTTGTCGTAAATACTCTCGAGCACCCGGAAGCTCACGAGCGCCGTAGCACGGGGATGGAGCGGATCGAGCTCGACGCGCAGATCCTGCATTGCAATCCGCAGTGCCGTTCGGTCAGCGTCTTGGCCAAAGACAGAGGTCGATGGGAGCAAGCCCAGCCCACCGATTAGTTTGAGAACCTCGCGTCGGGTGGAGTTATTCATGACATAACCCTTAGTTGCATAGTGATCGATGCGGCGCCCTTTGTGGACGACGCAGTATCGAGTGCTCACGCTTGGACGAGCGGATCGCATTGTTTTTGTGAGAAGCGGCTCGCGTGTCGGAGATATAATTCACACCATGTGACACCATCATGACAGGCCTAGGTGCCTAGGTAGCTCTGGACAAGGAGGCCGCCACTCCCGTAGGTTGAGGCTCCGGAATCGGAGCTGGAAGGTGGCCGAATGAAATTTGTAATTGTCGTTCTGGATGGCCTTCGTCCTGACCAGTTAGACGAAGCAGTTACGCCCAATCTCGCCGAGCTGTCCAAAATCGGCCTTCGACTTGCCCGCCATACCTCATCTTTTCCTAGTGAGACGCGGGTTTCATCGGCCGCGCTGGCCATGGGCGGACATAGCTCGGCCCACGGAATCATCGGCAACCGTTTTTTGGCGAACGGTCGGTCGATTGACGGATCTTCGCTTTCGTCGCTCCTGACGCTCGGCAGCGAACGCGGTGGCGTCCTCACCGCCACTGCGATCGGCGAAGTCTTGGCGGCGCATGGCCGTGCGATGCTGTCGATCGGATCTCAGTCGCAGGGCTCTTTTGGACTTTCGAGCTGGGGGAGTTGGCAGGCAGGTGCGCCGGCGTTTTGGGTTCATGACCCATTAAAGTTCAGTAATAGCGCGGCCGTTCGCCGGATTGCGCCAAGCTTTCCGATGCTCCCTCCCGACGAGGGGCCCGCGCGTGCTACCATCGAGCGCGTCGTCGATTTATTCTTCTCGTTCCTCAAGGAAGAAACCCTTCCAGAGGTCAGCCTGCTCTGGTTTTCCGAGCCGGACGTTACATATCATATGTTCGGTCTTGATCATCCGACCGCGCGTGAGGTGCTCCACGAGGTCGATCGGCAAGTTGGGCGTATTTTCGCTTGGTGGAGCGAGAAAGGAGCGCGGGAAGGAGTTCAGCTTATTGCTGCATCCGATCACGGACACGCCATCATTGGAGAAAAGGTCTCCGTGTTGAAACATCTGCAGCGGTCGGGATTCAAGATAGGATACGAACTCACGCCCGGCGTAGACGCCGCAATAACGGCTCAACGGGTTGTCAACATTTGGGCCCGGGACAGAGAGAGGCATCTTCTGGCAGAGTTGTATCACAGCCTGTCGAAGGAGCCATGGTTTGGCGTTGCTTTTTCACGTAAGGCTTCCGATGGCTCCCCACTCGTCGCGAGCACCCTCCCGCTTTCCGCTGTCATGGCCGAACACGAACGAAGTGCGGACCTGTCGTTTGTTCTCGCCGATTGCGGCGCGGCTAATCGGAGCGCTTCGCCCGATGCCGTGTACTACGATGGGACCTATCCGATCGGCGTTGGTATGCACGGAGGGCTTTCGGCGCACGAGCTGTCTTCATTATGCATCCTTGCTGGCGATGCCTTTAGAAGCGGAGTTGTTGCCACCCCAACCAGCATCGTTGATCTGGTACCGACGATCCTTTCCAGCTTGGGACTGCCGCTACCATCGACGGTGCACGGCCGTATCATCGATGAAGCTTTGCAAGATCGCGAGGACGGAGATCAGTATGATGTCGAAGATGCGAGCGTCTCAATTGCCTGTTCAGCGCGCCGGTCAACTGTCTTCCGGGAGCTTTACCGACAACGTCTTTATCTGAGGGGAGCGGCCGTAACCCGGCTTGCGCAACCGAAGAATGATAAACCTGACGCGGATCCGACGGAATTGAGAGCCTGAACCACGGACCATTTGACTTATGTATCAAGGAAAGCGCTGGGAGTTTGTTCGGTCGAACATCGAAGAAGCCATTGCCTCGAGCCGATTTCGGCCAGGCGAAAAACTTCCGAACGACGTAGAGCTTGCTCTCGAATATGGTGTCAACCGGCACACCGTAAGATACGCCATTCGGGCACTCGAGCAGGAAGGACTGTTACGTGTCGAGCAGGGGAGAGGCACCTTCGTTGTCGAACATCCAACACCCTATCTGCTCTCCCCTCAAACCCGGCTGACCGATAATCTCATCTCGCAAGGCCGCCTGGCGCGTCGTAAGATCCTGTTTGCTGCAACGATCAAGGCAGACGAGCGGCTCGCCCGCTACCTCGACTTGCAAGCTCGAGACGATGTGCTGCGCATCGACACGCTGAGCTATCAGGACGAGATCCCAATCGTCATTGCGCATAGCTACTTTCCGGCGAAACGCACTCCCGGACTGCTGGACAAATTCTCTGGCGTCAACTCGATCTCGACTGCTCTCAGGCGCATCGGAATTGACGACTACTCGCAACAGTGGGTGACGATAAGCGCACGTCTGCCCTCTGCGCAGGAGGCGCGCCTGCTTGGAATGTCCACTTCGGCGCCGGTCTTCGTCAAAGAGAGCCTTGACTGCTCCGGCCGTATTCCGATCAAATTTGGCGAGAATGTCCTGTGCGCGCCAAGAATCAGCTTCAGGTTCGACTTTAGAGAGATTAGGTCCGCGGAGCAGTCGCTTGCAGGAAAGCCTCGATCCGGAAAAGCGCAAGCGAGGAAATCGAAATCATCTGCCTCTTTGAAGGTCTAGGTACCGTCGCATTCCTGCGGTCAAAGCGGCTGGAAGCGAAATAGCAATTTCGCTACTACCATTGCTTGTGGGGGGCACGTTTCATGCCGGGGCGAGCCGCTCGCGTTTTCCCGAGGCAATAACCGGCCGCGTTGGTTGCGGCCCCCATCCGGCTTGTGGGTCTTGGCATCGTTACGCGGGCCGGTGTCAGAGGCAGCCGCGAAGGTTGTGAGGCGGAGCGTCAAACCTTCCGTGATCGTCGTGAACCTCGCCCCTGCGCGGTTGGATCAAACGTCAGCTTTTGCGAAAATGCGCTCGGCGACACGCAGATCGTCCGCGTCATCGATTTCGTACCACCTGAGGTCATCGCATCTCACCGCGGCAAGCTGCAGGCCTTGTGTTTCCACGAGAAAGGAAAGTAGCTCCTCGGTATAGGCCCGGGTAGCTCCGGCCTTGATCATATCGTCTAGGGCCGGAACGACCTCTGTCCGCAGAGTAGACGCGGACAGCCGTAGCAGGTTCATCGTCTTGTAAAGAGGCGGACCATCCGCGATGAGATTTCTCGCTGTTTGTTTCAAACGAAATTCTGAAATGAAGCCAAGATCGGACAACAGGACCGCTGATCCCTGCATCAGCTGATCGAAGGGAGCGACAGCAGCCGCGTCGGGCGCTTCACTGATGAGCAGCTGCCGCAATACATTTTCCTCGAAGAAGACGTCGCCCTCAAGAAGGAAGTGGTCCCCGGAAGCGAGCGCGTCTCGCGCCAGCCATAGCGAATAGGCGCTGCCAGTACGATCGTAAACGGAGGATTCGACATATTTGACGTCAAGCCTGCCAAAGCGGCCACCGCAGCTATCTTTGATCGCCTCTTTGCGATACCCGACAACAATCGTTACCTGTTCGACGCCGACACGGTCAAGGATATGTAGCGCGTTGTGCAGGATGGGAGTGCCGTTAACTTGAACAAGGGATTTCGGGGTTAGATCCGTTAGCGGCCGCAGACGAGAGCCAACGCCAGCGGCAAGAATGAGAGCATTCTTGGGAGCATTCACTGGCATTTCATTCGCTTTCTTTAATCCCGCGACTAACTCCGTGAGCATCGCGAGCGTCCTGTTCTGCCGTTCGGCACCGCAGACCTGTCTAGATCGTCCCGGAGATCGAAAGGGGTAGGTCGTCACCCACGTGCATCATCCGCTGTGTGGATTGCCTACCACCTGGCGAGGGGAAGCTGTTTAGTGCTGTGCAAAGCTTCTCCGGCATTATAGGTCGACTGCCTGTTGGTTGACGCTTAGAGCGAGACCGCCGAGAGGGGCACATCGGAGGACTTTCGAAGAAGGGGACGTTATGTGATGAACCCTCTCAGCATGGACTAGCGAGGCTGCAGATATCGCTTTTCGGCCGCGGCGAGCTCGTCATACCTCAGAAGCTCGAATATCTCGCTGAGCGGGGCGATATGGGATTCAATGCCGGCAACGCCCTCTTGAGCTGCGATACTATCGCAGATGCGCCGCATTGCAGCTGCCGCAGCTCGCAAGGAGTGATTGGCCCAGACGACCGTGGAGATCCCCGCATCACGAAAGGTTGACACTGGTGTTCGATAGTACGTCGTCGGAACAATCACAACGGGTAGCCGGTTCCGCCACTCGCTGACAAACGAAAGCATTTCGTAAGCGGTACTTTTTCGCGAGTGGATCAAGATTGCATCGGCGCCTGCCTCGGCATAGGCATGAGCACGCGAGATGGCTTCATTCAATCCATGTCCAGCGATCAGCGCTTCGATCCTAGCCACGAGAACAACGTGTTCAGCGACCGTGTCCTTCACGGCCCGCAGACGACCGGAGAATTCATCGATATCGGCGAGCGGATGCCGCTCATCAATGAGCGAGTTCAGCTTCGGGAAGCAGCTGTCCTCAAGCGAGACGCCCGCCGCGCCAGCCTGATAAAGTTTGCGTGCGAGGAGGCGAGCATTGTTGAAATTGCCGAAGCCCCCATCACCGTCAACGAGCACAGGTAGCTCGGTTGAGTCCACTATGCGTTCGACGCTCTGGACGAGCTGGGTCCATGAAGCTTCACTGGCATCCCGATAGCCGAGCGAGCTGGCAATCGACAGGCCAGACGCCCAGAGCCCCTTGAATCCCGAGCGCTGGGCGATCGTGGCAGACAGGCCATCATGCGCTTCCATCAGAAACGACAGATCATCATTCGAGCACACCTGGGCACGAAGCATTTCGACTGGCGACGGCTGTGCGCATTGACGACCTGCGGTAGGCCGAACGGCTTGTGGTTGATACTGCATGCCTAAATCCTGGAAGCCGATCGTCGACTAGCGACAACGTCACTGTTCATATCTTTTTGGGGGAATGTCGATCAATGACCAGCGTTGGTAGTTTATTGGGGCGTAAAAGCTTGCATGATCGCCATAGGGTTGGCGCCGAACGCTAGCCTGTCGTTATGGTCGGATGAGCGTCGAGCCGACACGCTGGAAAGGAAAACTTTGGTGCAAATGAAAGATCTGGGCTCGCGAGCCGCGTGCTACGACCCTTCACAGAGCATTCAGCCCTGGCGGGAGGAGCGCCTAGTCAAAGGGTGATATCCAGCTCTCACAGATGTTGAAATATCGACTGCTACGATTGTCGTAAATGCTGCTATTGCGTCGCGACATATGTCGCAATCCCGTCGTGAGGGCTGCAGTTCGATGGCAGTCTCCCGAGAATGGACCGGCAATCTCCCAAGAACTTGTCCTGCCGCGAGAGTTTGCGTGTGCCACTGAGTGGCATGGCACTTGCTGATCTCGTTCTTGTCCTCTCGGCAGGAGAAATTCATGGCGGATGCGCAAGAAGTTGTGCTGTCGGAACGGGAAAAACAGTGTTTGCGATGGGTGGAGAAGGGGAAGTCATCCTGGGCCATCGGAGTCATCCTGGACGTGAGCGTGAACACCGTCAACTTTCATATCAAGAATGCGATGCGAAAGCTGGAAACGATCAGCCGCACCCAGTGCGTTGTCAAGGCGCGGCGTCTGGGTCTTCTTGACTAACGGCCGCAGTTTCGTTGCCGCTGAAGAGGGCGTGCGTCTATTTCGTCGCCGATTGTCACGGGGCGCCGTGGACCACTAGTGAGGTGAGATCACCGCCGCATAACGCTCTTGAAAGCTCGACCGCGAGTCGGATCCCTATGTCGACGTTGTGATCGGTCCGTTCCCCCTGCTGCGGATGCGGCGGGGCCGTATGCGTCTCGCAAGAAGAGAGGTGATCGTAGCGGCTTAGGTACTGAAGTCGTGCTCATCGGAACGGCGGGTAGATGGCCTAGGCCGCACACGAAGACGGCGGTCATAGTTCGTAAACACAGTTCCAAAAGCGTGCGTCTGGTAGACGTTGTTGCACCATACGCTAGCGCTCTGCGCGCTCAACCAAGTGCGGGCGATCCTCACAAGCGTAGCTAGCAGAATGAACTACCCTTTCGCGGACTGGTAATGCGAAGGTTGCGTTTCCCGATAATCTAGATGATTCGAGTCGTAAGCTGGATATGTTTGCGGCGGGGGCCGCGATCCGGGTATTTCTGGAAAGGCACGCGACACGAAGTCGATATGACTGAGTTGGACCACGACCAGAGGGCGTCATCGATGATTTCGAAACTTGGCAGTATCGGGACGGCGTTGAGGAGGATTCGGGGCACGCAACACAGCTCATATACATCTCCATGAGGTGGGTACGACGCGTACGGAGCATTAACGACGCACGCCCCCGTTAAACTGGTCAAACATTCGAGCTGCAATTTCGCTGTCGCATAGCGGGGAGCCGGCGGTATTGTTTGTGCCGCCGCCAGAGCATCAAGCCGACCACATCGGAGGTATCCTCCTCACGGTATGAAAGGGGCATGTCATGGAAGGGGATCGTATCACCACACAGGGCCGCAACGCTGATAGAGCCAAGCTCGTGGCCGCGGCAGCTTGAAAGTAGCTTCTCTGCAGGTTTCTACCTCGTATCGGATGCGCGATGATGCGCCACGCGCGGACGACGCCAGGAGCCCTATGACGGCCGTCTATATCGTACTGTCGCGATGCCGGAGCAGGCGGCCGATGTTGGCGAGCAAGATCTGCGACATCCAGAGGACTGACTACTCCATAGACTCGTCAATGCGCGCTCGCGCCATTCAAATGGTGCCGATCAGGACGGTGACTTCGCCACAGCGCCCCAATCTTCCTAGCGTCGAGGCCCATTGTGCGTCGCCGGCTACGACGAGCAACGCTCGGCTTGCACTCATCAAATCGATGAAGCCAAACGTCGTCTTGCCTTAGTCCGACAAATTCTCGCCGCATCCGCCACGATCGCCTTGAAGTCCTGGTTGGATGTGCAATCCGACCATTTTGCTCGACTGGTCAGCTTTCCGAAAGCTAGACCTGCCATCGTGGCGTAGTGGAGATATCTCGGGGCTGATGTACGACTGCATCGAACGTAAACATCGCCAAAGGGAGTTACGAGATGGTTCGAATCCATGACGCGCTCGACACCGCAACGTTGGATTCCAGCAGCACATCCGGCGCGACCCAGCAAGATGAAACCTTAGGCCAAGCGGCCTTCGCCTTGCACCTCGACGAGATACCGTTGGAGCAGGAGCGAGAAGGAGGTGCAGGTCCTTCCCATGCTGTTGCGTCGGGCGACGCGGAGCATCGCTCGGTAAACCAGCAACCCGACATGAAGCTGGTCGTCATTTCGAACCGCATTGCGCCGTTCGACCCCAATAAACCCCAGACCGGCGGGCTTGCCGCGGGTCTCGAGCCGGTGGTGGAACGTTCCGGCGCGGTTTGGATAGGATCTTCGGAGACCCGCGGCGACGGGATCGAGCGGCCCCTGCCACTGGTGCCGACTGGTGCAGGCCACGTCGCCAGGCTCGATCTGCCGGCCACGGACCATGCTGGCTACTATCGAGGTTATTCGAATTCAACGTTGTGGCCGGCATTGCACTCCTTGCCGGACCGGATGTCGGGCTCGGAAGAGGATTATGGCAGCTATCGCAGGATCAACGACTTCATCGCGCGCGCGGCTTTCGATGTACGAGATAGGGACGCATTCTGGGTGCATGATTATCATTTGCTCCCGCTCGGGGGCGATCTGCATAACATCGGCGTCGAGCGGCCGACCGGCTTCTTTCTGCACACGCCATGGCCAACGCCCGACATGATAGAGCGCGTACCCAATTATCGCGAACTGATGAAGTCGATGCTGGAATACGATCTGCTCGGCTTTCAGACTAACCGGGATCTGAACAATTTCTTGGCCTGCCTGCGAACCTATTTCGGGCTGGACAGCAAGGATGGCGTCGTGACCACGGAGCGTGGCCAGACGCGACTGCAAAAATTCCCAATCGGTATCGATCCCAGGCAATTCGCAGAGTATCTTGCGGCAGAGCTCTCGCCCGCAGAGCAAGAAAAAATCTCGTCATTATTGCAAAACTTCGAGGGCGCCAAGTTTGCGATCGGCGTCGACCGGCTCGACTACACGAAAGGCATCGACAAACGCGTCGAAGCGTTTAACCAGCTCCTGGCGGCCGAGCCGGGCAGCATCTCGCTGTTGCAGATCGCGCCGTCCTCACGCGCCGACGTCGACGAGTATCGAAAGTACAAGGAGGACGTGGAGAATGCGATCAACCATGTCAATGCCCAGCATGGCACAGAGGAGTGGAGGCCGATCCACTACACGAATGAGCCGTTCAGCCAGGCTGCACTCGCGCGTCTTTACCGCGCGGCACATGTATGTGTCGTCACGCCGCTGCGCGATGGCATGAATCTCGTAGCGAAAGAATATGTTGCTGCCCAAGATCCGAAGGATCCCGGCGTTCTGGTATTATCGAAGTTTGCTGGGGCGGCTGAAGACTTCAACGAGGACGAGGCGCTGCTGGTGGATCCAAACCATCCCGAAGAAATCGCAGCCGCTATTTCGAAAGCGGCCAATATGCCGCTTGAGGAGCGTGTCAGGCGCTGGCGGTCGATGATGGATAAGATTGAATCCTATACCATCCACGACTGGTCGGCGGACTACCTCCGGGAGCTGGACAAGAGCCGCATCACCGTTCCGGCTGATCAGTTCCACCATCTCGGTCTCGGCTGGACAAACGAGGCTCAAATGCCCCTGTATCAAAATTATGCCGCGGCGCTGACCGCCTATAACGAGATCGATCCCGCTGATGCCGCTTTGAAGGAGGCTGCTTATGCACACGTGAAGTCAGCCTTTGTGGCTTTAGCGGCTCCACTGAAGCATACACAGGATAGACTCTGGGATCTGCCGGCGCCGACAGCTTCACGCGATGGTCATGGCGGACAAGAGCTCGTTGCCCGCGAGGACTGACCGCGAAAAGCATAGCTTATAGCAGGACGGAGGAGCAATCCAGGCTTTGGCGCTGACGCAGTTCTTGCGGGCGGCGCAGGGCCGCACGAAATCAAGACATGACGCGAGTGGTCGATGATCGGAAGGGGGCGATACAGTCTATCTCTAAACGACGCCGATTGCGAGTGGTGGCGGCGCCAGTCGGCGCGCTGCCGCCCGTTGATCGCTCCGCCCCGGAAAGCGCCGCTTGCTCTGGGGCCGCAACAGTTGCAGTGAGGGTTGCACTAGCCTTGAACCAGCCCGGATGATCCGACAGCAGCGGGCATTCTCTCGATCGAAAATCTCGCCCTTGATCTTCTTTGTGTAATAGGGCTTCGATGAGGACCACGGCTCGTGCGTCGGTCCCCGCGGGGGTGGGTCAGGATCGTTTAAGCTGGACCGTAGCTCCCTCAATTGCTGCTGATGCCCAGCTTCATTTTCGCCCTTTTGCGCCAAAGAACCTGATCTGGTGCTTGTACCTGTTGTTGATTGCTGGCTCAATTTCAAGACGTGTTGGAACGTAGGCGGTTCTTAGGGCGCTTTTACTCTCCTCGTCTCGACCGCAATCCTCTCGGCAATCAGTCAACGAACCGATCTTTCGGCGTGACTAGTGGGTTTCGCGAGGAAAAAGCTCGTCCAAATCACAACGCTTGCAGTCAACGAGTCAGAGGTCGCCATGCATACCACCCTTGCCGATGTCGATCTGGCTGCTGAACAATGCGCTGCTCTTCGTGGGGATGGTACCCGTCGACAAGTCTGCCCGGTGACGCCAGCGAGAAGGGACAAGCTCATATGCGGAGGAAGGCAGCATCGCTGCATTCCGGGTTTTTGCCACTGAAGATCAAAAACGCGGCGCTGTCTGGCAGGCGGTTCGCCGACACGCTGTGATGTCCGCTTGGCAACTAATGTCGGCAACCGAACAGGGTCGTGCAGCAACGAACGGCTGAAACTTGCGACTCTTTAGCCGGCACGCAGCTTGCAGTGAGGGGACGCGACATAGCGCAAGCCGCGACGCTACGTCATGCGCTTGCGTGCTTTCCGCCGCTTCTGCTTGACGCTCCGCGGCCTGCGAGCGTGGCCGCTCGACCTCAGCCGGAGCAAATCCATGAAGACATCACTCCTCGTCGCCGCGCTGATTTCGATTGCCTGCTTCATCTCCACGACGATTTCACAGGAGCGAACCGATGTGGCTCTGACTGATGATCCATTCCGTTGGCTCGAGGAGATCGAAGGGCCAGCCGCAGTGGCTTGGGTTCGCGCCGAGAACGAGAAGACGCTCGGGGTGCTTCAATCAGATCCCAGCTATCGGCACTTCTACGAACGGGCGCTCTCTATCCTGCAGAAGGATCGCATCGCAGATATTCCATTGGAAGGGCGCGGTTTGGAGCATTTCTGGCAAGACGAGAACCAGGTGCGCGGCGTCTGGCGGCGCACCACGCGTGAGAGCGATCGTAGCCAAGCCCCAAAGTGGGAAGCCATCCTCGACGTGGACGCCTTGGCCGTCGCCGAGAACAGAAATTGGGTCTATCGAGGTGCCAGCTGCCTTCCGCCTGAAGAGCGCCTCTGCCTAATTAGTCTTTCCGATGGCGGCAAGGATGCCGTGTCCATACGAGAGTTCGATCGCACCGCGAAGACCTTCGTTGCGGACGGCTTTTATCTCCCCGAGGGCAAGCAGGACGTCAGCTGGGTCGATGGTGACACACTCCTTGTTGCACGGGGCTGGGGCGAGGGGACCTTGACGCAAGCCGGCTACCCCTTTGTGGTGAAGGAGCTCAAACGCGCTCAGTCGCTCAGTGAGGCTCGCGAGATCTTTCGTGGCGAGCCCACCGACAGTGAGACGCAGCCCCTCGTGCTTCGTGACAGCGAGGGTCATATTCATGCGATCGGCGCGGTCCGCGCAATCAGCTCTTTCGAGTCCGAATATGTGGTCTTCTGCACCGATGGGCCCGTCAAGCTCAATCTGCCGAAGAAGGCCGAGATCGTCACGCTCGCGTGCGGCCGTCTGCTTGTGAAACTTGACGAGGACTGGGCGCCGTCCGAGGACAACCGCTTCACGGCGGGCTCGGTGATCTCGTATGGCCTCGACGAATGGAAGCAGGATCCGCTGCGCGCCAAAGCCTCGCTTGTCTTTCAACCCGGGCCCCGCCAGGCCCTGAGCGGGTTAACCGCCACAAAGAATTTTTTGATCCTGACGATCCTTGAGAACGTTCAGAGCAAAGCGTTCGTTTATGAGCACGCTCAGGGAGCTTGGTCCGCGACGCCCATCCCGCTGCCGGAACATACAGGTGTCAGCCTGTCAGTTACCTACGATGAAGCGGACCGGGCCATGTTTACCGTCTCGAGCTATCTCGGACCAACGTCAGTCTGGTATTTTGATGCCGAAAGCAAAAGGCTTGAGGAATTGAAGAAGACACCGTCTGCCTTCGATGCTTCCAACAATCTCGTGGAGCAGCTCGAAGCCACTTCGCGTGATGGCACATCAATTCCGTATTTTCTGGTGCGGCCCAAGAACACAAGGTTTGACGGCACGATCCCGACGCTTCTCTATGGCTATGGCGGTTTCCAGGAGTCGCTTCTGCCCTCTGATGTGGGGCCGGGGGGACGGCTCTGGCTCGAACAGGGCAATGCCTATGTCGTTGCGAACCTGCGCGGAGGCGGCGAGTTTGGCCCGCAATGGCATCAAGCCGCCCAGGGGGCAACGAAGCAGACGACATGGGATGATTTCATTGCCGTTGCCGAGGACCTGATCCGCCGCAAGATCACGAATCCACGCCGGCTTGGAATCATTGGCGGCAGCCAGGGTGGCCTCCTCGTTGGCGCGGCAATCACCCAACGTCCCGAGCTCTTCAACGCGGCGATCATCGAGGTGCCGCTGCTTGACATGCTTCGATACACCAAACTGGGCGCGTGCGCCTACTGGATCGGCGAGTACGGTGACCCCGCCATTGCCGAACAGCGTGCGTGGATCGAACGCTATTCGCCCTACCAGAAGCTGGTGGCGGGCAAGACCTATCCTGTTCCCTTAATTCTTACCTCCACCAAGGATGACCGCGTGCATCCAGCGCACGGCCGCAAAGCTGCCGCGAAGCTCGCCGCGCTGGGCCAGCCTTACCTTTATTACGAGAACATCAACGGAGGACACAGCGCCGCGGCCAATCTCATGGAACATGCGCGTCAACTGGCCCTTGAATACACCTATGCATCGAGGCAGCTTTGTTCTGAGTAAAGCCGGCGGACGGGCTGATCGAAGCAGATAAAATGGAGACCATTGGTTGTCTCAACGTCTTCACGGTGCTCAGCTGAATTCGTCGAAGCCAAGGCGAGAGGCTGAAGAGCCGCCGGCGGCACGACGAAGTTCGTCAGATACGCAAGTTACCGTTTTGAACAGGCTACCGTTGCCGAGCGGGTTTTCCGGCTTCCCAAATACAACATGACGAGCGGATAACTTGCCGAATGCGCTTCCCTCAGGATTGTCTCGTCAGACCCATTCGATCGACAGGGCGCGACGTGCGGTTAACATTCGAAGACGAACAGTCAAAGCGGAGCCCTGCGGGCGCCTTCGTAGCATGTCAGGGAGCTTCAATGCAGGCATGCGAGCATTGATAATCCTGCTCGACGCTGCGCAAAGGAGTTCACGACCGCCCTGTTGTTCAACGTCGAAACCATCCGCCGGCTCTGGATGAGCGTGGCATGTTCGAGGCTCCGCAAGTCTTCTGTAAGCCGGTCGCGCGCGACGAGTGAAGCGAAGGTCAAAACGCCATTTGGGCTGAAGACTTGAGGCGAAGTGTCCTCGACGTCAGGACGATTTTGTCGCTTGCACAATGCGCCCGCAGTTAGACCACGCGATAAAAACGAGCACGTGACCAGCGCAGCGACTCGTCTCTTGCCGACCCTCTTGATGGCCGGGAGACTCTTCGCTAGATCACAACGGTTCACTATGGAGATGCCGCCGTGGCAATGGGTATTGTGAAGTGGTTCAACTCGACCAAAGGTTATGGGTTCATCAGGCCTGAGGACGGAAGTGCCGACGTCTTCGTGCACATCAGTGCCGTCGAAAAAGCCGGCTATACCACCCTCGAAGAGGGGGCCCGGGTAAGTTATCAGCTCAAGGCTGGGCGTACGGGTAAGATGTCAGCTGAGGATCTCCGGGTTGGCTGATCTGACCCCGCCTCCGGAAACTGCTCCCTGCAAGCGTGTTCTCGCACCTGTCGGACAATGCCTTGTGACGGCGTGCCGGGCGTTTGGCCTTTCGACGGTCGGAGTCGGCGGCCTCGCGGACCGGATCGCGCCGGCCCGGCGCGGTCTTACAATCAGGATCATCGGGGTATCCGAAAGGGCTTCTTCCGCCCAACGTTCAATGAGCCGCCAACATGCAAACTCCGATCACGATCGATCAGAACTATCAGGATCGGCGAGGCGACGGCCGAATCTCGCTCCAACGATAGGCCAATCCAGAAACCGACGGCGCCGAGGCAAGTTTTCAGGCCGAGCACGTAACTGAGCGAAAGCCCAATCAGCCAGTAAGCGATGCCAGCAAAGAGGAGCTGCACGCATGTGTCCTTTAAGCCGCGAAGGCCGCCAGCCGCGATGTTTGGACGGCATCAGTCATGAAGAAGCTCGCGCCAACAAGGATGAGAGTTGCAGTCAGCTTGATCGTGGCGTCAGCGTTGCTGGTCAATTGGCCGACGAACAGCTCGGCGATTTCAAATCGTGCCGACCACCGCAATCGTAGCAATCGCCGCGATCAGGATTTCGAGCAGCACGGCGGCAGCACCTGCTCGCCTGATGCCGGATAGATCGTTGCGGCCGAGTGCGTGTCCGACGCGTACGCTCACCGTCATCCCGATGCAGAAGGGAATCATGAAAAGAGCAGTTGCGACCTGGAAGGCAATCTGATGGGCGGCAACGGCCGTGGTGCTGATCATACCCATCAGAAGCCTTGCTCAATCATGGAGCCCGACATCCCGCGCCTCATCCGTCTTCACCGGACCCGCCTCGGGCGTCACATGCAGCACCCAGAGCTTGCCTTCGCGTCTGAAGTCCTCTTTGCGAATCTGGATCATTTCGCCCACGCGAGCAAACTAGCTGGCTATTCACGATCCTCACCGGGTTGGAGGTAAGGCAAACGACTGCTCCACCCCCCGTCGGCTTGTACTCAGGCGTCGACCAAAGATGCTTCCAAACGCCTTAATCTCACGCTAGCCGGCCTCGACAACGTCGATTGGCATGAAGAGGAAAAGCCCGAATATTTCGATATCGGCAGAGCATTCGGGCGAGGATAGCGGCACTTGCCGCGTGCACTTGTAAACCCAAGCCGCGACGACGCCCACGACCGGCTTCGCTGGGTCGGGCTCCGCAACCTCAATTACAGGGGCGCCAAATTGAACAGCAGAAACGGCAGCGGCCGCCTTTGGATTTTGCCGCTTTGCTCTCATTGGCAATCTCATCCTCGATGACGATAGTCCAGCTTTCCGCGCGTCGGACGGCGAACAAAGAACCAACCGCGCCCAGCGGAGCGCCAATAGCGCTGCGTCGATACATTGTTCTTCTCCCATTACCCGCCATTGGCTGGCACTACCGCCAGCCAACCGTTACCATCACTGCGACTGATTTCCCGTGACTAGGATGGCTATCCGATTGTGGCCGTACGTAATTGCGGATGCCCTTGCACATCGCAAAGCAATCGCGCACTTTTCGCAGCGACAAGCCAATGGCAGCGTCGCCGCCTGCTTGACGCAAGCAACTACTTCCCTTTGGTCACCGCATCCAGCGAATCCTTTAGCTTCTTCAGACTATCCTCGGAGGATGCAGTTTTGACTGCGCCAGCAAAGGTCAGCATTTTCGAGACGGTTCCCCAAAGATCGACCTGACCGCTATCATCGACGATCTTCGAAAAATCGCCAGTCATGGCCTTGTAGCCATTCAGTTGCGTTGAAGTGTCGCCAGCGTCAGCAAGCTGATCGTACATAGTCGCCGTCTTCAATGCGGCGAGAATGCCGCCTTCGAAATGGCCCCATACGGCACGGTAGCATCGCCTGAACTGGGCGCTTGGCAATCCATCGGCACCGCGAGCGTACATTGCCGAATAGGGTTGCGGGCAGGCTTCTTGTATCGGCTTCGACTTCAAATCGAGTGAGTCGCCTTTCACGGCGGCGATCTGTTCAGCGAAAGTCCCGGTCAACGAGAGCCGCTTGGCAAAGAGAAAATCCGAGCCTGTTCGTCCCAAACCAACTCCGGCTTCGCGGAGCTTGTCTTGGTTTGATGAATTCTTGAGGAAAGTCTGAATGGCTTGCTTCTTTTCAAACTCGTCAGCAAGATTCGCAAAGCTGACAAGAATTGGCTCGACAAAGCCTACGATGGCTCCGGCAAACGAGCCAATCGGTCCGAAAAGGCTCAGTTGCTCCGGCCCTATCGCTACGGCGGCGGCTTGCGGGCCCGTTGGAGGCGGTTCAGGAATCTTCTCACCAAAGTAGGCAATATCGAACTCCCTGAAATCGGCTTCGCAGCTCTTCTTTATCTTCATCCGATCGGCATCCGTAATCTTCGGCTGGGCGGACACCGAAACCTGGTAGTTCGCGAATAGCATTTTGAACGCGGAAAAGATATCGTCCGCCTTGCTGGGCGCGGCGAGAGCCTGCAGCTGCCCGGCAACTGCAGTCAGATAATTCTGCTGCGCGACTGTGCTGAGGTGGTCGATCGTAACCGACGCGCCACTGTCACGACCGGACATGCCCTTTACCACCTCTATCTTTTCGGCGCGGAAGCTGCACAGAAGGGCAGCCTCATTCAATCCGTCAAGTGATAATGTTTCATTCGGATCTGTAGTTCGCGCCTTGCCGGGATCGGAAGGAAATGCCGCCAGCAGCTTTTTTGTCAGTTGCTGCCTGACAAATTCCAGACGCGCTGCGTTGCGTTCGTTCTGAATCGCCTCCTCGCTTGACACCGCGAGCGCGTTCAACGCCGTAACAAACGCCGCATAACTACTGGGTTTATCGGCGCCTTGCACCTCCAAAGGATAGCAAAGCAACAAAGCCGTGATTCCAAGTACACCAAATTTCGTTAGTACCGCTTGCATATTTACCCCCTTCATTGCGAGTTGTTAAGCGACGTCGGCCCCTTTTAGGGGGGACGGTCGATTGATTCTCTCTTCTGCGGCGCGCCAGACGCGCCGCCGGTTCGTCAATTACTATGTTGGTCCTTTGCAGCGGCCGGGACTGCCTTCTGCAGTAAGACCTCTCCAGTTTCGATCAGCGCATCGAGGAAGCTTCGCAAGCCGCGCAGCTGCAATCTTTGTAAATCAAGTAACACTGGCCCGAGGATCTGCTACGCTCGTTGCCGAAAACCGAGTTTTCCCGCTGTTCGCAGAAAATGGACTCTTAGCCAAGAAAGAAGGCGGACATCATCATATGTTCAGGCCGCCGCTTCAGTAAATCAAATTGTTGCAGGCTCCGCGATCGAGTCGACTTGCTTCTTTGGTATACGGTGGTATCGTGGCATGCACACAACCATTGCCACCTTGAATTTGATAGACGTCCAAATCTCGGGACGTGGCCCTGACGCCCCAGTGCTACGTGGGTATTCCGTATTTAATAAAACCGAGGCCCAAAATCTGCAAAACGCGCAAACATCTGGTAGCACATAGGGCTTGCGTTGCTTGTGATGGAGCAAAATGAAACCAACCTGCAAATTCGCTCTTGTTCTCTCTGTTGGTGCGCCGTTTCTGGTTGGAATCGACGATTCTGCTTGGGCACAATCGCGCCTAACAGTAAATCGCGATGATCCCGCTTTGGTGCAATTCAGGCAGCAGCCTGCCGCCGCAGCACCTACGGGTGCGGCCACGCTGGAAATCCCCGTTCTTGGCCTGCTAGCTGCACCGGGCGCTCCCGCTCCGGCCGCGCCACCGCTACTCGTGACCGACCCTGCTCGGGACGCGGGCTGGTACAATCTGATTTACGAACGCGGCAACGTGAAGATCACCATCAATGGCGATCTGTCGTATCAAAATCTTCCCGCAGCGGCCCAATTACCGAGCGCACCAGCCGAACAATATACGGTGGCGAGCGCGGACGATCTCTCCGAGCCGGTGTCGGCTCAAGTCGTACTGTATCGCTTTCCGAACATCCCTTACGTCATCGATGTCTATTGCAAGACGGCTGCGGTATACGAGCAATGCCGCTCCGAGCAACAACTTCGAGCCTTGATTTCCAGTGTTGGTCTTTTGTCCGCGCCTCAATAGGTTTCGCCCATGAAGGCTAATCGATTCTTTATATTATTCCTGCTGCTCGCAACGCCCGCGCTCGGCGACGACTTCAAATATCATGCACCTGGTACACTCACTACGCCTGCTGCGGGACAAGGACACACTGGTCGTTTGATTTACGCACCTGATATCCTGTTTCCGGTGAAGCTTGGCGATGGCGAAAAATCCGTCATCAACTCACAGGTATACAGCCCGGGAGGGATGAACGGCGGTCCCGGCGGACAATGCGCTGCCGTCAACTACACTATGCCATGGTCGGATGTGTTCTGCGAAAAGCGTACATGGAACATGCCGCTTTGCCCGACCGGAAAGGGACATCAAGGCGTCGATATACGTCCGTCCACGTGCAAAAACGCCGAATCAACGGCTGTTGCCGTTGAAAACGGGACAATAATCGACACCGACGCTGATGTTTCGATGATCAAGCTTCGTGGCGACTCAGGCCGTGTGTACAGATATCTTCATCTCGATCCGCCATCATTCATGGTATCGACAAGGGATCGGGTCAACAAGGGAGATCCGCTGGGTAAAATATCGAATCTTATGAACGGCGCCCATCAGACGACATGGCATTTGCATTTCGATATCCAGGCACGCGTTACATCTGCCTCTGGCGCCGCGGTCGTTTTTGTCCCTCCCTATAGTTCACTGGTTGCCGCTTATCGCCGGCTCAAGGGCATTCCGCCAACGGATTCGAACGGTATGCTGAATAAGGACCCCGCCCGCGAACTCGATTGAGCGACTGCTGCCTAGCTAGCATGCGATCGTCCCAACGTTGAAAGATCCACCGGTTTTCTTTCATTGCCGCGCCCTTATTTGGACAGGCCATCGCATTTCTCCCGCGCCTGCTGCTATTAACAGATCCGGATAACGACCATGGCAAAGAGCATTATCGCGGCATCCGCCTTGCTGATGATCGCAGTTTTTAGCTCTACCGTAGCTCTCGGACAGGATGACAACTCGGACGAGGTCAATCCTGCTTCGCTTCGCCGGTTCTGGCTGGGCGTACCGGCCGAACCTCAAGCTGCAGCGGCGCCTTATTTGCTCACCAGCCAAGAACAAGATAGGTTTGGCGGCACGTTCGGCATCGATCTGTCGCACTGGAGCTTCGACATCGACAACACTCCGGCGAATTGCAGGACGCAACAACGATATACCGATCCCGCATGCTCCTGCACAATCAATTGGCAGGAAATCTCAGACAATAAGCTGCTGCACGTCTACAGTAAGGCAACCGATGGCAGCAGCCTCGACCTTTCCTTCGCCCGCGTATGGTCTGATCTGGAGTCAAGGCATGCGTCCGGGAAGCTGTTCCGCGGCGCCTTTCACTTTCTCCGTCCCGGCGTTGATCCAAGACTGCAAGCCGACGTCTTCCTACGCGCTGTAGGCGCTGTCGACGGCAAAAAGCCGGATCAATTGCCTCCGGCACTGGATATCGAGTGGTCGAACAAACAGATATTGCCGGGCACCGAGGACTTCAACAAATGCCCCGAGAACAGGCGTACGCAGAGCGACCAGGGAAGGCACTATTGCGATATGTGGTACACAATGCAGCCGCAGGACATTGCCGCGATGGCCAAGGAATGGATCGATCGGGTCGAGACCGCCACCGGACGGAAGGTCGTCATCTACACAAATCCCAAGGCATGGTGGAATCCCGTCATGGATCGGCATGGCGATGCCCTGCTCACGTCCAGGGCGGTTTGGACTTCGCGCTATACTTCGTCAGGACCTAAATACAACCCAAACTGGACCGCAGAAGGCGGCAGCCGGGAATGGAAAATGGCGCCTTTGCCACGAGGTGCCTCGTATCCGCAGAACGACTACACCATGCCACACCTCTGGCAATTCACCGAAAGCGGCCGCCTGCTCTCGAATGTGTTCACCTGCGCCGGGCGGTCAGAACAAAGGGACCTCGACATGAGTTGGGTGCCGATTAGCGGCCCCAAGTTTCTCTCGGTTTTCGGAGTCGGCGCTAGATAGCAGTGGGCGCTTAGCCACCGTCCGCCCAACCCGCTCGATACGATTCAGCGCGGCGCCGATTGGGCGCTTAAATTCAGCATCGCAAATTGGGGCGTCTGTGTCGTCTCTTCCTCCAGGCGGGGAATGAATATCTTCTTGCTGGCGTCCGTTGCGATATCTTCCCAGCGAACATCTGCGACTTGAATCACCATCTTGCTGTCGATCGCGCGCAGCAGCTGATTGGTGAAAAATCCGCCGATTTGCAGCCCCGAATTCATGTACCAGGAGAACTCGCCAGGCGTCGATCCCGACATCATCAACGTGCCGCTGTATTGCAGGAAGAGGCGGCGAAACGCGGCCTTGCGGCTCGGTCTTACGCCGGCAGCTGCGGGCCCCACCGCCTGCTCAGGTAACTCGATCTGCCGATTGCAAGTGTCGGCAATCGCGATAACGAGACGCGGTGGCGTCGTCGAACCGGCAGGCGGCTTCAACACGAGGTTGGCCACGCCCGCCAGTTCGGCACGATCCGGATCCTGGGTTCGCCGGCAATCAAACTCGGGAAACTGCGTCTGCGTGTTAACGCGACGAAATCCATGACCTGAGTAATAGAAGACCACCGTGTCGTCGGCCTGCACCGGTAAGGCCTTCACGGCCTTCACGATCGACGGGCAGTTGAAGGCAGCATCCTTGACCTCCGTCACGACAATGTTCAGTTCTCCCTCGGTTTGCGCCTGTTGGAGAAAATTCCGCATCTTCCTAAGATTTTCGGTGATCCCGACCCCGATTGTGGGGTCGGTCGTGTCCCCAACGAGGACGGCATGGATCGTCTGGGCTGAAGCGTTCGCCGCCAACAAGCACCAGCACACCGTAATCAAAACGACCATTCGCGTCATCGATTCCCCCTACTTTGCCAAGTTCTGAAATGCTGCAAGTACGTCTGCCTTGAGATTGAGTGGCTGAATTCCACGCCAGTTGTCGTTGCGGCGCGCTAAGATGGCGGTTTCACAGTTGTACGAAACCAGCCACCAAGCTTCAGTGCCGAGGGCGGTAAACTTGAAAGCAATGCTCGGAGCGAAAGGGCATGATTTGACCGGGCCGGTTGTGGGATCCGCGGAAGCAATGAGGTTACGCAATTGTTCGGTCGCGGCGGCATCGAGCTCGCGGATCATAACCAATCTCGAATGATCGATCGAACGTTCCGGGCCAAGGTCGGCTGCATCTGGTAGCGCGTATACGACGGCCCCGGTTGCTGCCTTGACGACTACGGCAAGTTCTTTGTCTCGGGTGGGCAACGTGGTCGCTTGGGCTGAATCGGCATCTTCACACCGCACTGCTACGCCGGCGACATCGGCTCCCTGATAGGGTACTGCGGACAAGACACGGATAGAGTGCAGCATGTTCGCCCCTTGCGCCCGAGCTAGCAGCGCCAGCTCGCCTATGATTTCACCGAGCGAGGCACTCTGCTCAAAGGGCGCAACCCTGGTACGGATTTCACGATTGAAATTGCTGACCTCGCATTTAGGATCCGGGCCCAAATACACGTTTACGCCGTAGACCTTGATAGATTCGTTCGCGATCGACATCGTTGCGACAGGCGTAAAAAACTGACTGGTCGCAACGCTCGCTGCGACAAGCATCCACCGGCAGAAACTCGCGTAAACTAGCCCTCTACGTGAAACCTTCATTGCACTTTCGCCACGGAAGACGCCGCACGAAGCTGACGATTAGGGCAAATCGGCCAGAGTATAGGGCGAACGTTTATGGTTGCACTATAGCCGGATACTCGCATTATATGAAGCATCAATTCAAGCGCGGCCATCGCTAACTGTCAGATTCTGGAAACAGCGGAGGAGTGATTGCGGCCGGGCGCTTCAGTTGAGAAACGCATTGCTATTTCAGGACCGGCAAGTGATGAAAGCCCTCTTCATCTTCCTCCTTCTTTTGGGAGCCTTGACGACCGACTGTCGGGCAGAGGAGAGCGCCGACAAAAAGCTCTCTGCAGCGGTTCGAGCCGAACTCCGCCAGCTGACAAGTAGCACATCCTCGAAATCGCCGGAACCCGATCCAGCACCAGCTTCCGCCGCTTCTCGCGAACGCACCTATCTTGTCACCCTCCAGTCCTCATCCGACATCGAGGCCGTGACCCACGACTTGGCACCACTGGTTTCGAAGGTGACACGTCACGCCATCAGCGTCTTGTCGATCGAGACGAAGCAACAATTGCCGCTGCTCACAGCATTAATCGACCACCAGAAGGTCCGGTTTGTCGAGGAATCTACAGAGAGGATCAACGAGCCAATTGTCACGTCGTCTGTAGTTCCCTTCAACTACAATGCGAACCTTACCCACAATGTATTAGCGCTTCGCAAGCTCTACGACCTGTCTGGCGAGGGCGTGACGGTTGGACTCTGGGACGAAGGTCCAGTGCTTTCATCGCATGCCGAATTCACTGGACGAGTGGAGGTGCGCGACGCAGGAGAACCGAATGCCCACGCGACCCACGTCGCCGGCACGATCGCTGCCGCAGGCGTAGCAGAGGACCAGCAGGCCGGCGGCATGGCTCCCAAGGTCCACGTTCTATCTTACGATTACAACAATGACTTGAACGAGATTGAAAGCGTGCTCGGCGGAATAGCGCCACCTCAGATTACCAATCATTCCTATACGTCTCGCCGTGGCTGGTCTCCCGCCGGCAATTGGTTATGGTGTGGTGCCCCTGCCGTCAGCGAGACCGAAGATTATCTCTTCGGGAAATACTCGACCGACTCCGCTGCCATCGACGATATTGCACTTCGCCATCCCAATACGACCATCTTTGTCGCGGCGGGAAATCAACGCAGCGAAACTCTCGACCCCCATGCATCTGCCGGATGGGATGGGCGACATTGGGTGCCGCAGCTGCACGACTATTCCAACGCAAAGCGGCCGTCCAACGCCCAGCATGACGGATACGACACGTTGGAAGGCTTCGGTCTGGCCAAGAACGTCATCACGGTGGGCGCCATGGAGGACGTGTTGCTCGGCGTCAATACGTTGACGGCAGAGAGCGTTCGCGTGACAAAGTTCAGCAGTTGGGGGCCTGCCGACGACGGCCGGATCAAGCCTGATCTGATCGCGAACGGCGCCCAGCTTAACTCCCCTACAGTGCAATGGCTGGTCACAGGATTCGACAATCACGCCTACCAACAAATGAGCGGAACCTCTCAGGCCACGCCGGCGGCTTCAGGCATCGGTGCACTGCTCGTCGAGCTGAGCAAAAAGCGGCGTAACAAGCCGCTGCGATCAGACGAACTGAAGACCGCATTGATACATACCGCCGTTTCGCCTTTTGAGGGACCGACCTACCAGATCGGCTGGGGAGCCATCGACGCCGAGGCAGCCGGCAAGCTCGTGGCAGGCGATTCGGGAAAATTGTTAACGGTCTCACTCGTCAACCAGCAACCCCTGCGGCTCAAGGGGAAGGCATCCGGTGAGAGGATCCGGGTGACAGTGGCCTGGATCGATCCGGCCGGCAAACCGAATGCAGCCGGCCTCAACGACCGCCAGCCCGCGCGAGTGATGGACATCAAACTATTTCTAGCTGATAATCGGGGCGCTCCACATTACCCTTGGTCGTTGGACCCGAACAATCCGACTGCCGGCGCGAAACGAACCGGATGGAACGAACGGGACAACGTGCAGCGCGTCGATGTGGAAGGCCCGGTTTCGGGCGATTGGACAGTCGAGCTTGTCGGCTCCGGACTAGACGGCCAACCGACGATCGCATTGGCGATTTCTGGACTGATATTGGACGAGTAAATTAGGCTTAGGCGAAATGACCTTTTTCGGTCGATTACGAAGTGAGAGCCCGCGGCATTACCGGTGTCGATGGAGCATCGCCCGAGGCCGCCGCGCAGGCGCAATTTTCCGTTTTTCGCT
The DNA here is from genome assembly GCF_004114935.1 of Bradyrhizobium zhanjiangense. NCBI lineage: Bacteria > Pseudomonadati > Pseudomonadota > Alphaproteobacteria > Hyphomicrobiales > Nitrobacteraceae > Bradyrhizobium > Bradyrhizobium zhanjiangense. The sequence continues at coordinate 2,743,106 of NZ_CP022221.1, forward strand.
CTTCGTCATTGCGATGGCGCGGGCCTTCCTCTACTGCGCCGTGGCGAAAGCCGATATCCTGGATGATACAACCTTGAAGGCGATCCGCGGTCCCGTGGTCGTTCGGATCGAGAACGCGCAGGGCGCCGTAAAGGGATTTGGTGTCGTAATCAACCCCCAAGGCCATGTGCTTACCGCTGCGCATGTCATCGAGGGGCTGCCCGCCGACGCTGTACGTGGGCGTCTTGGACCATGGGACCAGAGTGAATCCGTTCCGTTGACTTTGATCGACAAGAATGCGGACAAGAGAGTCGATCTCGCGCTGTTGCAGGTCAAAGGGCCACTCGGCGGTGTGGCACCGGAAAACATCCCCGAGCTTGTCACGAGCTTCAGCCCGACCACCGATGTTCTGAGGGTGCTGACGGACTCTATTGGACTTGAGAAGACGCTCGTTTGCCTCGATGCCCGCATCTCTGCGGGTAAGGAGGATGTTCTGGAGGTGAAGGCGGCAATCAACGCGGGCGTTAGCGGCTCCCCTTTATTCGACCGTTCCGGAAACCTCATAGGAATCGTCGTGCAAGGCATTGCGAATCAACAAACGGGCTACATACGCCCAGCCGCCACCATCAAAGAATGGCTCAATGGCAAGGAAGTCAAATTCACAGAAGTTCCACCCGCCCCGGTCAGGATCGATGTCTTTTTTTCTCGTCAGACCTTAGCGCCAGAGGCGAATAATAGACTCTCCGATATAATCGTCCCACTCACGCAGGCCATCAACAAAGACGTTAGAGGCAAGCTGAATCCAGCACCGCAGGTGTTCGACGACAGCAAGGCAAGGGAAAAATGGGGCGACGTAGGAGAAGCGCTCTTCAAGGATCAGTCGTTACCTGCCCAGCAAAAGGAGCAGAAGGTAAAGGAGCTCCTGAAAGATCCAGAATATTTGGCGTGGCTTCGAAAGCTGAACTTCAGCCGGCTATATCTGTTGATCATCCGCGTGGAACTGGACGGAAATTACTTCACGTTGAAGCCGGCGCTGCTTATGATCACTCAACACGGTCAGCGCGTTGACGTCCAATATTTTGTAGATCCCAAAGCCCGATACAAAACCTATCCGCCGCGAGACCTCAGCCCCAACGAGTCTTTTCCGGCCCTGCAGGATTCGCTTGCCGTAGAGCTAATGCACACCATCATCCGCAAGGAACCAAGCCTTGCCAAGAATAATCAGGTGCTCGCCGATTGCATAAAATTTCCAGGCCTCGACTTCACCAAGTACGATTGGTTTTACGGAGCTCCCGATAGCCTTGCAGCCCAGCTGCAAATCACGTTCGAAGAGAAGCCGGACGAAGGTCGGGTCAACTTCATGTCCGCTAACGAGAAGATCTGCAGAGAGGCTCAGTCGCGGAAAGTCGATCGCTTCGCTTGGCCCGATCATCTCGCCGAGTATGTTATCGGTGTTTCGATCGGTGCAAATTCCGTCAATTGGCAGGCTGGTCATCCGTGGGATGAACAGGATGATTTTCTCAGGGAAGCCGTCGACAGGGCTGGGGCGAATCCAGAAGCCAGGGACGGGTTTGGACAGATCGCGAAAGCGTTGGCGACCGCAATAAATGGTGAGTGGAGTAAACTTCGAAGCGGCGCGAAGCGAGGGGCAAAGTAGCTGCGCGAGATACAGAGGAAAACATGATCTTGTTTCGAAGCCTTGCTGTAGCCGTCGCCCTGCCAATTCTTTTCGTGCTGGAAGCTTCCGACGCCTCCGCACAATCGAAGAATCCAGCCGGCGCCTCCATTTCCAAACTTGTTGTCATCGAGGATCCCCTCATCCTTGATTCACGTCTCTCCGACAAAGGCGTCACGCCTCAGACGGTCGCCGAGGTGTTGAGGTTTATACTATCGGCAAACCCCGATACGGTCGCAACGATCGGCCGCGCCCCTCCGCAAGCTGCGCCAAGCACGTTATTTCTTGCGAGCAAGATAGATCGCCTCGGAGAAGCAACGGTGTGGACGGGCTTCGCCCGCACATCGACATCGAGTCCTCTGCGACTTGGTCCGGTGGCGATCCTGTACGAGAACGGTTTACGGTTTGGTTCGCTGAATGAGATTTCCGAGCTCGTCCGCGCTCAGTTCACGAACTCGCTGAGCGACGGCACCTCGGCCGGCTTGTCGCTCGGCTGTGTAAAGAGCACGGGTCAACTGGGGCCTCGGCTCCAGCAGGATATTTTCTATAGATTCCAGTCTCGCCTTGTAACCGTTCCGGGAGTGCATTGGCAGGACCTTGCGTCTGACTTCTGCTCGGATGAGGCGCAGGAGCAGTTCCAAAACCAATGGCGCATCGATGGACGTATCGCAGCGGACGAGGCCGGGATCTCGATTGAACCGCAGTTATCAAGACTGGCGCTACGCATTCCGCTGGTAGCTTATCGCGGCACATCAAGCACATTCCGTGACGATCAGGGCGAATATTATGATTTGCTCACGCGCGGTGTCAGCGCCATTATCAACCAGTATCCTGCAGATATCGTCGAGATCGCATCTAGCTCCAGGGACGCCGGGATAGAGGTGCAGTCCGAGCAGGGCCTGAGATTCTTGGGAGGGAATGTCCCCCATCTTGCCTTGCGATTTCTGCAGCGCGCCGCGACCGGCAATCCCAATCTTAATTATGAGCTAGGCACAGCATTTCAGAGCCTGACCGCCCCCCGGCAGGCCGAAAGAGCCTTTAGAATGGCTATCGCGGGCAATCCCGCGCACGGCCTCGCGCATCGGGACCTTGGGGAGATTCTCTTCAAACAAGAAAAGTATGAGGAGGCTGCCAAGGAGTTTGAGCGCGCCGGCACTACCTCCGGAGCAGCAGAAACATACGCCCAACTCCTGTATTCCCAGGGCCGTCGCGCAGAGGCCCGGGAGAAGGCGGTCTCAGCACTCAAGCGAGGCGAACGATCAACGGACCTTCAGTTGCTGCTCGCTCGGCTCGATATTGGTGAGAACAAGCTGACAGATGCCGTCGAGCGTCTTTCGACGCAATTGGCGGAGAGCCATGATGGTGATGGTGATCGTGATCGCATCGTCAAGCTACTCAAAGAAGCTGCAGCCACCGCGTTGACGAGGGGCGATCTTCCCACCTCTGAAAAAGCACTCGATGCGCTCATCGAGAGAGCGCCAGATCCTGAGGTCTATCTTGTCCGCGGTCGCGTCGCATTAGCGAAGTCCAAGAACAATAGCTTTGGCAGCACAAAAGAAGCCGTTCTGCTCTTTACCAAGGCGCTCGAGACGAAGAAGGACAAGAATATCGAAAATCCGGAGCTCGATCTCGTCGTCCTTGAACTCGCGGAGGCCCTGTTTTTGGACGGCCAGTACGTTCAGGCCGCTGCGAAAGCTGCCAGCTTTTTCTCAACTGAATACTCGAGAGGACAGGAGGAGCCGAGACCGGACAGCAAAGCAACAACATATCGCTACATACCGGTAGCCGCTCTCCTCCAGCTGTCAGGCCAACAAGTTACCAGGTCAAGCCCCGTCGAGAACGCCCTCGAGGCGTTGCAGCGTTCGCTCGGCAAATCGCCCAAGAAACCGGAGCTTATCGTATGGGTTACAGGCCCAAACGGTCGGGAGCCCGTTACAGTCGCGCAATGGTCTTTCGCGACGTTGAGGCTCTACGTTTGCACGCAACTTGGCAGCAAAAAGCGGGACGAAGTCGCGCAGCTGATAGATCGCTTCGAAGAGGAGACAGGCTTGGAGAAAACGTCCTGTCCGACGCGCTAGTCAGCAGCCGGAGCCGCCACCGCAAGTCGAGTTTCCGGCGTTAGCTGGGACGCTTGCCGCAGAAACCGCCGCCGCGGCCAGGAATAAAGCCGTGATCGTCAAATAGATCGTCTTCATAGCTAAATCCTCGGAAAGCTTTCGTCACTTTAGACCTTGCGTTGTTAACAGGCAATAAGCACTCGCTCGGGAAGAAGCACGCGCCTACGTCCATGTGTGATTCATATCACTCAAAACGTCGGTGTTGTTAACAAGCTGTAAATCCGAGTGCTCGCCCGAAAATGCCGAAAGTCTTGAGTCTGCAAACCTGCTAGGTCTGGAACCTTGAAGTTCGCTGACGTCGCAGTCTTACCGGGCGGCGCTCGTGTCGACCCTGCTCATATCGCCGACCCACACGCCTGCAAGGACAGCGAGACTACGCCTGGAAGAGCGGCTTGGAACAATCTGACATGACGATGCTCGGCTCACTTCGTCAGGACGGCCTTCGCGCCCCCTTCAGGGTCTCGCCGATCCTCTCGGAATCGTCGCCAAGAAAGCGGACCGACGCGAGACCCTCCAATTTCTCATATTCCTCCGGCTCAGGCTCGGTCTTGGCCTCGCTGCCCGCAGGACGCGTCCCGGCTGAGTTCGTGCCGTCGAAGGACTGAACGGGAACATCGCTTCGCGGCACGCCGCAGTCCTGGACGACGCATTCGCAGTCTCGCTTTGCTGTTTTTATAGATGAGACACCAATCGCCTTGCACGTGGCAGCCGCGATAGCTCTCCCAAGGCCCCTTTAACGGGTGGTCATCGTCAATCGGCAAGAGAGGAGTTCCGGACCGGAGCTTGTTCACAATGGCGACAAGCTTGTCGATCCGGTAACCCCGGCTCTTAATCCGCTTAAGATCTTTCTTGTATTGGGTTGTGAGTCGGAGGGGCTTCATCCCCTCCTAGTATCACTTTTCGCTGAGGATATCCTCAAACAGGTCCTCAGTTGTCCCCTGAACAACTTCGCCGCCGCCCGACTCTGCTTCCTGTAGGGCCGCTAGTGTTACCGCGTTAGGAACGCAGACATCAAAGGGAAGTCCTTTCCGAAAGACGACCTGACGATAGAACATACCAATGGCGTCAGTAGCAGTTAGCCCAATGGCGGCGAATACTTTCTCCGCCTTCGCCTTAATCGCGGGTTCAATCCGAGCGTTGATTGTTGCTGTCTTTGCCATATGTCCACCTGTCCAGGTGGTGCGATCCATAGCGATGGTTATTGCTATGGTCGCACATTCTCCGATGTGAGTTCAATGTAATCACGAACGCAGTACGCGCGCAATAAGTTCGTATGGAACAACGAAAATTTAGTTAACGAAATTATGTGATCTTGAACAAAGACTTAGCTCAAACGCAGGGGGGCTGAACGGGCCGATTCGGCCATTTAGCGGGTTGGGTGTGTAAGACGAGCCACACGTCTAATCGGGTTTGCCGCCCTCGATTACGCGGAAGTTCAGGGTCACTCGAACCGGCCGATTCGGCTCCAAAGGCAGCACTGCATCAATCAAATCCCCAATCGTCCAGACGCGGTCCGCGATGCCCAGCGCGGTCCGCAACGCCTCATGGACGCGGCAGAGGTTGTAGTGGGACACACGTACAGGCTGAGCGCCGCAGCGTGGTTGGTGAGCTTCTTAGCGTCAAATACGGAACGATTGAGCTGGAAAGCAATACCAGAACATACTAAGAACAGATCTTCCGGTTGTATTTTTAAGACCCACCTTCGGCACATCATGCGTTTAGCGTCGCCATCTCAGCATGAAGTCGGGCCTAGGAGCCGCGTCATTGACCTTGTTCCGCCATTTGCATGACGACGCCTTTTTGGCATTTTCGCGCGATCACAAGCACCTGTACGCAGCGTGTCTGCTCGATCTACACGAACGCTTCTTTTCAGGCGCGCCGTCGTTCCCGACGCCGCAGCAGGTGGTCCACGCCATCTACGACGTCATGCGCGCCAACCCCGTCCTCTGGAACGAGGGCGATGATTTCGGCAGCCTGCCGGAAATGATCTCCGCGGGACGCCGCCGGATCCGGAAGGCCGACGTCGCGCTCGCTTCCGAGAAGGGAGACAAGGCGCTCGGTCTTGCCCGACAACTGTACGCCCGGCTGCTCGCCTGGGGATGGCTTGAAGAGGAGGAATACGGGCTTCGCGTCACCGTGGACATGGCTATGGGACCGCTGCTCGTGATCCAGCGGCTCGCGAGCCTCAACAAGGATCTCTCGCAGCGATTCGGCGGCTTGATCGTGCAAATCCGCCTCAACCTGGAGGCCGTCGAAAAACTGAGGCCCGAGATCACCGACCGCAAGCAGCGCGAAGCCGCGCTCGCCGTCCGCGAGGCGCGCAATCAGGCCGACCAGTTCACTAAGAGCCTGCGGGCCATTCTGGCCGACCTGAAGCGCGTCCGACGGACCGTCATGGAGTCGAAAACAGTCGCTACCCGGCTGGAAGCCTTTTTCGAGGAGTTCGTCGAACAGCTCCTGCTGAAGGATTTCGAGTCCATTCTCACCGTCAACCATCCGTACCGCTTCCGCGACGCCATCGTCGATCTCGCGCGGAGGATCTCCTACACTCCGGAGACCATGCAGGTCCTTGCCGAGGAGTACACAGCTTCCAGCATGGCAGCCGACATCGAAGACGGTCGAATGGCCGCGGCCGACGACTTGCTGGCCATCGAAAGCATCTTCGATCAGATCGGAGAGATGTTCGATAGGATCGAGGCCTTCCGCAGGCAGCTCGAAGCCCGGGTCCGCAACACCATTAAGTACGCCGAGCGGGGCGGGCAGGGACTAGTCGGCCGGGCCGGCGACCTGGTGCGGCGCCTGGATGCCCTTCTGCGGGACGGCAGACACCACAGGGCGACAATCGAATGGAGCATCGAGCCGCTGCGGTCCCCCTGGTCGGAGCACCATCAGGCGCCGACCAGGCAGCCGCGCCGTCCCGTCGAAGCAAGGGAGCTCGCCGAGCCGCCCTCGGACCCGCTGTACGAACTGCGGAAGAAGCTCCGCCTCGAGTACATCGCTCGCATCGCGCCCCGCCCCGAGGATGTCAGACGATTTCTCGAGGGCCAGGTACCGCCCTTCGCGACCAGGGAAGCCCGCTTCATGGAAATCGATACCGTGGACGACTTTCTCGCCTTCGATTGCGCCCGCCGGTATGCGTTGACGGGCGAGGTTCCGGCGCAGGTCGCGGCCGGGTTCGAACTCGAACCGTGCCCCGACACGCCACCACACGACAGCGAATGGCTTCGGTGTGCGAACTTCGTTGTCAGGCGATCGGGCGCGCTCCCGAAGGCGAGGGCGGCTCATGCTTAGTGAATTCGAAAACGTCGAGCGCTCCTTCGGCGCGGAAAAGGCAGCCGACCTCCGCAAGGCGCTGCACTTCCTGCTACGTCGACAGTTCGTGTTCGCGGGAGACCCCCGGACCGGGACAGTCTACAACACGATCATGGATGGCCGCTTCCGCGACGTGGTCGACGGCTTCTTCGATAGTTGCGGATACCGCGTCCATCGCGATCCGGAGGCGCAGTGGGCCGGCATCGTCGCGATGGACGAGGACGTGCCGCTGCCCCGGATGAAGCTCGACGAAACCATCGTCATGCTGGTGCTGGCTGCATACTGGCAGCAGGAGGTGAACGTCGGAGCAGTCGAAGACCGGGCCGTCGTAGTGGCCACTTTGAACGACCTGTTCGATCGCTACCGCGAGATGGCGCAACACGGCGGCGGAGGCGCGATCTCGCCCGCCCGCTTCCGGGACATCCTGCGCGAGGCCGCCCAACGCAGTTTGGTCGAGATCGGTGATTTTGACGACGAGCAGCAGGACTGCGAGATCAGGATCCGTCCGATGATCAAGCTGATCAGTGGCGGCGATGCCCTCCAACGGCTTGAGCGCTACGTCCGTAGCGAGGAGGCGCGGTTTCCGCAGCCCGCAGGAGACGAGGCATGATGGAGCTACGCCACCTGACGATGGTGAACTGGCACCTGTTCGACGTCGCCGACATCGACGTGACAGGACACGTCGGGGTCCTGGGCGAGAACCGGTCCGGCAAATCCACAATCCTCGACATGGCACAGGTCGTTCTCACCGGCGGGAGCCGGCGGTTCTTGCGCCTGAATGCGGTCGCCGGCGATAGCGGAAAATCGCGCAGCGGCTCGAAGCGCAGCGTCGTCGATTACTGCCTCGGGACGCTCGGCGAAGATCAGCGCCGGCGCGACGAGGCGCGCACCTACATCGCGCTCGGTTTCGAAGACACGGAAGGCGCCCGGCCACCGGTCACGATCGGCATGGCGCTGGAGGCGCGCAAGTCCGACAGCAGGGAGACCGTGCTGGCACTGTTCGTCGCCGTCGGGACCGTCCTGAGCTCCAAGGACTTCATCGAGCAGCGCGGAAAGTCACAATTCCCGGCGCCGTGGGAGGACGTGCGCGCCCGGATCGTCGCGGCGGTCGGCGAAGGCAACTTCGTCAATCATCGCGACCGGGCGAGCGACTACGTCCGTGAGTACATGCGCCATCTTCTGCCGCATTCGCCCTATGGCGAGCAGAACGCCAGCGCCCTGCAGAAATCAATCGTCAACGCGATGACGCTCGACCACAACCAGACGGCGACGCAGTTCGTGCGGAACTACATCCTCGAGGACAGTCCGATCGGCATCAAGGAGCTGCGCGAGTCGATCCAGACATACCGGAACATCAGCGAAACCATCCGGAAAATGCGCCTCAGGCTCGAAGCCCTGAGGGCGCTTCGAGTCGTCCTCGCCGCGCTTGAAGAAGCGCTCGAGACCAAGTTCAGGGAGGAGTGGATCGCAAAACGCGCGACTTGGCTCGCGGCGCGCGCGACAAACCTGGACTTCAAGACCAAGCGGCGTACCGAGATGGCGCGCCGGGACGCGGCAGCAAAAGAACTCGAATTCATCGACGACGACGTCAAGGCCATCGATAACGAGATCGAACGCCTCACGGCCGCGATCGCCGAGCACGATGCCAAGACCGGCAGAAAGTCCCTACAGCAGACCGCCGATGTGGCCGGGCAGGCGGCGCACCGCGCCTCGGCGGACTTCAAGGCTCGATTGGAGGACATCCGTCGCCTGGAGCCGCTACGCGCGATGTGCGCGGACGGTTTCGAGGACTTCGTTCCTGCGCTTGAGCGTCTTCTGACCGCCACTGCCGGGGCCGATATCGGGGGCGTCTCCGACGAGCTCTCCGCGGCCGAGAAGTCCTTCGCGGCAAGCGGCGCCAAATGGCTGCCGAAGATCGACGAAGCACGTCAAACGATCATCGCGGAGCTTTCCGGGCTCCGCGGCCGGCGCGACGAGGTGCTCGAACGGATCCGACAGCACGCCGCCGGAGGGGCGCGCGCCTATCTTGGCGACGACACTGAACTCCTCTGCCGCAGGCTGCGGCAGAGGGGAATGGTCCCGCGCGTGCTCTGCGACATCATCGAAGTCGCCGAACCTGAGTGGGTGGGAGCCGCCGAGGCGCTCCTCGGCCGCGATCGGGAAGCCGTGTTCGTGGACAGAGCTGATATCAGTGCCGCCACGTCAATTTTCAAGGAAGGTCGCCGCGAGTTTCGCCACGCATCGCTCGTGAGCCTAAACAAGCTCGAGCAGTTCAGGGCCAAGCCGGAGCGCGGCACTTTCCCCTCGATCTTCCGGAGCCAGGATCCGGACGCGATGGCCTTCATCATGCGCCGCTACGGGACGGTCCGCCTCGCGGACACGCTCGACCAGTTCAACAGGCCCGGCCGGGCTATCACGAAGGACGGCCTCTACGACGACGGACTCGTAAGGACCCATCGCTGGATCGAAGCCTCGCAGCACAAGATTGGAAAGGCGGCCCAGGCGAACGCCCTGCGCTCCCTGCAGGATCAGGCCGAGGAACTGGGTCGGATTCTGACCGACAAGGGGAAGGAGGCCCATGCCGCGGAGCAGGCTTTTGCCGCTCTGAAGAACATCTGCGAGGGACGTAATGACCTGAGGGCTTGCGCGGCCGCCTTCGCGGCCGCGCAGACTGAGGTCGCTGAAGCTCAGGCCAGGCTCGATGCTCTCGACGGCGCGGGGGACGGCGGGCTTCGCGACAAAAAGAGGGCACAGCAGAAGCTGAAGGAGAAGAGGCTGGAGGAGAGAAAGACACAGCAGAAGGCGTTCGGCGAGCATGACGGTGAGGTCAGATCGGCGGAGAGGAGGCTCGGAGAGGGCGAAAACGTGCCCGGCTCCGAGCTCAACCTGCGGGTCGCCCGCTCGATCTATCGCAAGACCTTCCCGCTCTACTCCACCGCGAAAGGCAGGGCCGTCTACCGCGACCGCCTCGATGCCGCAGCCCAAAAGGGCTCCGCGGAGAAACACCGGGCCATCGCCGAGAAGGCCTTGAAGGATGCGAACGCGTCCGACAACGAGCGCGCCCGGATCGAGCGACGGGTCCGCGAGCTTCTTTACGATTACTTCGACCAGTTCGGGATGAGCTCGCAAGTCGGCGCGGAGAGCGAGCCGCTGCGGGAAGTGAAGCCATGGATGGAACAGCTCATCTCGGATATCGAATCCAATGAGCTGCGCCAGTACGAAAGGCAGGCGCGGGAAGCGGCGGAGAAGGCGTCCACCCTGCTGCGCGGCGAGTTCATCAACGCGCTCACGGCCCGGATCGGAAAGATGGAGCGGGAGCTGCAATCGTTGAACCGTAGCCTCTACGCACATCCCTTCCATAACGAGCGATATTCATTCCATCGCACCCAGATGGTGGAATTCCAGCCGATCCTGAAGATCATCGAGATCGCCAAAACCTCTCCGGAGGCGCTCGATATGCTGTTCCGGGGCGACGTGCCCGATGACTTCCCGCACAAGGATACGATCGTCGCACTCGAGGCGCTGCTCGAGGATCCCGACAAGGATTTCACCCAGTTCGAGGACTACCGCAACTTCTACACCTTCGAGATCCACATGGAGGATGTCGCCACCGGCCGCTCGACCCGCTGGGAGCAGCGGCGCGGCACCGGGTCTGGCGCCGAACAGCAGGTGCCTATCTACGTTGCCATCGGCGCTTCGCTGGCCGCGGTCTACGGTAGCGCGGAGCGTCGTGCTGGCAAGCCCGCCGGTTTCGCGCTCGCCATGTTCGATGAGGCCTTTTCCAAGATGGACGGCAAGAACCAGCGGCAGATGATGAGCTTTTACAAAAACCTCGGCCTGCAGTTCGTGATCGCGGCGCCGTTCGAGAAGCGCGTCGCCGTGCTCGAGCACATGGACACCATCGTGGAGGTGGACCGGATCGGCGAGCAGTCCAGGGCTACCGTGGTGGAACTGAAAGAGAAGGCCAAGCGCGAGCTGATGGCCATCGATCCGGACCTGATGTCCGAAGATGAGCTCGCTACCCGTCTGGCCGCCGAGTAGCCATGGCCCGGCGTTTCACGGATGCGATCGGCCTGCTGAACGACCTGCTCAACCGCTTCGAGGCAGGAGCCGCAAGCCCGATCGCCCACCCGGACTACCCCGCCTTCCCATCAGTCGTCGCGGCGGACGCCTTCCTGAAACAGATCAGGGAAGCCGAAAGTGCCGGCGCGGTCTCCATTCGCTGGGGGCGCGGCGCCAGCCGAGACCAAGTGGCGCACGTGCGGTTGGTCTCGGCGGAGATCTTATACCGATATCTCGGCCGCACCCCGGCCTCACGCATCGCGGAGCATGCCGCCGTCCGGCTTGTAGCCGGAGTGGCGCTGCACGAGTCGCTGAAGAACAGCGGCTCTCAAATCGCAGAGGTGTGGGCGCGGGGTAAGACGTGGCACGGATTCGGTTCGTCCGACGTCGACACGCTGCGCCACGCATTCGTTCTCGCCCAGGCGATCCTCGATAACAAGCATCTGGACGTCGACTACAAAACGTTCTCGCGACGTACGGTGGGGCACAGCAAGATACTCGAGCGCATCGAGGGGGGCGTGGTCCGGCTTTTGAGCGGCATAATGGACTTTCCGCCTGGCGCCCGCCCCCGCGAGGCACTGCGAGCGATCGGGCTGGAGCGTTTCGCGCCGCCCCTGCTGATCGCGGGCAAGATCGACCTCGACGGAGCCGATCTTTCCCGGATATCTCCGCATTATCTCGGAATCACTCCCAAGGAGGCTGATCGCGTCCGGTTCCGGGAGCCGCCGGCCTACGTTCTAACGATCGAAAACTTCGCAAGCTTCAACCGGCACATCGCCGAGGCGGACCCCGGCCGATTAGGCACGACCATGTATGTCGGCGGGTACCCCTCGCTTGCCACCCAGCAGGCGCTGCGGACAATCGCAGGATTGGTATCCGAACAGACGCCGATCTTTCATTGGTCGGACATTGATCCGGACGGCACCTGGATCTTCCACACCATCGAGCGCGCCGTCGATCGACCGATCCGTCCCCACCTCATGAGCGTCGAAGTTGCCGAGCGTTTGGGACAAGTGCCGTTCAAAAAATCGGCACCCGCTCGATGTCCACCGGACTCCGGTATCGCAGCTCTGGCAGCGTACCTGGCGAAAGATCGAGCCAAGACGCTCGAGCAGGAAGAACTCGATCCAGTCCTGCCAGAGTTTCATTAGAAAATGCGCGCGGACGCTCGTGGTTGCGGCTTTGGCTGTCTCGCTCAGGACGTCGTTTGTTTCAAGCGCGACAACAACACCGCCTGCAACTACGTGCTGCGCGAAAACCGACATCGTTTCTTCATAAAAACGCTCAACCGGCATTGGCATGCCGGTTGCTTGAAGATGTGATGAAACCACCTGTGACTATGATGCTCCTTCAGCATCCGGTCGAAGTATTCAGATGAAACTTGCCCGCTTGATCGATGGCAGAGGTCTCCTGATGCGCTTTCCAAACCGTGCGCATGCCTCGCGAACTCTGCCATCTTCGGATCGCGCTCCGGTTTGCCGGGCGGAACCCGATTGTCTTGTAAGGGGCTCGCAAAGAATGGTGGTTCTCAACAAGAACGCCAGCGTAAAGGCGTCCTCTGGACGATCGTTTGGCATCGCTTTAGCCCATGGCTCAGGGTGGGGCATCTGCGACATGCGGAGCCTGCGTTGGAAGCTAAGTGCCGGCCTTGCATCGGTGCTTGCAGATGGTCAATGAGCTGATGCAGAACGATTTGGATCTTGAGAAAATACTCAGGCAACAGGACGAGCTCAAGGTCAAGCTGCTTCGCGCCCAATCGGTTGTCGCCGAATGTAAGGCAGGATTGGCGGATCTGGAGCGGAGGCTTGAGCGTCGTGCGGTCTCATCGTCGATCGATGAACGCCAGCGCAACTCTGCGGCAAACAATTCAATACGTAACGCACGACCGCCCAAATCGCGAAGTGTCGATGATCCTGTTAACCCGGATTCTGCCGTGGCATTTTCGTCTCGATCATGGGACCGCTGAAAGCTGCCGCCGCGCACGGTAACGGCGACAGGTTTTGTCACGGACATGGCGAAGATCTGCCGCAAGGCCGGGATCAGCCAGGCGACCTATTTCAACTGGAAGAAGTATGACGGTCTGCTGCCGACCGAGATCCGCCGGCTAAAGCAGCCCGAGCAGGAGAACGGCAAGCTGAAGAAGCTGGTCGCCGATCTCAGCCTCGACATGGAGATGCTGCAGGACGTGATCCGCCGAAAGCTATCAAGCCTGGCTGGAAGCGCAAGCTGGTCGAGGAGGTCTGTGGCGAGTGGCAGGTCTCGATCCGCAAGGCCTGCGAAGCCCTCGAGTTCGATCGGTCGACCTACCACTACGAATCCCGTCGCCCCGGCCAGGCTGCCCTCGAACAGAAGATCAAGGAGATCTGCCATGTTCGTATTCGCTACGGTTATCGTCGTGTTCACGTCCTGCTGCGTCGTGAAGGCTGGCGCCATGGCCAGAACAAGACGCGGCGCATCTATCGCGAATTGGGCCTGCAATTACGCAACAAAACGCCGAAGCGCCGGGTCAAGGCCAAGCTGCGCGATGATCGCAGGCCGGCGACGCGATCGAACGAGACCTGGGCGATGGACTTCGTCCATGACCAGTTGGCGACCGGACACAAGCTGCGCGTGCTCACGATTGTCGATACCTTCTCCCGCTTCTCGCCGGCGCTGGCGCCACGGTTTACCTTCAGCGGCACCGATGTCGTGGAGGTACGGGAAAGGGCCTGCAAGGAAGTGGGATTCCCGGCAACGATCCGCATCGATCAAGGCAGCGAGTGCGTGTCCCGCGATCTTGACCTCTGGGCCTACCAGCGCGGATGTCACCCTGGACTTCTCGCGGGCCCGGTAAGCCAACCGACAACGCGTTCATTGAGGCCTTCAGCGGCCGCTTCAGGGCCGAATGCCTCAACGCCCACTGGTTCCTGTCTCTTGCGGACGCCCAGCAAAAAGTGGAGACTTGGCGCAGATACGACAATGAAGAACGGCCCCATGGGGCAATCGGCAATCGACCACCGATTTTGCTGCACACCCACGTCGGCGCAACCAGCCCGCCAACGTGAGAGGCGCAAAACTCTAGTTCTGAATGGTCCAAACTTCGGTCTCGCTGCAAAAACCCCGAGACTCTAACTGCCGCTGGATGAAAAGCAGTGGCAGGTCACTCCTTCGTCAGGCTAATCGCTGCCGCTCAGGGATGCTGCTCATGCACCCTTGAAGCACGACTCAACTTTCAGGAAAAGTGGGGACTACGCTAGGCCAATGCCACGGCTATCCTTCGAGTGCCCGGTGCCGATGTCCAATTGTTCACCGCATGCGCCCAAGTTAGGTTGTTCAGAATAACAAGATCCCCTGGTTTTAGCTTGAGAATAATCTCGTCACAAAAAAGTTTCTCGTAATCGGCGCCTGAACACCAGCTCCGTCCTGCATTGACGGGGTCCAGTTGGTGCAACTCAAAACCGTCCGGTGGGAACTTGAGAAGTTCGCGCTCCTGCAACATCCGAACGAAAAAGTGAAGACAGCTTTGGTCAACACTACCAATGTTATCCCAAAGGACATTCACATCGCGCCCTAGGAGAAGGGAAAAGCTTCTTTTCGGCCTTGCCATAACAATCGCCAGCAAAAGGCCCGGGATCTCGGATTTCACCTCGGCTACTATTTGGTCATCTGGTACCAAATAGTCATCCGGCGAGCTCAGACGATAAAGTGCTTTTGCACGAGTGATCATGCCCCGAGACAATGGTTTTGATCCAGGTAATATTTTTGTCGTTTTTTCTCGTAAAAGTCCCCATGCCTCACTTGTGTCGTCGATGTTCAATAGGATTGTTTCTCCTCCGTCTTTACTATTCTCGAAACAATAAAAGCACGACAACTGCATATTAGATATTCTATCTCCTTCGGAATGCGGGGTGACAAACTGATAATCATCCCGGGAATTAACGCTCATGAAGTATTTGTTGATCCGCCGTCGGTGACCAAGAAAATCGGAAAAGCCGGCCTCCAGCTCTAGCTTTTTTTGCAATCCCAGTTCACCGGCAATTTGATGTACGAGGCCGTCCGCCTCGCTTGGTGAGACATTACGAATCAAAATGACAGAGTCTCGACTGAGTGCCTCGATCACGCAAGTCACATCCAAGCCGCTGCACCCAAGGGTCAACAGCATGCGCCGATGTGAGGGATCAGGAGTCAGTTGTGATTGCGACATTCGCCGTGGACCCGTTCTTCGTCGCTTTCGTCGCCTCACGAGCAAGGGCCGTGCCACAGACGTCAGCGGGCATTAAGCGAAAACGCTACTTAGTGCCGAGCCCCGGCCAGTCTGCGAAAACGCGATGCGTGGCGAACTTTGCAACATCGAGCGGAATCCCTGTCGCAAGACCCTCTCTCACTCGACGAGCAGACCACCTGGAGAAAGCAGCGGCGAGCATTTTGGCTCGCAAAGGCAATTCGGGCAAGGCGCGGGCGCCCGATCTTGAGTGGTCGTCGCTGTTGACGGCGCGTGCTGTTGTGTTGAGCTCTGTTCGGTTCAAGGCGTTAATGTCCCAAGCCCGACGGCATGACGGCAAAATTCTGGCAGCCCGGCGAGAAGCGAATTGTTTCAGAATGAGCTCGCAGAAGGTCATTGGCGAGTCCGTTACTTAACGTGAGCGCCAAGGAGATTCTGCTGTACGCGCGGTGATGACGGCGGCTGTTGCAGAGCTTCCGACGACTTTGCGGACGCCCATGCGGTGATCGTCGCCAATGACGTCCGTATTGTTGTGCTGAGCTGTGTCTGGTTCAGGACGTCGATGTCCCAAGTCCGACGGCGGCATTCCGAGCGAGGCGCGCGTTCTTCAGGAAACGCTCGCAGTACGTCGTTGGTATGTCGATTGCTTGAAATGCGGGGTGATCCGTTACGGCCTTCATCGTAGCCCCTGTCTAAGAGTTCAGATGAAACTTGCTACACCGGTTGGCTCTTGCATCTTTGTTGGTGGTGGTACGCTAGCTATTAGATGTGCTCAGCTAGTGATGGAGATGGGCCACGTGATCCGGGCGGCGCTGTGTGCCGACGCCATATTCCGCGATTGGGCCGCTCTCGCCGATATCTTGTGTGTGACGAGCATTGAAGAGCTATCTGCGCTGCTCAACGCCGAGCCGGTCGAGTGGATATTTTCCGTTGCCAATCCGTTCATATTGCCAGCAGATGTGTTTGGGAAAGCGCGTAGAGGCGCTTTCAATTACCACGACGGTCCGTTGCCGCGATATGCCGGAACTCATGCGACGTCTTGGGCGCTTCTTGCCCGAGAGACCGAACATGGCATCACGTGGCATCGTATCGATCACGGTGTTGATACTGGTGAGCTGGTCGTCCAACGCCAAGTGTTGATTGCGACGAGCGATACTGCGCTGACGCTGAATCTCAAATGTTATGAGGCCGCTATCGATGGCTTCCGCGAGCTTCTAACTGGCTTAACAAATGGAGAGCTTAGTGCTCGTCCGCAAGCGCTAGCGGACCGAAGCTTTTTCCCGAAAGGTCGACGCCCAGATGCTGCGGGCTGTCTGCGATGGGATCGATCCGCACAAGATCTGGAAGCGATGACGCGCGCCTTAGACTTTGGCCCGTATCATACCAATCCATTGGGGTTGTCCAAGGCTCTCGTAGGCGATGACGTTGTCGTCGTCAGGCACTTGGAGGTGACGGCTCGGCGCTCGGGCTTTGCTGCGGGGTCTTTAGTTGAGATCCACCCCAGCCACTGGCGTGTGGCGACAGGGACAGAGGATGTTGATGTTTGGCTTAGCAGCTTGGATGGTAAGGCTCTGGATGCGCGGGCACTCGCGAGGCGTTCTGATTCCCATGTAGGCGACCGCCTCCCGATTCTGAGCGATGACGAGGCGCGGAGCATAACGGTTGCGCATGAAATGTTGGCGCCTCGTGAGGGTTTTTGGCGACGGCGGCTTGAACAGTTCAAAACATCCCAGCTTTCCTTTTTGTCGTCTTCAGTAGCCTTGGCTGCACCTCAATGGCAGTTGAGTTCATGGCGAATTCCAGGTGCTTTGGCTGAGCTGTCTCCCAGTCATCGCACGGAATTCTTGCTAACGGCTTGGCTCATCTACCTAGCCCGCATCACGGGAGAATTAGAGCTTCAATTGGGATGGACTCCCGCGCCGAGTGGATCGCGAGCGGGGTTGAAAGCGCTCGAGATGCTTGTCGCTTCTGTTGTGCCGATGGCAATTACCATCGATCTCGACAATGATTTTGCAGAGGCGCGCACGGTGGTGGCGGCCGAATTCGCTCAGCTGAAGGAGCAGGATAGTTTCGCGCGAGATCTTATCGCGCGCTGCCCAACGTTGCTCGGTATGGAGGCGTTACGATTGCGCCGCCCCTGGCCGGTTGGCGTTATGCTCACTGTAAGTGGCGAGTCTGCCACTGGTGACCTAGCTTCGAGCCCGACTTCTGAGGCAGCCCTGCCCGGTGAGGCGTTAACATTTGAGGTTTGCGCTCTAGATGGGAGCTTTCGATGGCACTTTGATGCAAGTCGCTTGGAGCCCAAGCATATCGACCGTATGACCCAGCATTTGCAAAATTTGCTATGTGCTGTGAAGGCAGATCCGCGGCAGCCGGTGGGGCAGATTGAACTCTTGTCATCCGCTGAGCGCGCGTATCTGCTGGAGGAGCTGAACCGGACGGCATCGGCCTATCCGTCGGACGTGTGCATCCACGAGCTGTTCGAGGCACAGGTTCGCCGTGCGCCGGACGCGGTGGCGGTGGTCCATGAGAAGGAGCGGCTAAGCTATCGCGAGCTGAATGCGCGGGCCAACCGCCTGGCGCATCATCTGATCGCCCTCGGGGTCAGGCCGGACCAGCCGGTGGCGATCTGCGTTGCGCGCAGCGTGGCGATGGTGGTCGGGCTTTTGGCGATCCTCAAGGCGGGCGGGGCGTACCTGCCGCTGGATCCGGCCTATCCGCCGGCGCGGCTGCGGCAGGTGCTCGACGATGCGGCGCCGCGGCTCCTGCTGGCCGATGCGGCGGGACGATCGGCGCTGGGCGACGATGCGCGACGCGATCTGACGGTGGTGGATCTGGCGGCGACGATGCCGGAATGGACAAATCTGCCGGCGTCGGATCCGGACCCGCGTGCGCTTGGCCTCACCTCACGCCATCTCGCCTATGTGATCTACACCTCCGGATCCACAGGCACCCCCAAGGGGGTCATGGTCGAGCATCGCGGAGTGGTGCGTCTGGTGGCGGAGAACGATTTCGTCGAGATCTCGCCGCAGGACGTTTTTCTCAACGCTTCCTCGCCGACATTCGATGCGACCACGTTCGAAGTCTGGGGAGCCTTGGCGAAGGGCGCCAGTGTTGTGCTCTATCCTGAATGCTATCTCTCGACGGCAACGCTGGCCCGGATCATCCAAGACCATGGCATCACTATCGCTTGGATGACTGCGCGGTTGTTCGACGTCTATGTCGGGGAGGGGCGGAGCACCAGTGGGCTGCAGCAACTGCTGGTCGGGGGCGAAGAGGTCTCAGCCAGTTCCATCAGAGCATGTCAGAAGCGACATCCGACGCTGCGAATCTCAAATGGCTACGGCCCGACCGAGAACACCACCTTCAGTCTCTGCTACCCGGTGCCTGCTGGCTTCGATGGCCAGCAACGGGTGCCACTGGGACGACCAATCCGGAATTCGGTGGTCTATCTGCTGGACGGTCATGGTGCGCCGGTTCCGTTTGGCGCGGTGGGAGAGCTTTACGTCGGCGGGGCGGGGGTGGCGCGCGGCTATTTGAACCGGCCCGAGCTGACCGCGGAGCGGTTCATCGCCAGTCCCTTTGTGGACGGCGACCGGCTGTACCGCACCGGCGATCTGGCGCGCTACCTGCCGGACGGCAATCTGGAGTTTTTGGGCCGCAACGACGACCAGGTGAAGATCCGCGGCTTCCGGATCGAGCCGGGCGAGATCGCGGCGCGGCTTTGCGAGCACCCGTTCGTGCGCGAGGCGGTGGTGGTGGCGCACGAGGGCCCCGGCGGCGAGCAGCGTCTTGTCGCCTATGTGGTGTGCGCGCCGGACGCAGCTTCGAACGGGCTGGAGGGAAGCGAGCTTGCCGGCGCCTTGCGCGCCCACATAAGTGCACACCTGCCGGAGTACATGGTGCCATCGGCGTTCGTGCGGCTGGCGGCGCTGCCGCTGACGGTGAATGGCAAGCTCGACCGCAAGGCGCTGGCTGCGCCGGACGATGAGGCGTATGCGCGCGCCGCCTATGAGCCGCCGCAAGGCGAGATCGAGATCACGCTGGCACAGATCTGGGCCGAGCTGCTCGGTGTGGAGCGGGTCGGACGGCACGACGACTTCTTTGCGCTCGGCGGGCACTCGCTATTGGCGGTGCAACTGATCGAGCGTTTGCGGCGGCGGTCGCTGGGGTTGAGGTGCGCACGCTGTTCGCCAGGCCGGTGCTGGCCGATCAGGCCGCAAGCCTGGGCCGTCATCAGGAGGTGGCGGTCCCGGCCAATCGGATCACCGAACAGAGTACGGCGATCACGCCAGAGATGGTGCCGCTCATTGAGCTGGCGCAGGGCGAGATCGACCGGATCATCGCCACAGTGCCCGGCGGGGTCGGCAACATCCAGGACATTTATGGCTTGTCGCCGCTGCAGGACGGCATCCTGTTCCATCATCTGTTGGCGACAAAGGGCGATCCGTACCTGCTGGTATCGCAGATGGCGTTTGCCGACCGTGGCGTGTTGGACCGCTATCTTGCCGCGGTCCAGCGGGTGGTGGACCGGCACGACATTCTGCGCACCTCGTTCGTCTGGGAGGGGCTGTCGCGTCCGGCGCAGGTGGTGTGGCGCCACGCACCGCTGGAGGTGAGCGAGGTCGAGCTGGACGGGTCTGCTGGTCCTGGCGCCGCGCAGCTTAAGGATCGGTTTGATCCGCGCCAGCACCGCATCGATCTTGGCCGAGCGCCCTTGTTGCGGTTTGTGATTGCGCGCGAGCCCGGCCATGGGCGCTGGCTGCTGTTGGAGCTGCAGCATCATCTGATCGGGGATCACACGACACTGGAGGTGATGCGTGCCGAGGTCCAGGCTGTGCTGGAGGGACGCGAGCACGAGCTGAGCGCGCCACAGCCGTTCCGCAATCTGGTGGCGCAGACGCATCTCGGCGGTGATGCCAAGGCGGATGAAGCGTTCTTCCGGGGTGGCTGGCCGACATCGACGAGCCGAGCACGCCGTTCGGCTTGCGCGAGGTGCGCGGCGACGGCAGCGGGGTTCGAGAGGCGCAGCGGATGCTGCCGCAGCAGCTGAACGCGCGGCTGCGCAGCCAGGCGCGACGGCTGGGGTGAGCCTGGCGAGCCTGTGCCATCTGGCCTGGGGGCAGGTGGTGGCGCGCAGCAGCGGCCGCGAGCAGGTGGTGTTCGGCACGGTGCTGTTCGGCCGCATGCAGGGGGGTGCGGGTGGCGACCGCGCGATGGGGCTGTTCATCAACACGCTGCCGCTGCGGCTTGATCTTGATGGGACCGCGATCGAAGCGAGCGTGCGAACCACGCACGCCCGGCTGGCCGAGCTTTTGGCGCACGAGCAGGCCTCGCTGGTGCTGGCGCAACGCTGCAGCGGCGTTGCGGCGCCGGCGCCGCTGTTCAGTTCGCTGTTGAACTACCGCCACAACACCGCGGCGGTCGCCACCGCAACCGATGACAGTCTGGTGGGCGTGGAATGGCTGGGCGGGGAGGAGCGCACCAATTATCCGCTGACCTTGTCGGTGGAGGATTTTGGCGAGGCGCTCGGTCTGACGGCGCAGGTGGCGGAGCCTCTCTCGGCGGATCGGATCTGCGGCTACATGCAGCGGGCGCTCGAGCAGCTGGCGGAGGCGCTGGAGCATGCGCCGAGCACGCCGGTGCGCGCGCTGGACATCCTGCCAGCCGCCGAGCGCGCCTATCTGCTGGCGGAGCTGAACCGGACGGCGGCGGCCTATCCGTCGGACGTGTGCATCCACGAGCTGTTCGAGGCACAGGTTCGCCGTGCGCCGGACGCGGTGGCGGTGGTCCATGAGGAGGAGCGGCTAAGCTATCGCGAGCTCAATGCGCACGCCAACCGCCTGGCGCATCATCTGATCGCCCTCGGGGTCAGGCCGGACCAGCCGGTGGCGATCTGCGTTGCGCGCAGTGTGGCGATGGTGGTCGGGCTTTTGGCGATCCTCAAGGCGGGCGGGGCGTACCTGCCGCTGGACCCGGCCTATCCGCCGGCGCGGCTGCAGCAGGTGCTCGACGATGCGGCGCCGCGAGTGCTGCTGGCCGATGCAGCGGGGCGATCGGCGCTGGGCGACGATGCGCGACGCGATCTGACGGTGGTGGATCTGGCGGCGACGATGCCGGAATGGGCAAATCTGCCGGCGTCGGATCCGGACCCGCGTGCGCTCGGCCTCACCTCACGCCATCTCGCCTATGTGATCTACACCTCCGGATCCACCGGCACGCCCAAGGGGGTCATGGTCGAGCATCGCG
Source organism: Bradyrhizobium zhanjiangense (assembly GCF_004114935.1). Classification (NCBI taxonomy): domain Bacteria; kingdom Pseudomonadati; phylum Pseudomonadota; class Alphaproteobacteria; order Hyphomicrobiales; family Nitrobacteraceae; genus Bradyrhizobium; species Bradyrhizobium zhanjiangense. Next base: position 2,764,701 of record NZ_CP022221.1, read on the forward strand.
GCTTGGTCAATCTCAGCTTGGCTCAGATCGGGCTTTTTGGCGTTTGTTGCAACAGCCGCGTGGTGCAGTTCGCCTCCTTCGGTTTTGATGCAAGCGCCTCGGAGCTTGTTATGGCGTTTGGTTCGGGAGCCGCATTGCATTTGCCTGCGGATGAGCTCCGTCAAGCGAGTAACAAGCTATCGGATTATCTGCGAAACGAAGCCATCACGCACGCGACGCTGCCTCCAGCCTTGCTTCAGGGAAGCCAGAAGCTGGAAGCCTTGGGATCGCAAGTTCTCATTCTTGCTGGAGAGCTGCCGAAGGCAGAACTCATCCGGAGTCTGGCTCCAGCATCCATTATCAATGCTTATGGACCTACCGAAGCAACAGTTTGTGCGGCGACCTGGAGTTGCCCGATGGGTTTGATGGGGCCATCGTCCCGATTGGCCGCCCGATTGCGAACACGCGCGTGTATCTGCTGGATGATCATGGCGGGCTGGTGCCGTTCGGTGCGGTGGGGGAGCTCTGCATTGGCGGGGCGGGGGTGGCGCGCGGCTATTTGAACCGGCCCGAGCTGACCGCGGAGCGGTTCATCGCCAGTCCCTTTGTGGACGGCGACCGGCTGTACCGCACCGGCGATCTGGCGCGCTACCTGCCGGACGGCAATCTGGAGTTTTTGGGCCGCAACGACGACCAGGTGAAGATCCGCGGCTTCCGGATCGAGCCGGGCGAGATCGCGGCGCGGCTTTGCGAGCACCCGTTCGTGCGCGAGGCGGTGGTGGTGGCGCACGAGGGCCCCGGCGGCGAGCAGCGTCTTGTCGCCTATGTGGTGTGCGCGCCGGACGCAGCTTCGAACGGGCTGGAGGGAAGCGAGCTTGCCGGCGCCTTGCGCGCCCACATAAGTGCACACCTGCCGGAGTACATGGTGCCATCGGCGTTCGTGCGGCTGGCGGCGCTGCCGCTGACGGTGAATGGCAAGCTCGACCGCAAGGCGCTGGCTGCGCCGGACGATGAGGCGTATGCGCGCGCCGCCTATGAGCCGCCGCAAGGCGAGATCGAGATCACGCTGGCACAGATCTGGGCCGAGCTGCTCGGTGTGGAGCGGGTCGGACGGCACGACGACTTCTTTGCGCTCGGCGGGCACTCGCTATTGGCGGTGCAACTGATCGAGCGTTTGCGGCGGCGGTCGCTGGGGGTTGAGGTGCGCACGCTGTTCGCCAGGCCGGTGCTGGCCGATCAGGCCGCAAGCCTGGGCCGTCATCAGGAGGTGGCGGTCCCGGCCAATCGGATCACCGAACAGAGTACGGCGATCACGCCAGAGATGGTGCCGCTCATTGAGCTGGCGCAGGGCGAGATCGACCGGATCATCGCCACAGTGCCCGGCGGGGTCGGCAACATCCAGGACATTTATGGCTTGTCGCCGCTGCAGGACGGCATCCTGTTCCATCATCTGTTGGCGACAAAGGGCGATCCGTACCTGCTGGTATCGCAGATGGCGTTTGCCGACCGTGGCGTGTTGGACCGCTATCTTGCCGCGGTCCAGCGGGTGGTGGACCGGCACGACATTCTGCGCACCTCGTTCGTCTGGGAGGGGCTGTCGCGTCCGGCGCAGGTGGTGTGGCGCCACGCACCGCTGGAGGTGAGCGAGGTCGAGCTGGACGGGTCTGCTGGTCCTGGCGCCGCGCAGCTTAAGGATCGGTTTGATCCGCGCCAGCACCGCATCGATCTTGGCCGAGCGCCCTTGTTGCGGTTTGTGATTGCGCGCGAGCCCGGCCATGGGCGCTGGCTGCTGTTGGAGCTGCAGCATCATCTGATCGGGGATCACACGACACTGGAGGTGATGCGTGCCGAGGTCCAGGCTGTGCTGGAGGGACGCGAGCACGAGCTGAGCGCGCCACAGCCGTTCCGCAATCTGGTGGCGCAGACGCATCTCGGCGGTGATGCCAAGGCGGATGAAGCGTTCTTCCGGGGTGGCTGGCCGACATCGACGAGCCGAGTACGCCGTTCGGCTTGCGCGAGGTGCGCGGCGACGGCAGCGGGGTTCGAGAGGCGCAGCGGATGCTGCCGCAGCAGCTGAACGCGCGGCTGCGCAGCCAGGCGCGACGGCTGGGGGTGAGCCTGGCGAGCCTGTGCCATCTGGCCTGGGGGCAGGTGGTGGCGCGCAGCAGCGGCCGCGAGCAGGTGGTGTTCGGCACGGTGCTGTTCGGCCGCATGCAGGGGGGTGCGGGTGGCGACCGCGCGATGGGGCTGTTCATCAACACGCTGCCGCTGCGGCTTGATCTTGATGGGACCGCGATCGAAGCGAGCGTGCGAACCACGCACGCCCGGCTGGCCGAGCTTTTGGCGCACGAGCAGGCCTCGCTGGTGCTGGCGCAACGCTGCAGCGGCGTTGCGGCGCCGGCGCCGCTGTTCAGTTCGCTGTTGAACTACCGCCACAACACCGCGGCGGTCGCCACCGCAACCGATGACAGTCTGGTGGGCGTGGAATGGCTGGGCGGGGAGGAGCGCACCAATTATCCGCTGACCTTGTCGGTGGAGGATTTTGGCGAGGCGCTCGGTCTGACGGCGCAGGTGGCGGAGCCTCTCTCGGCGGATCGGATCTGCGGCTACATGCAGCGGGCGCTCGAGCAGCTGGCGGAGGCGCTGGAGCATGCGCCGAGCACGCCGGTGCGCGCGCTGGACATCCTGCCAGCCGCCGAGCGCGCCTATCTGCTGGCGGAGCTGAACCGGACGGCGGCGGCCTATCCGTCGGACGTGTGCATCCACGAGCTGTTCGAGGCACAGGTTCGCCGTGCGCCGGACGCGGTGGCGGTGGTCCATGAGGAGGAGCGGCTAAGCTATGGCGAGCTCAATGCGCGGGCCAACCGCCTGGCGCATCATCTGATCGCCCTCGGGGTCAGGCCGGACCAGCCGGTGGCGATCTGCGTTGCGCGCAGTGTGGCGATGGTGGTCGGGCTTTTGGCGATCCTCAAGGCGGGCGGGGCGTACCTGCCGCTGGACCCGGCCTATCCGCCGGCGCGGCTGCAGCAGGTGCTCGACGATGCGGCGCCGCGAGTGCTGCTGGCCGATGCAGCGGGGCGATCGGCGCTGGGCGACGATGCGCGACGCGATCTGACGGTGGTGGATCTGGCGGCGACGATGCCGGAATGGGCAAATCTGCCGGCGTCGGATCCGGACCCGCGTGCGCTCGGCCTCACCTCACGCCATCTCGCCTATGTGATCTACACCTCCGGATCCACCGGAGCGCCCAAGGGCGTCATGATTGAGCATGCGAGCACGGTGAACCTGCTGCATTGGAGCGGCGACGTGTTTACGGCATCAGAGATCAGCCGCACGCTGTTTGCCACCTCGATCAGCTTTGATCTGTCCGTCTATGAGTGCTTCGTTCCGCTTTCGCAAGGAAGCACGCTTTACCTTGTCGAGAATGCGCTGGCGCTGGCCGAGAGGTCTTTGGATATCTCTTTGATCAACACAGTGCCCTCGGCGATCGCCGCTCTGGTCGACAGAAAAGCAGTGCCGGCTTCGACCAGCGTCGTCAATTTGGCGGGCGAGTGGCTGACGGCGGAACTGATCGAGAAGATCTTCGCGAGCAGTCGGGTCCAGAAGATTTGTAATCTGTACGCGCCTTCTGAAACCACCACGTACTCAACCTGGATCTGCGTGCGAAGGGGGGACGTTGTCGTTGAGACGATTGGCCGTCCGATTGCGAACACGCGCGTGTATCTGCTGGACGGTCATGGTGCGCCGGTGCCGTTTGGCGCGGTCGGGGAGCTCTGCATTGGCGGGGCGGGGGTGGCGCGCGGCTATTTGAACCGGCCCGAGCTGACCGCGGAGCGGTTCATCGCCAGTCCCTTTGTGGACGGCGACCGGCTGTACCGCACCGGCGATCTGGCGCGCTACCTGCCGGACGGCAATCTGGAGTTTTTGGGCCGCAACGACGACCAGGTGAAGATCCGCGGCTTCCGGATCGAGCCGGGCGAGATCGCGGCGCGGCTTTGCGAGCACCCGTTCGTGCGCGAGGCGGTGGTGGTGGCGCACGAGGGCCCCGGCGGCGAGCAGCGTCTTGTCGCCTATGTGGTGTGCGCGCCGGACGCAGCTTCGAACGGGCTGGAGGGAAGCGAGCTTGCCGGCGCCTTGCGCGCCCACATAAGTGCACACCTGCCGGAGTACATGGTGCCATCGGCGTTCGTGCGGCTGGCGGCGCTGCCGCTGACGGTGAATGGCAAGCTCGACCGCAAGGCGCTGGCTGCGCCGGACGATGAGGCGTATGCGCGCGCCGCCTATGAGCCGCCGCAAGGCGAGATCGAGATCACGCTGGCACAGATCTGGGCCGAGCTGCTCGGTGTGGAGCGGGTCGGACGGCACGACGACTTCTTTGCGCTCGGCGGGCACTCGCTATTGGCGGTGCAACTGATCGAGCGTTTGCGGCGGCGGTCGCTGGGGGTTGAGGTGCGCACGCTGTTCGCCAGGCCGGTGCTGGCCGATCAGGCCGCAAGCCTGGGCCGTCATCAGGAGGTGGCGGTCCCGGCCAATCGGATCACCGAACAGAGTACGGCGATCACGCCAGAGATGTTGCCACTCATTGAGCTGGCGCAGGGCGAGATCGACCGGATCATCGCCACAGTGCCCGGCGGGGTCGGCAACATCCAGGACATTTATGGCTTGTCGCCGCTGCAGGACGGCATCCTGTTCCATCATCTGTTGGCGACAAAGGGCGATCCATACCTGCTGGTATCGCAGATGGCGTTTGCCGACCGTGGCGTGTTGGACCGCTATCTTGCCGCGGTCCAGCGGGTGGTGGACCGGCACGACATTCTGCGCACCTCGTTCGTCTGGGAGGGGCTGTCGCGTCCGGCGCAGGTGGTGTGGCGCCACGCACCGCTGGAGGTGAGCGAGGTCGAGCTGGACGGGTCTGCTGGTCCTGGCGCCGCGCAGCTTAAGGATCGGTTTGATCCGCGCCAGCACCGCATCGATCTTGGCCGAGCGCCCTTGTTGCGGTTTGTGATTGCGCGCGAGCCCGGCCATGGGCGCTGGCTGCTGTTGGAGCTGCAGCATCATCTGATCGGGGATCACACGACACTGGAGGTGATGCGTGCCGAGGTCCAGGCTGTGCTGGAGGGACGCGAGCACGAGCTGAGCGCGCCACAGCCGTTCCGCAATCTGGTGGCGCAGGCGCGCCTCGGCGGTGATGCCAAGGCGGATGAAGCGTTCTTCCGGGGGTGGCTGGCCGACATCGACGAGCCGAGTACGCCGTTCGGCTTGCGCGAGGTGCGCGGCGACGGCAGCGGGGTTCGAGAGGCGCAGCGGATGCTGCCGCAGCAGCTGAACGCGCGGCTGCGCAGCCAGGCGCGACGGCTGGGGGTGAGCCTGGCGAGCCTGTGCCATCTGGCCTGGGGTCAGGTGGTGGCGCGCAGCAGCGGCCGCGAGCAGGTGGTGTTCGGCACGGTGCTGTTCGGCCGCATGCAGGGGGGTGCGGGTGGCGACCGCGCGATGGGGCTGTTCATCAACACGCTGCCGCTGCGGCTTGATCTTGATGGGACCGCGATCGAAGCGAGCGTGCGAACCACGCACGCCCGGCTGGCCGAGCTTTTGGCGCACGAGCAGGCCTCGCTGGTGCTGGCGCAACGCTGCAGCGGCGTTGCGGCGCCGGCGCCGCTGTTCAGTTCGCTGTTGAACTACCGCCACAACACCGCGGCGGTCGCCACCGCAACCGATGACAGTCTGGTGGGCGTGGAATGGCTGGGCGGGGAGGAGCGCACCAATTATCCGCTGACCTTGTCGGTGGAGGATTTTGGCGAGGCGCTCGGTCTGACGGCGCAGGTGGCGGAGCCTCTCTCGGCGGATCGGATCTGCGGCTACATGCAGCGGGCGCTCGAGCAGCTGGCGGAGGCGCTGGAGCATGCGCCGAGCACGCCGGTGCGCGCGCTGGACATCCTGCCAGCCGCCGAGCGCGCCTATCTGCTGGCGGAGCTGAACCGGACGGCGGCGGCCTATCCGTCGGACGTGTGCATCCACGAGCTGTTCGAGGCACAGGTTCGCCGTGCGCCGGACGCGGTGGCGGTGGTCCATGAGGAGGAGCGGCTAAGCTATCGCGAGCTCAATGCGCACGCCAACCGCCTGGCGCATCATCTGATCGCCCTCGGGGTCAGGCCGGACCAGCCGGTGGCGATCTGCGTTGCGCGCAGTGTGGCGATGGTGGTCGGGCTTTTGGCGATCCTCAAGGCGGGCGGGGCGTACCTGCCGCTGGACCCGGCCTATCCCCCGGCGCGGCTGCGGCAGGTTCTCGACGATGCGGCGCCGCGAGTGCTGCTGGCCGATGCCGCGGGGCGATCGGCGCTGGGCGACGATGCGCGACGCGATCTGACGGTGGTGGATCTGGCGGCGACGATGCCGGAATGGGCAAATCTGCCGGCGTCGGATCCGGACCCGCGTGCGCTTGGCCTCACCTCACGCCATCTCGCCTATGTGATCTACACCTCCGGATCCATCGGAGCGCCCAAGGGGGCACAGAATGAGCATCGGGCTATCGTCAATCGCTTGATTTGGATGCAAAACGCCTATGGTCTCAAGGCAACTGATGTCGTGTTGCAGAAGACGCCATTTGGCTTCGATGTCTCGGCCTGGGAGTTCTTCTGGACCTTGTTTGAAGGGGCGACCCTGGTGCTGGCGCCTCCGGGTACGCACAGAGATCCCGCTGCATTGGTCGACTTGATCATCAGCCAGCGCATCACGACGGTTCACTTCGTGCCATCCATGCTGGTCAGTTTTATGGATGCGAAGAGTGTTGACCGCTGCACGTCGCTGCGACGAGTTTTATGCAGCGGCGAGGCGCTCCCTGCCGCCAGTGTGCATAGGGTTCGGCGCCTCTTGCCTTGGACGGGCCTGCACAATCTCTACGGTCCGACGGAAGCTGCGATCGACGTGACAGCGTGGAGTTGTCCGGATGAGTTTGATGGCGCTATTGTCCCGATCGGCCGTCCGATCGCGAACACGCGGATCTATCTGCTTGACGGTCATGGTGCGCCGGTTCCGTTTGGCGCGGTGGGAGAGCTTTACGTCGGCGGGGCGGGGGTGGCGCGCGGCTATTTGAACCGGCCCGAGCTGACCGCGGAGCGGTTCATCGCCAGTCCCTTTGTGGACGGCGACCGGCTGTACCGCACCGGCGATCTGGCGCGCTACCTGGCGGACGGCAATCTGGAGTTTTTGGGCCGCAACGACGACCAGGTGAAGATCCGCGGCTTCCGGATCGAGCCGGGCGAGATCGCGGCGCGGCTTTGCGAGCACCCGTTCGTGCGCGAGGCGGTGGTGGTGGCGCACGAGGGCCCCGGCGGCGAGCAGCGTCTTGTCGCCTATGTGGTGTGTGCGCCGGAAGCAGCTTCGAACGGGCTGGAGGGAAGCGAGCTTGCCGGCGCCTTGCGCGCCCACATAAGTGCACACCTGCCGGAGTACATGGTGCCATCGGCGTTCGTGCGGCTGGCGGCGCTGCCGCTGACGGTGAACGGCAAGCTCGACCGCAAGGCGCTGGCTGCGCCGGACGATGAGGCGTACGCGCGCGCCGCCTATGAGCCGCCGCAAGGCGAGATCGAGATCACGCTGGCACAGATCTGGGCCGAGCTTCTGGGTGTGGAGCGGGTCGGACGCCCCGACCACTTCTTTGCGCTCGGCGGGCACTCGCTATTGGCGGTGCAGCTGTTGAGCCGGGTCTCGCAGGCCATTGGCTTCACACTGCCGCTGACCACGCTGTTTGCCAAACCGGTGCTGGCCGATCTGGCCGCGAGTATCATGGATGAGTTGAGCCGCTCCGGCGCGCAAGATCTGCCAGCCATTGCGCCGGTGCCGCGTGAAGCGCCGCTTGTGCTGTCGTTTGCGCAGCAGCGGCTGTGGTTTTTGGCGCAGCTGGATCAGAGCAGCACGAATTATCACATTCCACTCGGGTGGCGGCTCAAGGGTGGGCTCGACCGCAGCGCCTGGCAGCGTAGCCTGGACCGTGTGTTGGCGCGCCATGAGGCGCTGCGCAGCGTGTTTGTCGCGCCGGAGGGCAAGCCCTGGGTGGAGCTGCTGCCGGAGGATGCGGGGCTGCCGGTTGTGGAGCACGATCTGCGGGACAGGCCGGATGCGGACGAGGTGCTATTGGGTCTGTGCAGGGAAGAGGCGCGCACGCCGTTCGATCTGGCGCGTGGCCCGCTGATCCGCGGCCGGCTGATCCGGATCTCGGATGAGGAGCACGTCTTGCTGCTGACGCAGCATCACATTGTCTCGGATGGTTGGTCGCTGGGCGTGCTGGCGCGTGAACTTAGTCAGCTGTACCGGGCGTTCGTGGCCGGAGAAGGCGATCCGCTGCCGCCGCTTGCAATCCAGTATCCGGACTATGCCGCCTGGCAACGGCAGTGGCTGTCGGGCGAGCGGCTGCAGCGCCAGGCGCAGTATTGGCGCAGCAATCTGTCCGGCGCGCCGGCCCGTCTGGCGCTGCCGACGGACCGGCCGCGGCCGGCCCAGCAGTCGTTTGCGGGGGCGACGGTCCCGATCGTCATTGATGCGGAGCTGACGCGGGAGCTGAAGCGGCTGGGCCTGCAGCAAGGCACGACGTTGTTCATGACGGTGCTGGCGGGGTGGGCGGCGGTGCTGTCGCGTCTGTCGGGACAGGACGATCTTGTGATTGGCGTGCCGAGCGCCAATCGCGGGCACCGCGAGATCGAAGAGCTGATCGGCTTCTTCGTCAACACGCTGGCGCTCCGGCTGGACCTGTCGGGCGAGCCGAGCGTATCGGAGCTGTTGGAGCGGACGCGGCGCACGGTGCTGGCTGCGCAGGAGTATCAGGACCTGCCGTTTGAGCAGGTGGTGGAGATCATGCAGCCGCCTCGGGCTCTTGATCACACGCCGTTGTTCCAGGTGATGCTGGCCTGGCAGGACAACGCCGCTGGGACGTTCGACCTTCCCGGGCTGATGGTGGAGGCGGCGGCAGACGGCTTCGATCAGGTCAAGTTCGATCTGGAGCTGAGCCTTGGCGAGCAGGGTGAGGTGATCGCTGGGACGCTGGGTTATGCCACGGCGCTGTTTGATCGCGCGACCATCGAGCGGCAGCGGGATTATCTGCTGGCGCTGCTGCGGGCGATGGTTGCCGATGCGCAGCAAGCGGTCGGGCGGATTGAGCTGCTGCCGGCTGAGGAGCGCACCTATTTGCTGGAGCAGCTGAACCGGACGGCGGCGGCCTATCCGTCGGACGTGTGCATCCACGAGCTGTTCGAGGCACAGGTTCGCCGTGCGCCGGACGCGGTGGCGGTGGTCCATGAGGAGGAGCGGCTAAGCTATCGCGAGCTCAATGCGCACGCCAACCGCCTGGCGCATCATCTGATCGCCCTCGGGGTCAGGCCGGACCAGCCGGTGGCGATCTGCGTTGCGCGCAGCGTGGCGATGGTGGTCGGGCTTTTGGCGATCCTCAAGGCGGGCGGGGCGTACCTGCCGCTGGACCCGGCCTATCCGCCGGCACGGCTGCGGCAGGTTCTCGACGATGCGGCGCCGCGCGTGCTGCTGGCCGATGCAGCGGGGCGATCGGCGCTGGGCGCCGATGCGCTACGCGATCTGACGGTGGTGGATCTGGCGGCGACGACGCCGGAATGGGCAAATCTGCCGGCGTCGGATCCGGACCCGCGTGCGCTTGGCCTCACCTCGCGCCATCTCGCCTATGTGATCTACACCTCCGGATCCACCGGCACCCCCAAGGGGGTCATGGTCGAGCATCGCGGCTTGGTCAATCTCAGCTTGGCTCAGATCGGGCTTTTTGGCGTTTGTTGCAACAGCCGCGTGGTGCAGTTCGCCTCCTTCGGTTTTGATGCAAGCGCCTCGGAGCTTGTTATGGCGTTTGGTTCGGGAGCCGCATTGCATTTGCCTGCGGATGAGCTCCGTCAAGCGAGTAACAAGCTATCGGATTATCTGCGAAGCGAAGCCATCACGCACGCGACGCTGCCTCCAGCCTTGCTTCAGGGAAGCCAGAATCTGGAAGGCTTGGGATCGCAAGTTCTCATTCTTGCTGGAGAGCTGCCGAAGGCAGAACTCATCCGGAGTCTGGCTCCAGCATCCATTATCAATGCTTATGGACCTACCGAAGCAACAGTTTGTGCGGCGACCTGGAGTTGCCCCGATGGGTTTGATGGGGCCATCGTCCCGATTGGCCGCCCGATTGCGAACACGCGCGTGTATCTGCTGGATGATCATGGCGGGCTGGTGCCGTTCGGTGCGGTGGGAGAGCTTTACATTGGCGGGGCGGGGGTGGCGCGCGGCTACCTGAACCGGCCCGAGCTGACCGCGGAGCGGTTCATCGCCAGTCCCTTTGTGGACGGCGACCGGCTGTACCGCACCGGCGATCTGGCGCGCTACCTGCCGGACGGCAATCTGGAGTTTTTGGGCCGCAACGACGACCAGGTGAAGATCCGCGGCTTCCGGATCGAGCCGGGCGAGATCGCGGCGCGGCTTTGCGAGCACCCGTTCGTGCGCGAGGCGGTGGTGGTGGCGCACGAGGGCCCCGGCGGCGAGCAGCGTCTTGTCGCCTATGTGGTGTGCGCGCCGGAAGCCGCTTCGAACGGGCTGGAGGGAAGCGAGCTTGCCGGCGCCTTGCGCGCCCACATAAGTGCGCACCTGCCGGAGTACATGGTGCCATCGGCGTTCGTGCGGCTGGCGGCGCTGCCGCTGACGGTGAACGGCAAGCTCGACCGCAAGGCGCTGGCTGCGCCGGACGATGAGGCGTATGCGCGCGCCGCCTATGAGCCGCCGCAAGGCGAGATCGAGATCACGCTGGCACAGATCTGGGCCGAGCTGCTCGATGTGGAGCGGGTCGGACGCCACGACGACTTCTTCGAACTGGGCGGGCACTCACTGCTAGCGGTGCGGCTTCTCAGTCGAGCGCTCGATGCCGGGTTCAAGTTTACCGCCGCCGATCTCTTCCAAGCTCCTGTTCTGAAGGAACTTGCATTGAAGGTTCATTTGGAGCCACAGCCCAGTAGTCCGGGAGTGATTTGTGTTCGCGCAACCGGATCGCAGCCGCCGCTGTTCTTTGTTCCCACAGGCTTAGGGGATTGTTCCTATATCCTCAACTTGGTGGAGGAAATGGACACGGACTGTCCAATCTATGGTCTACCGTGGCCTTCTTTCAGTGAAGTTTGTTCACCAACTCTTGAAGCGATAGCCTCGCAAGTCATTCCGGCGATCAGGGAGATACGGTCCCGGGGTCCATATCGATTTGCTGGATACTCATCAGGCGGAATATTGGCTTACGCCATAGCCGAGCACTTACTGAGCCTCAATGAAACTGTCTCATTTATGGCGTTCATTGATGTTAGGCTACCCGCAAAGCCAGCCGGCATGACGCCCACCCAGATGGTATGCGAAGTGGTGCTGGAAACTCTTGAACCCCTAGAGGACGAGCACTTTAAACTATTAAAGCGCTTTGCACGGCACAGTTCAATTGCTCAACTACTTGCGAAGGCTCATCAAATAGGAGCTATACCTCCGGATCACAATGATGCTTTGATGTACGAGAGAATTGAGCAGTTTCAAAGGGCGCTGCAGCTATATCGGGCTCCGTCGCTGCCAATTGAGGTACATCAGTTTTACGCGACGGATTCTTCAGTAAGTTGTCGCGCACGACTAGACAAGAGCTCAATAGCTCCAGAGATGAGCTCGCCGATGCGAGGCTGGGACAGGGTTTTGAGTGCAGCGGCCATTGATACCACACCGATTCCAGGCAATCACGCGACGATGATGAACACTCCAGAAAACCGCAAAGTCCTGGCACGCTTGTTATCAAGAGCCTTAAATAGCTCACCGACGTGATCTGAGGCCGCCGGCGAAAACCTGCGGAACGAATGAAAGAATACAGATAAGTCCGGCCCTACGCAGAAGGCGACGTTATAACCGAGCGGAAGGGTGCTTTGGCCGGTCAGGAGATTGATAGAGCCGATGATCCAAGCCGAGGAAAACGTAAGCAGCGCGGCATTCTTCGTCTCCGCGAACTTAACGAAGTCGATATTGCGGCTGAGTTGCGTTGAGAGTCTTCCAAATGCATCCTCTTGATCGTCTTTCATGGTCAACTATCAGGTTTTTGAATCTATTAGCGAGTAGCTCGTACTCCGGCCACCGGCAGCGTCCTTCTTGAGGATGCCGTGACCGACGAGTTCGTCGATGTCCCTCGCGGCGGTAGCCTGGGAGACTTTCGTAAGTTTCGCCCATTTCGACGACGTAAGTTTTCCTTCGAATCCCTCGAAGAGGCGATTGAGCACCAGCCGCTGGCGCTCATTAAGTTGCCGTGCTGCGTAAAGGGCCCAGAAGTCCGCCTTGCGGAGAATGTTGCCGAGAATAGTGTCCGCGCCATCGAAGGCGCGATCCAGGCAGTCGAGGAACCACGTTAGCCAGTCGGTGACGTCGAGACTTCCCCTCTGGGTTCTCTCTAGGATGGCGTAGTACTCATTCCTCTCACGGCGGATTTGAGCGGACATGCTGTAGAACCTCTGCGCGCTCTGCTCCGATCTGGAGAGAGCGAGATCGGCGATGGCGCGTGCTATGCGGCCGTTGCCATCCTCGAAGGGATGGATGGTTACAAACCAGAGGTGCGCAAGCGCAGCTTTCAAAACAGGGTCGATGCCGCTGGCGTTGCCGTTGAACCAATCAAGGAATGTCTGCATTTCCTTGTCGAGACGATCGACGGGCGGCGCTTCATAGTGGACACGCTCGCGTCCAATGGGGCCCGAGACGACCTGCATCGGACCTGTTTCAGCAGTACGCCACGCGCCGACAACAATCTTCCTCATACCGCTTCGCCCAGTGGGGAAGAGCGCGGCGTGCCACCCGAAGAGACGCTCAGCTGTGAGTTCGGCAGCGTAGTGTTCAGTGGCGTCGAGGATCATTTCCACAACGCCTTCCACATGGCGATCCGCCGGAGGGAGGGCGCCGATGTCCATGCCAAGTCGGCGAGCAATGGATGACCGGACTTGGTGGCGATTCAGAACCTCGCCCTCGATCTCACTGGACTTCACCACGTCTTCAGTGAGGGTCTGGAGAGTTGCCTCGGCTTTGAGGGGGAACCCCAGGCGCTCCATCCGCCCGAGTAGGCGCCCCTGTTTGTGGCGCACAGCCACCAAGCGATCGGCAATTTGCTGCAAGTTCCAACGGAAGGTCGGCCACTCCCCCAGTTCGTGAATATAAACCATAATCTCATCATCCTTTGCAGAGATTATGCGGCTTAATCTCGTCGTCGGCAAGTCTATTCTCATCATTTTTTGACGAGAAGCAGGGCCTCATCTCTGCAGGCCTCGGAAATCCGGGGAAAACCTGCCTATATTTCTCCCGTGCATATTCCAAATAGTTCCTCCTATGTTCTAAATATACTCGCTACGCGCGCAAGGACCAAGAGCACCTTCCCCTTGCGAACATTCAAAGCAGCGCTGCCACTGCCGGTTGTGCCTCATTGCAGGTCCCGCTCGTGCCGCGCACAAGCACAGCAATGGCAGGCCAGGTAAGGAGCGGGCCACAAAGCCGATTGATGCCAAGATTGACGGGCTTCCACCCAAGGCCATCGAGATCAAGGAGTACGTCCGCGACACGGACCTCTCAAACTTGTCGAACAACCGCGCTTTCCTGAACGAGTTCTTCGCGCGGACAGGGCACGTACCAACGCTTCAACTATCTTGGCGAATGGCACCCCACCCGTAATTTGAGCCGCTGCCGAGCGTATAAGACCAGAAGGCGATGCGCGACATCGTCGAAGACCCAAACGTCGGCGTCAATTTTGCGGTGCTGCTGATTGTCACGCTTGCGCGCCGCTCGATGCTGCACCTCTCCGCGACGGCATTCCGCGCACAAACATCGCCGCTTGTCATTGAAGTCGAAGCGGAAAGCGAAGCCAGTCCCAAGCGGAGTTGGTTCGTGCGGCTTATCGATCTTCTTCGATAGCGAAGGTGCGCACACCGATCCGCTTCACAAGTTCGCGGATGGTACGGTATCGACTCAACTTGCCCATAAAAAGTCCCAGCTCGAAGAGCACGTTGTCACGTACGGTCGGCGCCCTTTTCCCGCGTGATTCCGAGATCAGGCTCGGCGATGGCAACGGCAAAATCAGTCTCGCTCACCTGCTTCTCTAGAGCTTCAAGAGGGTAGCCGCCCGCGAAAAAGACCCCGCCATCTCAAACTGTGCTGAATACCTCTTTCTCAAGTCCGGTGCGAAGTGCGTGCGCAATTTTGATCCCCTCGGATGAGGAGATGACAAAGAGCAGGCGCTCAAAAACCTGGCACCGCATTCTGCGTGCTCTTGCAGGGCCCATAACCGACTTTTCGGAGCTATCGCCTCCCGTCGAATATGATCCCAAGTAAGTACGTAGCGTTCCACTTGTCTTCTACAGAAAGACCAGCAGGGTTGATCGCGGCCCGACGGTAACTCTTGACGACCTAGGAGACCGTCTCTGGGGCAACGCTAACCGCCAACATTCGTACTGACATCGAACGCATCAATGCTGATTCCACGCAAGTTTGTCGCTGCGGGTAACTTGTTAGAGGCAAGTCGACCAGCAAGCTCTCGGGAGCGAGCGGGCCACGTATTTACATGCAACACCATGGGAAGGTCCGGAATGGGTGTCGGATTCCATACACCGCGTCGGTGAACGAGCGTTCCGTCGACAAGCCATCGGATTTCGCACGGGTCCCATTCTATCGCAAAGCGGTGCGGAGCTCTTGATGCGTCGAATCCCAACGGGATAGCTACCGGCGTTCCGCGATAACCGTAATCAAATTTAGCGCCTTCCGAGCCAGGATTGTAAAAGACATTCACGAGAAGTTGGGTCGGACAGTTGCCTGCTATCTCGATATCGATCTCCTGGCGAGGAGAGGCTCGGTACAGGAAGAAGCCCGTAATCACGCCCGGAACGTTCGTCGCTTGTAAGATCGCCTCGAAACGTCCGTACAAAAAGCTGCCGCAACTGGAAATGGCTGCTGCGGCGAAATTGCGAACGCCGAGCGCCTCTTCGCGTACGGCAAGCGAGAGGCCTCCCTCCGCACATGCCGATACGTTAGAATGCCGAAACAGACCAAGATTCCCAGGGAAGGTGTCGTTTCTGAGTAACCATCGCGACGGCTGCACCACCTCGCTCAGATCATCGTCAAAGACGATTCTTGAACCGCGTGTCGGTCCTTCGAACGAGATCGTTCGTATTCCGCGCCAAATAGCATTAGGCTCCGCAATCCACGGAGACCGATCGTGGCGCAGCTGCCTTATTCGAGGGTTGGGCGTGGCCGCCTCGGCCGTTCCGAGATACTTTCGCTGACCGATCTCCTCGACACGGGGGTAGGATGCCACGGGCGGGGGTGTCCGTAAGTGTTCGCAAAGCGCGCGCCAACGAAAAGTCTCGTCCCCCTTCAAGCAAACGACGTCAGCACCTAATAGATTGATCAGCAACTGATCGCTGGCTGGATCATCGATTTCACCGTGCTCGGTAACTATGAACTTCGCTTGCGGAAAGCGCTGCACAAGCTGGTCCACGTGAGGCTCCAGTGAACCCACATTTACGTAAGCGTCAAAGTTGCCCCTCTTCCCGGCCAGCAGCGCTTTCAATTCCGTTTCAGGAAGCCGGTCGAGATCGCTGCAGCACCGGTAGCCAAGCATTGATAGAGCCATTGCTACAGATGACAGGCCGGTCCCGGGTCTGCCGAACGCGAAAACAGGAAAGCAGGTCGGCCGTTGGTGAAATAGCGCTGTGCTGCCATAATCGAGCACTCCAATCTTGGTCAGGGCCGGCAGTATGGAATAAGAGTTCGTCGATACCAGGTCAGCACGCTGGTGTATCACCGGACGACGTAGGGCACGGACGTCGATCTCTTGGAATTGCTGATTGATCCATAAGTCGATCGGACCGCGGCACGGAAGCAGGTTCAGAAGCTTCTGGGCGCTTTTCTTCGACAGGACGTAGCCGGATAAATACCAAAGTCCGCGTTCCGGGCGGAACAAGTTCGCTGAAATGAGCTCCTTCGGCGCACCATGTCGCGCCTCGGCGTAAGAGAGATACAGGACATCAAATTTAGGATCACCCCCGTCAGCTTTCGTCATCTCATCCCACGCTTGATCGATCGCGTGGGCGAGACCTCGTTCAAGCCAGACGTCGTCTTCCACTATGAGCGCATAATTGGCGGAAGATTGGGCAATAGATCTCCAGACACCGATATGGGAGCGCGCGATTGCGACCTCTGCCGAACTCATGCAGATCGGGCGTGTTAGATCGAATCCGTCAGGTAGCGCTTGGGGCTGTGGCTCAACATAGAGCTGATCGCCCAAGGTATAAAATGGATAGACGGCCTCCCCATCAGGCAAATCCTGGGAGACGCTCTGGGCGTCAACGGCTGAGTACCGTGTTGTCCTGGTGCCAAGATCATTTCCCTCCGCATCCAAAACGCAAGCGAACTCTCGCTGAATCTCAGCCCAACGCCTGGGCTGACGGTCGAGATTGATGACGTAAATTTGGGAAATGCCAGACCGCTCGGGCGTTTCCGATCGAAATGTAGCCGACTGCCTACGTGGCAGACGTTGTCGTAGGTTTAAAGCGAGGTAATGCAGAATCCGGTAGGCAGTGTGAAATGGCTTCGTCAAATTCATCGCGAGCTGCTTCTGCTACTGATCAAATCGCTTTTGGTTGGAGTGACGCCAATTTCGCCGATCGTTGCGATAGCTTAAGGGCCATTTGGAAATAGCGAATAAGTCCCAGTCTCGCAGGACAACGACCTCCCGCTCTATAGTGCCCGAAGTGACTCCGAGTTCGAAGATCGTTCGGGATAGAATTCCTGGGCCGGTTGTTGCCTGGATCTCGGGCAAAGCGCCATCAATCGAATTCTCGAGAGCTTCGGTTGAGCGCTGCAAGGCCAGCTGGATGACTGGGTGACGCCGAGCAGCGATAAGCGGATTGTTGTTGAAGTAGAAAATCCAATTGGGTGTAAAGGTTTCCGCCGTAAGGAAGCTAGCTGTGCTTACCATCGAAGCGGTCGCTATGTCGTAGCAAAGGGGGTGGACCTTCAAGCGAGTGTCTTCGAAGAGCCAATCAATATGTGACCCAATACAAACGTCGTCCGCGTCGACATAGAAGCCTCCCTCCACCGACAGGTAACACAAGCGAAAGTAGTCCGCCTGCATGGCCGGATGGTAGCATCGGTCGAAAGCTTGCTCGTAGCGACGACCAAGTGAAGTGCGGATGTATGATCGCGCGGTAAACTCGTCGAAGAGGACATGCTTGAACCCCACTTCTTGCCAGCGGGCCCATGATGCGATGCATTCCTCCACGTCAGGCGGAAGATTCTGTAGATCGTGCCAAAACTGTATGATTGTCTTAGGCGGTTGCTCTCGGAGGCTGCGGCCAGCCAACGCGCACTCGGTCCGCTGAACCATTCCTCTGATGAACTCTGAGCGCTGCCGGTGGTGCTCAGGGCTGTCGGTCATGTCCACGCTATGAATCATAGCCTATCGTAGTGGTTTCAACGCTTGCCATCTACACGTAATTATATCTTAATCAGATTTAGCTGGCGGAGGGTTTAACGCCGAGGTCTGGAGAGTTTAGGGCGGCAGGTATTGGGTGATATATTGGGAATTGCGGTGCAATGAATATTCTTGCGTTCAATCCGGGGCATGACGGAGCGGTTTCCTATCTTAAAGACGCCCATTTGGCACTTTCGGTGGAGGCCGAGAAAAATTCGAATTACCGATATTCTCCGATATCATCCAGCGACGTCTTCAACGTTCTCGGAGAAATCAGCGCGATACCAGACGTCATTTGCACCGGCGGCTGGTGGCCGCGCGATCACTTCGAATATGTACGCGGGCCCGTTGCTCACGCCGGCTATCGTGGAGTGTCGAAGAGTGAAATTATGGTCGGGCGGCGACATTTCCTCGGGAAATCAATTCATTCCTTTTCATCGTCGCACGAGCGCTCACACCTCCTTTGCGCGTTCGGAATGTCCCCATTGCCGAAAGGCACGCCCTGTTATGCGCTGATCTGGGAGGGCGCGATCGGCAGCTTTTACGAAATCGATCCGGAGTTACACATCAAAGTCGTGGGTGAGCCTTTGGATAAGCCGGGAAATCGGTACTCCATGCTCTATGGCTTGGCCGATCCATCCTTCCCTAAAAATACTCCCTACTTTCGAATTTCTGATGCTGGCAAGTTGATGGCTTTGGCCTCATTTTCCCGGCGAAACGAACCAACATCCTCCGAAAAGAAACTGCTGAAGTTTCTGTTGGAGGGGCCGTATAAGCAGCTATCCGAATACGACGGGCCCGAAGGGTTGCCGTATTGCGACGTGGGACTGGATGACGCCGAGTTCCGCAACTTCGCTGGTATCTTCAGTGATAGGCTATTCGATATCTTCTATCAGTTCGCTAAATCGAAGCTGAAACGAGGTATGCCGCTGCTCATAGCCGGTGGCTGCGGTCTGAACTGCGACTGGAATACAAAATGGCGTTACACTGGGCTGTTCAGCGAAATCTTCGTACCGCCTGTTGCGAATGACTCGGGCTCTGCCATTGGTACGGCGATTGACGCGCAATATCACTTTACGGGCAATCCAAAGATCGACTGGAACGTGTATTCCGGAATGTCATTCGAAGCAGCCGGCGTTTTCGATTTGGCGCAGTATCATACAGTTGAAGCCAACTACGAGACGATTGCCGACATGCTTGCCCATGACCTTGTGCTTGGTTGGGTGAACGGCAGATATGAGGTAGGTCCTCGTGCATTGGGCAATCGCTCCATTCTCGCTGCGCCGTTTAAGGACAGCACGAGAATACGATTGAATGAGATCAAGCAGCGTGAGCAGTTTCGTCCGATCGCGCCTGTTTGCCTGGAAGAAGATGCCGCAACATGGTTCGGCTGCAACTGGTCGAGCCCATACATGCTCTACACCCAAAAGGCGAATACCAGTGCCTTGGCCGCGGTCACCCATGTGAACGGAACCGCACGTCTTCAGACGGTTTCAGCAGCTACAAACCGGCCCCTATATGAGCTGCTTTGTGCGTTCAAGGCCAGGACCGGTTATGGAGTCCTTTGCAATACGTCTCTCAATTTCAACGGACGAGGGTTCATAAACAGGATTGAAGATCTATCGGCTTACGTTTTGGATCGGGGGTTGGATGGGTTTGTAGCTGAGGGCAAGGCGTACCTCGTGAAGTCATCTCCTTATTCTCAGACCTTCATGGCAGACACCAAAGTCCCCTCGAAGGGATGAGGAGAGCGAGTCTCGCCAGTCCATCAATTCTCGATCTCAACTGCTGTCGGTGCCCGGCGGGTCCTTCAAGGAACAATCTAAGACGCCTTACGGTCGCTGCCCTCGTGGTCTTCGAGCAGAGGTACCTCCAGGCTGGGGATTTCAGGCATCGCCTTGCCCGCAATTGCCTGGAGGTCACCCACCATGCCGACGGTAGAATCAATAACGGAAAGGATCTGGGTTTCACGCTTAGCCCACTGCCGGACCATGAACTTGCGCTCGCTATCTAGGTCCTTGCGCATGTCGTTGAACTTCTCGACCACGGCCTCAACCCGCTGCCGGAACTTCGTGCCGGTCAAATAATGATAGACCTGCTCCATCTTGGTCTGCTGGCCTTGCTGGACCAGACGCGAGTTGCTGACATCAATCAACGCCTGACGAAGCGCGACCGCGACGGGCAGGGCGCAGCGGGGATGGGCTACCCACACGCCATCCATCAGGTCGAACTGCTCGATGTGCTTGGGCAGGGCGTGCGAGATGATGAGCGCCACGTCGGCTCCCGATCGGCGCTGATCGTCACGCAATTTGGCGAGCCATCCGTCGCTCCAGGCCTTGGTGCGCTTGGTTTCCCAGAGAATGATGCCGGCAGGCTGGCCCACCGCTGCATTGACCTGCTGAATAACGTCGGCGCCAAGCTCGCCTTTGCCAACCGGCTCGATCGAGTCCGTCGGGAAACGTCCGCGCAGCAACTCCTCAAGCTCAAGCTCTAAAACCTCGCCCTGGGACTGCTGAGAGCCTTGCTCGGCCTTGCGCTTCAGTTCCTCGATGGTCCGCGCCATCGACTCGATGGTCTGGTCTTTCTCGGCCACCCGCAGGCGGGCAGCCTCATCGGCCTCTTGCCGGGCTTTCACCTGGATCTGTTCAACGGAAGCCTGCACCCGCTTTTCGACCGTAAGGTCGAGCTCACGCTTTTCATCATCGAGGGCGCGTTGCTTACGCATCAGCTCGGCCTGCTGTTGCTGGGCCTCGGCAAGCTTCGCGTTGTTGGCCGCCAGGGTCTTGCGTAGCTCCTCAAGCTCAGCGCCCTTCAACTGAACCTCGGCAGCGACGGCTTCCCGCGCTTTCTTCGCCTCCGCGGCGGCGATCTGGCTGCGCTCGGCAGCCATCCGCTGCTTGATTTGGACTTCGATCTGCTCGCGCGACTTCTCAAGCTGCTCGCGCTCCTGCCGCAACGCTTCCGTCTTGCGAGCGACCTCGGCATCCTTGCTGGCAAGCTGCTCGTGGAAGCGCCGACGCGTTTCCTCGATCAGAGGCGCGGCCAGCGACTCTGTAAGCTTGATCTCGTGATTGCAGTTCGGGCAGTTGAGGGTGGGCTCATGCGCAGCATAAGCCGCCGTTGCTTTCAAGTTCATGAGCCCCCCTTTGTCCGTCTCTATGCTGCCGGAATGAAGGTTATCCGGCCAGCCTCGCCACGCTTACGATGCGGCTTTACCGTGATTTCCACATCCTGGTCGAACGCAGTGAGCATCCGCAGCAGCTTTTCCCCACCTTTCCTTGGCCTGTGCAATCCGCTGCATGCGGTACTCGTTCACGAGACCGCCGGTGATCTCCGAAAGGCCCTTCTTGCCAAAGAAGGGAATAAGGTACTTGCGCGCCCGGCGCTCATGGCCGGCGATATAGACGGGATTGCGCTGGCCTTCCGTCAGCACTGGAAACTCTTCTAGGAATTTCTCTGCGGCCGCCTTGAACGTCGGCTCCTTCTTGCGAGCGGTGACCTTTTCCAGGTCACCGCTCCTCACCATTCCGCGTAACTTGAGATACCACTCCTCGGCGACTTCCTCGGCCTGCCGGAGATCGTCCTTCTCCGTGGAGGATCGGTATTGCTTCCCTTCAATCGTTGCCGAGCAATGATATCGGCCGCGCTTCCCGCGGCGGTAAAGGTGGACCTTGCCACCAAGGATGATGTGGTTCTTTTGCTTTTCAGCCCTTTGCAGCGCGACGTCGTCCATGACGCTTGTCTTTCGTTGGCCCGCGGTGGCACACGCTGAGCGTGCTAAAACCGCGTGTTGTGCTAACACTGTGCTAAGGGTTCGAGGCTCCGTCAATCGCCTAAGATGATGATTTATCGGACAAAATTTATCTTAGCCAATCAATGGTAAGAATTTTAAGTCCTTCAAATTACCGGTTAGAGCGTCTCTGGAGGGGGCGCGAGCGGGCGCGTTCAATGACCACGATGGTCCGCTTTGGCCGTGGGGCAAGGCACCCGACGTGCCGGGCGGTGCTGGCCACGGAAGCCGACCATACCTCATCGGCATCGCATGGATGATGACGAGAACTGGCTGACTATGTCCGGCAAGCGATCACAATGCGGTCCGGAACAGGGCGGGTAACGGCAGTCATCCAAATTAGTGAGACGCCAGGAAGAGGGTATCCGGTGCGAATGCGATCCGGTGCCGGCCGTAGCCTCGTCAGCTTCTCGAAAGCTTTCCCGCATACTCACTGACCCACTGCTCCCTGGACGAGAGGCTGGCGTAAATTCACGCGCATTGTAGATGCAAAAATGCCGAAATCGGGGACCGGTTGGGAGCTCAATCAGTGTGAGCAGGCTGACGTTACGAAGTTGTTGGATTTTCGGACTATCGCAGAACGCTTCGTCTTTTTCGCGCACCGGGCAAGGTGCTACTGCGCGATCGCGAGGTCCAGGCGTCTGCTGCGTCGTATAAACGTCATCTTGCGCGCGCCAGTGACGCGCGCGGCGGCTCGGTCGAGCCAGCGCTCAATATCAGACAAGGCACGCGGCAAGGATGCGCGTGACAAAGCACGAGTAGGTCAATGACAAAGCGTTTTCGCAACTGGACCCTATTGTCCATACTCGCCTCCATGGTTGTCTGCCCCGCCGCAAAAGCGCAAGACCGCCGGACTATCGCCGAACCTGTTGCACCTCATACGGTCTGCGATCGCCCTGTACCTTCCGGCAAGAACGATACAGTTAGCCTACAGGACGCCATTCAACATTGCCCCGATGGCGCTGCAGTTTATCTTGGGCGCGGCGAGTTTCACTCAGGTCCACTCGAGATGAAATCGGGCGTGACCTTATGGGTCGGACGCGGTGCGACACTGATCGCCATCCCCGAACCTGCTGCTTACGACAGGGGCCTCGGACAATGTGGTCGCATTGCGGAAAAGGGCGACGGTTGCCGGCCATTCATCAGCTTTTCTAAAACGCGCGGCGGCGGCATCTACGGAGAGGGCATCATCGATGGTCAGGGCGGCGCAATGATCGGCGGCGGCCCGGAAACCTGGTGGCAGCTAGCCCGCCGCGCCCAAGCCCAGGGCGGCAATCAGAACGCCCCACGCTTGATCCAGGTCGATCATGCGCAGGACATCATGTTCTCTGGTGTCACCTTGCGCAACGCTGCCAATTTTCATGTCGCGATGAACCGGGTTGAAGGTGCCACGTTTTGGGGCCTGACGATCGATTCGCCGGCGGATGCCCGCAACACCGATGGCATCGATCTTGGCGCCAGTCAGGATGTGACCATCACCCACAGCTTGATCCGTACGGGTGACGACAACGTCGCAATCAAGGCCGGCGATAATGGCTCAAGCAGCCATATCTCGATCATTGATAATTATTTCGGCTGGGGGCATGGCATGTCGATCGGCAGCGAGGTGAATTCCGGGGCCAGAGACATATTGGTGCGTAATCTGACGCTGGATGGTACGACGTCGGGCCTGCGCATCAAGAGCGATGTTAGTCGAGGCGGTCTGGTCGAGAGCGTGACTTATGAGTACGTGTGCCTGAGGGGCAACCGGTGGCCGCTCACTTTCGATACAAAATATGATCCGCGCGCTCAAGGCACGAGGATTCCGGTCTATCGGCAAATCATTCTCCGTCATGTGCATGGCGACACTGGTGTGCTGCTGATGCGCGGCGTAGACGGGCGGCATGCCCTGGACGTGACACTCGAAGATGTCCGATTTGCCAATTCCGCGACTTGGCAACTTGAACATGCGAACGTCACCGCAAATCACTCTGACGTATGGCCCCCGCTGCCCGGACGAGCTACACAACCGCTGCTGCGCGGATCGGAGGTATGTTCCAGGGCATTCCGCGACGGCAATCGGTAAGCACTACACCCGGCGCCGAACTCAGGTGGTGAGTTCCGCATCTGGGGCCAAGCTTACTGGTGTTGACGAAGGTCGGCCTCATGTCCCGAGTTGGTTGCAATTGGCCGACGGTTTTGCAGGGCCGGAAATGCCAAGGTGACGTGCAGGTTCTGATTTGGCGATGAAAATCTCGTGTCGATGCGCGGCGGCTATCCCGCTGAGAAACGAAGCGTAGGATCACATGCGAATTTTCGTTTCCTCCGCTGCACTTCTGGCGGGATGTTTCTGCATCCCCGCGGGGTACGCTCATCCACTGTTGGTGTCGCATGCCGGAAATGCAGACTATCACTCCGTGCAGCAAGCCATCGACGCGTTGCCGGCGGAAGGCGGAGATCTCTGGATCGCGCCGGGCATCTATCGCGAGAAGGTCAAAATCACCAAATCCGGTGTTCATCTCGCAGGGACTGGTAACAGGCCGGAGGATGCGGTCATTGTGTATGGCGACGGCGCGGTCAATGTAGGAGGAACCGCCCGCTCGGCGACGCTGGATGCCACTGGCGATGACTTCCGGCTCGAGAATCTGACCATTCAGAACGACTACGCCCTCAATCCGGCCAATCCACCCTCGCAGGCGGTAGCGCTGTCCGTTACCGGAGACCGGGACATCATTACGCGCGTCCGCCTGCTCGGCGCCCAGGACACGCTGTTTGCCGGCAAGGGACCAAACGGCAGAATGTCACGACAATACTTCTCGAACTGCTACATCGAAGGGCATGTCGATTTCATATTTGGCAACGCCAAGGCCTGGTTCCGGCACTGTGAGTTGCACGGCATCGCCAATCAAGCGGTCGTCTATACCGCTCAGAGCAAGGCAGCGCCGGATGAGGACAGTGGCTATGTGTTTGATCATTGCAGGCTGAGTGCCGACCCTGCTGCTCGCTATATCGCACTTGGCCGCCCCTGGCGCCCCTACGCCACCGTGGTCTTCCTGTCCGCGAAGATAGATGCCCCCGTAATCGCGGAAGGGTGGCGCGAATGGACGCCCGGCAAGACCAACACGTTGAGGACAAGCTATTTTGCTGAATACAGATCCTTCGGCGTCGGGGCTAACCCCTCAGGCCGCGAGCCTCACTCCCATCAACTGACAGAGGGCGAAGCTGCGAGATGGTCGCTGAGCGTGTTCTTCCGGGGTGTCACAGATTGGCTGCCAACGAACCATCACGAAGGAACACAGAGCAACGTTCATGACGAAGGGCTTCGACGGCGATCCTCGGATGAATGACAGGAGGAGAGCCTGATTGTGACGGAGAGTCTTGTACAGCAACCCAACTGCCGCCGGATTCAAACCGTCAGAAGGGGGCAGGCGCGACGATCTCATCGGTCCGCCGTCCGCCCACATGCGCGCGCTCCAGTTCGCAGATCATCTTGTCCGTTTTGGCGGATCAGTGTCGCCAAGCTCTAGGGACCGTCGCTCAGCACCGTCGTCATCGCTCGGGAACGGCTGATTTTCTTGCTCAGCGCCTCGCGCGGATCTCCGGAGAACGAAGTGGGCTGATGCTTGCCGGCTATCTTCGTTCGGCCAGTGATGGCAGGCCCTCGTAGCTCAGCCAGCAGCCGTCGCCTCGATCATCAGTCGCAGACTGAGCAACTCTGAGGTTCTGCAGCGGCACTCGTCAGCTGATCGACAGGTAGGCCTGCTAACGGCAGAACGTTACGCTACCCGTTGACGTCCTACCGGACTTAACTGTCAACGAAAGGCAGCAAGCTCGCAGCAGTATCGATCCATTTGCCGCGGTCGGGTTCGTGTGAACGTACCCACTTAAGTCGGGCGGGAGCCACAGAGCACGTGCACCGGCGGTCGAATGATCATTGCGCTGCGCAACCACCTGCTTCGCGAGCTTGAGAAGCGGGGGTATTCTTGTTCCGACGATGGAGAAATTGATGAACACGGGACAGGCGCTGTCGAGTGCAGGTTCTTCCTCCGCGCCTTCTGAAGACGCGGACGAGGAAAGTTACCTCGGCGGCTTCAATCGTGCCGTGGCGAATTTGATCGAAACCTTGACAGGGTACCGGACCCCATCCTCCGCGCGCGCGCAGATCCTGGACAATTGGGTTGCCGAAGAGGGGCAGGGCGATGCCGAGAATAGGCGACAGGGGCGCAGACGAATCAGGAATTCGGATAACACAGGCTCGCACTCGCTGGATTTGTCCTCGCTCTCACTGACCGCTCTGCCCGCCGCGCTGCCGCCAAGGTTGCTGGAACTGCGCGCCAGGCACAACGAGCTAAGCAGTCTGCCCGCTATGTTCCCACCCGGTCTCCAGCATCTTCTTATTAGCCATAATAGCTTGACCAGTTTGCCGGACGATCTTCCTGCAACCCTCTCTGAGCTGGAGGTCGTTGACAACAGCTTGACCAGTCTGCCGGCAAATCTTCCGGCCGGGCTCCAGATCCTGAACGCAAACGACAACCGGCTAACCAGCCTGCCGGACGCTCTCCCGAGCGGGCTCACCTCGCTTGCGGTCAGTGGCAATCAGCTGACCGACCTCCCCGAGTCCCTGCCCTCGTGGCTCATTGAACTCAATGTCAGCGGCAATCAATTGGCCGACCTGCCCGACCCTCTTCCGAGCACGCTCCAATCACTCGATGTCAGCGGTAACCGGCTGACCAGCCTGCCTGAAGGTCTTCTAGAAGCTCTTGTACCGCGTAATAGCCTCTCCTACCCGCATCTGGAGAGCCTCGACTTCCGGGATAACCCGCTGCCGGACGACGTCCTCGCTCATCTGGCGGCGGCTGAAGCGCCACCGCAGCTTGCGCAGCAATCCCTGCATGAGGCTGCCGCACACTGGCTCGCAGACGATCCGGCCGCGCTGGCCGAATGGCAGCACTTTGCTGATGAGCCCGGCGCCCAAGACTACGCACAGTTCCTGGAGCGGCTACGAGGCACCGTGAATTACGGCAATGACGAGTTTCGGCAGGCAGTGGCTGATGATCTGCGGCAGGCGGCCACCAATCCGACATTGCGCGAGCAGTTCTTTGCGCAGGCTTCCGAGGCCAACGCGAGCTGCGAGGATCGTGTCACCTTGCACTGGAATGGTATGCAGACCGCGCGCCTCAACGCTGACGTCGAGCACGGGGTATATGACGATCGGCTTGGCGATCTGATCCAGCGCGGCCGTGTCGCCTTCCGCTTGGAGGCGTTGGACGAGATCGCGCGCGACAGGGTCAACTCGCTCGCCAACGGCAACCCGAATGTAGACGACATCGAAGTCTACCTGGCCTATCAACATCGGCTGCGCGAGCCGTTGGAGCTCAGTCATGTCGCTCCTGACATGCGCTTCCTGGCGGTCTCTCACGTAAGCGAGGATGATGCGACAGAGGCGCTCGACCTTGTCCGGGGGCGCGAAGCAAGCCAGTTCACCGACTACGTGGCAAGCCGCTGGCAACCCTGGGAGACGGTGCTGAGGCGCATCGCTCCGGACGAATATGCCGCGATGCAAGAGCGGCTCGTCGAAGCCATGGGCGAGGAGTTTCAAACCCGCTTGGATCAGCGACTGGCCGACCTTGGTCTTCTAGGCGATCCGGATGCCGAGCGGGTGCTCGGAGCCCAAGTCCGAAACGAGATCGCTGGCGAGATCAAAGGCGAGGTCATGCACCGTGTGCTCGCAGAGCGCGGCCTCGAACTATGAGGCTCCCAAACCGCCGCAGAGATATTTAACATTGCTCTGCGGGCGGCACGTAAAGATCGATCGTGAAGCCTCGCCCATCGCTGCCAAGGTGCTTTTGCACCTTGGAAAGTGAGCTGCCTTCGATGAGGCCCTTTCGGTCTTGCCGAGCAACGAAAGTTCCCGCGCGCGAGGCGAGGGCGTATCTGCGTCCCGTCGAAAGCCGCTTCGGGACGAGAGCTCAGTCGGCCGAAAAGTTGTTGAGGAGACCAAGGCGCGCAGCGGTGAAATCATCGGTTGCGGAGGCGCTGCCGCAGGCTCGAAACCAACGACAAGAAGATCAACGCTGATCTGGTCAACCTTGCCCGATACGAGCGAATCCTGGAGGCGAACAGGGCGCTTGGATTGAGGCCTCCTGAGGATCCGGGCCAGCCTTCTTGGGAAGCTGCTCGACAGCCGCATTCACTGCAGCCTCCCGCAACGCCAGCTAGCCCGAGCGCGGGAGCCTGGGATTGGCTTCGCGAGCAGGTCCACGGGCCCAGCATATCGATGCCAGTGGCGCCCAGCCATGGGCAGGCCGGTTCATCGCAGCAGCTTCCCGCAACGCCGGCGACGCCGAGCGCCGGAGCCTGGGATTGGCTTGGCGAGCAGATCCACGGACCCGCCTCACCAGAGCCAGCGCCGCATTGGGCCGCGCAAGCTCATCCGCCGCTCGAGCTTCCTGCTACACCGGCCACCCCCAGCCAGGGAGCCTGGGCCTGGCTTGGGCAACAGATGCAAGACCCCGCATCTCCGTCGTCCGTGAGGCCTCGATCGTCAAACATCTACGGCGGTCTCGACTCCTTCGTTGATCTGGATCGAGCCACACCCCACG
The DNA here is from genome assembly GCF_004114935.1 of Bradyrhizobium zhanjiangense. Classification (NCBI taxonomy): domain Bacteria; kingdom Pseudomonadati; phylum Pseudomonadota; class Alphaproteobacteria; order Hyphomicrobiales; family Nitrobacteraceae; genus Bradyrhizobium; species Bradyrhizobium zhanjiangense. The sequence continues at coordinate 2,792,548 of NZ_CP022221.1, forward strand.
ACTTGCGTGACGATGCGCGCTCCGCGCCAGCACCTGAATTCGCAGCCGCCTCGTCGTTCGCAGGACCGCCGGGGGCGGCTCCGGAGCTGCGGGATATTGGAGCGATCGTTGGCCCCGGCTGGCGCCACGGTTCCCAGGCGGCTTCAGGCGTGTTGATCGATGTATTGGGCAATATCAATCTGCTGCCAAACCAGTTCGGGCCAAGTCAGTTTGCGATCAATGGGGAGCGCTATTCGGCTACGTTTGGACCGCGAGGTCGCAGGGATGTTCGCCTGATCCATCATCTCCGCGTGAGCCAGCCGGATGAACCTGGCCCGTCTCAGTCGCTCCATCGTCCCCGGCCGATCGTGCCAGCCGCGCAATCCGGTGAGGGGCCCGTTGATCTTGGGTATCTGATCCGCGGGGGATGGGAGCACCGAGAGCGATTCCTGCCACCTTACCTTGTCCGCGTCCTGGAAGGCCAAGGCATCCTGCCGCAGGCGGGGCAGCCAACCTATTTCGAGATCCGCGGAGTGCCTTACAGGGGGCGAATTGGTAGAAAGCGAAGGCCGCCAGCGCGTACGCGCCTATCCGAATCCTCACTGAGGTAGACGTCCTTCTCGACGAGTTCGCAGCAGCAGTTCAGAGGCTCGGGTTTGTTCTCCAAGGTATCATCGACAACAATGTAGAAATACTCAGGGGGGCGCCGCATGGCTCCAGGCAAACAACAGGCCGTCAATCGCTTCTCGGTTTCAAACCGCTTCAGACGCCGAACCACTAACCGGTGACATCCTGAAGTACAGGAGCGCGGGCGCGAGGACCCTTACGATTCTCTCAAAGCAGCGCTGTCTCATCTCCACAGGCTCGCGCCGGCCGAAAACCTGCCCGGCGGGCGCGTTCTTCTCTTCCATCGTCCGCAAGCTGGTTGACCGGCACAAAGCGTCATCTGCGGCCAGGATCACCAGCATCGCCCTGCGATCAATCGGCGCATCGTCCGCCTTCCAGGCCGCATTGAGAGGCGATACTACGGCGATTCCGGAACTCCTGATGATTAAAGCCTTTGTCGCCGTTGCACTCTTGATATCGGCATACCTTGCGACGCCCGCGCGGGCGCAGGATGCGGCTGCACCGTTCGATGGCGAGCTGCAACTGGCCGAGATCCTCGGAGCCCTGCACTATCTGCGCGGCATCTGCGGCTCCAACGAAGGCGCCAAATGATGCAGGGGCTGATCGACGCCGAACCCCCTCCGGCCACCGCCGCGCGCGCATGGTCGCGGGCTTTAATCGCGGCTACCAAGACTTCGAGCTGACCTATCGGACCTGCACGCCCCGCAGCCAGAGTGGCAATCAGCCGCTACATCGAGGAAGGCTTGAATATCTCACGCGACCTGACGGCCCGCTATGCCAACTGACCACGCGATCCTCGACGGCACTCTGCCGGCGGATGGCCGACGGACCGATTCACGACCCGAACAGGGTGATGATTGCGGCTTGGTTAGTCGTTGGATCGAATGGGCAACTTTAGCCCTTGCGAGGCTTACTTCGCATCCGGGAAGCGATGTGACGGCGCGCCCACTGGAAGAATTCCGCCAACTATCCTTGCGACGGGCTGATCCGGATTATTTAAGGCGCTAAGTCCGGACCCAGCTCGCCAAAGCCACGAATCCCAACAGAAACCAAATCGCAAGGGCAAGCGGCCACAACGAAGAGGGAGCCTTTTCGGGGTGCGATTCTGAGTCTTGATGGCCGGTCCAGGCTTTCCATGATCGCCAAGTCTCAGGCGACATCGGTCCGTCAAAGTCACGAAGGCTAGTTTCGTCCACGGCTATCTCCCACCACAACGCCTAATCGATCAACGCATGGTGGAAGGGCCCGCCAATGAGAGAACCCGCGTCTAATCGGTACAACAACCCCGGCACCATGTGGAGCGGATCGGCCCTCGCCAAGAAATGGGGCACCAACCAGACAGTTCCTCAACAATGGGCCAAGGTAGGGCAATAACATCGCGGTATTCCGGAAGGTGAAAGGCGCTGCGGCCGTGTTCGGTAGTGAGTTGTTCTGAGCGGCGTATTGAGCAATCGCCGTGTCGATAAGGTCCCGATCTTCTGTAGATCGATGGGGATAGGAGGCTCCACTGCCGACGGGAGCGGGATCGGCCAGCCTTGCCTCGGCCAAGTGCTGCTCAAAGCCATCTTGCCCGGCCTGGCGCGTCTGCGGCTCTTCCGAGATGGCGTGCTGCAGCCGCGACATAGCTGGTACATTAAATGGGCCAAAATTTTGCGGTCCACGCTAACCTCACTCCAGGATCACCTGAACCGGTCTCCCTAGTTGGGCAAGCTTTCGAGAACCTGACGTCGGGGAGTTATTCGCGCTGCCAATCTTGGAAATGACGGTGCTCGGGACCAGACCAGCCTCTCCTCGACAATCCGCCCGATCCTCCCTGGATGCGGATTCCGCTCGATGTCGCCCAGCATTGAACGAACCCGCTACGCGGGAGTGGGGGCAAGCCTGGTGAACTGAGGTGTCCTGTCTGAGAGGATGTTGGTCTTCGCACCACCCCTCTCAAGACAGGAGACCCAGATGGCTACCATGAGCCCTCTTCGGCAGCGCATGATCGAGGACATGACGGTCCGCAATCTGTCGCCGTCGACTCAACAATCCTATATCTATGCGATCGCAAAGTTTAGCCGCCATTTCGGCTACGCCCCGGACCGGTTGAGTTTCGAGCAGGTCCGCGCCTATCAACTGCATCTCATCGGCCAAAAGCGTTCGTGGTCCCACATCAATCAGGTGGCCTGCGCGCTGCGGTTCTTCTACGGCGTCACACTCGGGCAGACGGAGGCATTCGAGCGGATCATCGGTGGCCAGAAGCCTGACAAGCTCCCGCTCGTGCTTAGTGCCGAAGAGATCGAGCGCTTCCTGGACGCGGTTACAGGGGTGCGCAATCGCGTCGTGCTGGCGACGGCTTATGCGGCTGGCTTACGGGCTAGTGAAGTCGTCCGCCTGAAGGTGAGCTCGATCGACAGCAAACGAATGTTGATCCACATCGAGAACGGCAAGGGCGGCAGGGATCGTTACGCGATGCTTTCTCCGCGACTGCTGGAGATTCTGCGCACGTACTGGATGCGAGCCCGACCGGGGCTATGGCTATTTCCAGGCCAAGACCCCAGTGAACATGTCAGCGTCCGCTGCGTCCAGGCGGCCTGCCGCGCCGCCCGCCGCCGCGCTCGGCTTGCCAAGCCGATTACTGTCCATACGCTCCGGCACTCGTTTGCGACCCATCTCCTGGAAAGCGGGATCGACATTCGCATCATTCAAGTTCTGCTCGGACATGCCGAGCTGGGATCGACCGCGCGCTACGCTCAGGTCGCGACCAATCTGCTCGCCCGCACGACCAGCCCATTCGATGGACTCTCCGTCAGGGTGATCCCACCCGACTGAGCTGCGCATATGCGCCCCGTGCTCGAGGTGGCGGACATCCTCCGCCGCCACGGCGGCGCGTTCCGTGCCGCGCAGGGTCCTCGGCTGTCCTCCGATCAGCGCCGTGCGATGGCGGCCATCGAGGCGTGTCGCACAGCGACGCTCGGCGGCCACGTCGAGCGGTGCGACGACTGCGGCCTGGTCCGCGTCGCCTATAACAGCTGTCGCGATCGGCACTGTCCAAAGTGCCAAGCGCTCGCGCGCGCCCAATGGCTCGTCGAGCGCCAGGCCGACCTGCTGCCGGTCCCCTATTTCCATGTCGTCTTCACCGTGCCGGCGCCCGTGGCCGCCATCGCGCTGCAGAACAAGGCGGTGGTCTACGACATCCTGCTCAAGGCAGCAGCCGAGACGATCCGTCTCATCAGCGCCGACCCGAAGCATCTCGGTGCCGAGACCGGGATGATCGCCATTCTCCATACCTGGGGCCAGACCCTGACGCATCATCCACATGCCCATTGCCTCGTGCCAGGCGGCGGGATCGCCCCTGATGGAAGCTGGGTTCATTGTCGCCCCGGCTTCTTCCTTCCCGTTCGCGTCCTGTCACGATTGTATCGTCGGCTATTCCTGGAGCGCCTGCAGGCGGCGTTCGATGGCACCAAGCTCCAATTCTTCGGCCATCTCGCGCACCTCGTCGAGCCAGCGGCATTCGCCAGCCATCTAAACGCCCTCCGCAAGGTCGAGTGGGTCGTCTACGCCAAGCGTCCCTTCGGCGGACCAGAACAGGTTCTGGCCTATCTTGGGCGCTACACCCATCGCGTTGCGATCGCCAACGGCCGGCTCCTTAGCTGTGACCAGGGCCACGTCCGCTTCCGGTGGAAGGATTATCGCGCTGGCAACAAATCCAAAGTGATGACACTCGACACTGAGGAGTTCCTTCGTCGCTTTCTGCTCCACATATTGCCGAAGGGGTTCCGCCGCATCCGTCATTTTGGTTTCCTGGCGAACGCCTGCCGCGCCGCCAAACTCGCGCGCATCCGAGCGGCGCTTGACGCGCCGCAGCCACCTCCGCCTGCCGAAGCTGTCAACTATCGTGAGCGCTGCGCCATCCTCCTTGGTCACCGCCTCGACTTGTGCCCCATCTGCGGAGGCCGCATGGTCGAGATTGGACCTGTGCCGCGTGCGCCAGCGCAGCGACGCGCAGCACCTCGCTGCGATACATCATGACCGACGACCTCGACTTGTCCGCTCCCACTGCACGCGCTGCCCTGCCGACGTTCTCCGTCGGAACGATCAAGCACGCTCACAACGCCCGCCGAACGGGCGATAGTCAGCCGCCTGGGCTTGACGCGCCGTTCGACGCTATCGACGGCGGCATCCTTTGCTGCCAACATCAGCGACAATCTGCGGCCACACTCGCTCGCGGGCCCGACATCGGGTCAATCGCGCCTACCGGCGCCTAGATCGAACCCCCATAGGTCCGCGCTCACAAGACGCGGCTTCGTTCAATCCAGCTTCAAATAGGTCCCGCGCTGGACTTGCGGCGAGATCTGTGACGCGGGACCTATTTGAACCCTCCAGTATTCCGAGATGATCTCGCCCACCATTCCGATTTGAAGTAATCCGTCTGATCAAGAGTCACCTTCGCCTGATCGGCCTCCCGCAGGAGGTGGTCGAGCAGTCCGGCGGGACGATTTCGGCGGTTCGATGCGGGCGCCGCCGCACTCCGCTTTTAGGGAGAGTGTGCGAGGCGACACGCGCCGGAGCGTAGACATTCCCAGCTTTCAGCTTCCCGCGATCCTGGCTGATATCGCCATGCTAGACGCCAGTCGACCAGTCGAGCACGCCCAGTACCTTCCTGCAATTCGGCCTCAGCTCTCATCGGGCGAGCAGCTCAAGACGCCAGTCTCTAGCGCTGACTTCGTTTTTCGATTATCACCAAGCGGCGCGGCCCGCTTGCCTGCCTACCTACGTCGACTTCAGCAGCTCGTGATTGGTTGCGCAGATCACGAAGACCGCGCTCAATGCGCCATCACGACTTCAGTCCTTGGTCGGGTGATCCTTCTGACAGGAGCATAGATATGGGCGGCTGCATTTCACGACTGAGCGTACGGCGCGAAGCCTCTCGGGATGACGGACACGCCCTGGAGGCGGAGTTTGCTACTCAGCTGGATTTGGTGCAATCGAGCCCGCGATCCAGTGTCGAAGCGCAGCGCGTGCCCGGATCATTTCGCGATGCCGATCGTGGAACCACGTCTTACGGTATTCGTCCGGCTCGCATCAACGAGAAGCTCCTGTCGCTTGGGCAAACGCTCGAGCGCGCCGGCCAAGCGGGAATCTCGTCCGATCTGATGAAATACGGTCAGCAGGTCGTTCGCTACATGTCTGCGGACATGCAGCCGGACCAGGAATTGTTGTTCCTTGATATCGCCAATCTTCATCGCCTGGCAGACAGCTATAACAGGCGCTACCCGGACCTTAATCTTAAATCTATGGACTCGCCCGCCGAGTTTCTTGAGGCGTTGGCGGACCGGCCGTCGGATAGTGCATGGCGTGCTGTCGTGCGGTTGGCGAACGGCGATATGCACCACTTTGCTGCTGATGTGCGCATCCGCGCCGGAGCACCGCCGACGGTTATCGTGATGGAGCCAGCCGACCTCTACACCTTCGTGACCCCGTACTCCAGATTCCGACGGGAAGCGCTACAGCAGCTGGGACCGGAGCCGCAGTGGGCCTTCATTGGAGTCGGCGCGCAAAAATCGTCCGGTGATTGCCTGATGTTCGCCATGCAATTTGCGCTGGCAGCGCACCAAGAGTCGTCCACCTTCGATGGCTGGCATGACAATCTTCATCGCCATGGAACGATTGCCGATAAAGGCGATGATTCCAGCAACTACATTCCCTCGCCCGACGCCATACTGGAATACGCCGACATAAGCTTGTTTCACGGGGAAAAGTTCCTTCCAGCGTCGTTTTACAAGCACTCCCACTCGAGAAGAGTTATCGAGGAGGTCGCACGCTACCAACCTGATATCAAAGACCAAGATGTAAGCAACAGCAGACGCGATCCGAAAACGGAGTCGCTGGCCGAGCGGCTCGATGCCTTTACTGTCCAGCGAGGCTCCAGCAAATACAGCGCATCTATCGAGACGTCGAGGGCAACCAAGATTCGCACGGCGTTGGACAGGATGCTATCCGACCAATACGATGTTTCGGGTTAAGGCACGGAGGGATTTAGCGTTAGCGGCCCTGGCGCGTCACGGCGGCCGTTTCCGGGCCGAAAACTTGGCGCCATCCTCAATACCCAAGTTCCTCGGCGGGCGCGGTAGTTCGCAACCTGCATAGCTTTTAAGCCTTCATGCGCAGTTCAGTATTACGCTATGCAAAGTCTCCTCGCGGTGTGTTGCAAACACCTGGTCCGCTCGGGAGCAGAGTGCAAGGTCCCGCTGGACCTGGGAAGCCGATGAAAGCGAGCTTGGTGCGACAAAAATCGATAAACTATTGTATAGCTCGTTTTCCCTTTCCTTTCGGTCTTTATCGCACAGTCAGCTATTGGAGCGTAGACTCTCGGTGACAATTGTCTCCGCTGTCGTCGGATAGCTCAATCTCCACGCAAACAGACGTCGCAACAGCGACGCGCCCTTAACAATAAGTGTTGGCCAACCTCAGCATGTATTCGGCTGGTTGGATAAAAGTATCCCGAGATGTTGATTGATCATGTAACAGGAAAGGTTGTGCCTGAGACCGCGCACGATCGCGATCTCGCTTTGGATTTCACCAAAGGAGTGCTCATCATTTTAGTGATCGTTGGTCACCTGATCCAATATATCCTCTACCAAAACGAAGGATTTTGGGATTCGGCATGCTTCAAATGGATCTACATGTTCCACATGCCCCTCTTTATGGCGATAAGCGGTTATCTTTCTTGCCGAGCGCTACTGGTGAAGTCGTTCACGCAAGCTATCGGCGATCGTGCGACGCAGCTCCTGGTGCCAATGCTGTTTTGGTGCTCTCTTCTGGAGTCATTAAAGTTTGCCGTGTTTCCCCGATCGGCGGGCGCAGCAGACACCGTTTTTCAGTTTCTGAATGAGTTCGCCGGCACATACTGGTTCGTCTGGGCTGCGTTCATTTGTTTTATTCTCGCTAAAACTATTTCGATCTCCAATCATTGGTCGCCCTTTGCCTTGTTCGTATCCGTCATTCTGGTCGTGCTTGCGCCTCTGACTTTTTCCATATTCCCTCTCATAAAGTATATGTACCCGTTTTACTGCCTGGGATTCTCATTTGCGCAGTCGAGAGACCGGTGGACGAGCATAATGCGCTCTCACAGGCCATTCTTGATTATGTCTGCCTCAATAGCGGCTATGATGTGCTTTCTGGCCTGGCGCAACGACACTTATGTCTACAACAATCTCGCTTTGGTCCAGGATTTGCAGTCGGGAAAAAACGTGCTTCTGATGTTCATCGGCTCCGCAGCTGCCTCAGCGGTAATGATTGAGGTCCTGCTTCGATGCTGGAATATTGGTCGCTCAAATCGGGTGGTCCGGTTTATCGCCGCGAAACTGGGGCCGAGTACGCTCGTGCTGTACTTGATTCAGGGTACGGTATTCCGCCTCATGGATTCCATACAATATGGAGAACTTTGGGGCCTCACAATGAGGTCAGCCGCGGCTGCATTTCTCGGGACAATGATTGTTGCCGTCGCGCTAGCGGTTCGCTGGACCGTGCGCGACATTCCTTATCTGTCCCAGCTCATGCTCGGAGTGCCACCCCGCTCACTTCGATAAGTAGCTGTAACCGAGATCTGATCAGGAGGCTCTCGCAAAACCATCATAGATTGCGTGCCTTGTGAACCTGCTATCTACTCAAGGCGAGACAATCTGGAAAGATGTCCTCGAAAATTGGGTCGTCGACCCACGTAATTTGCTTCCCCCGAACGTTAGCGCCGATGCGGCCGATTCCTTCGAGGGGAGCGCGAAGGTTCGGTCCCATGCGTCACGAGAAGGTGGGAGCAGAACGGCGCTTGCGATGATCAGAAGAATATCAACGTAGATACCAACAGATTGAGCGCGTGTTCCGTTTGGGGCGTGTGTGTGATGCTTGTCGGGTAATGAATGTATGACAGTCCGACGCTTGCATATATGCCCGGAGCGAGATGCGCGATGTATGTTCCCGTGACTGCTGTGCTATCGCGGTGCGCAAGCTGGCCTTTAGCCAGAGCAGCATCCACTGCAAGCTTACTCCAGGCCGTGTCGGTCGCAACGAGAGCAATCAGATCGCTGGGCCGGCTATCAAAAGGTCCCTTCGCATAAAGACGAAGCTCGTAGTACCGGCTGATCCTGTTGCGCTCGGGTGGAGCTCCCATGACGGAGAAGCCGCCGTAGATGCCGCGAGACGGCGACCCAAGGGCATCGCTCTGCCAGAGCTGCCTGTCCGCAGCGATGTAGTGAAAATTATTTCCGCTCTCCCTTTGTTGCTTGGGGTCCGCCAAATTCGTGTAGCGGCTACTGTTCAAACCAACGCCCGCCCGCAGCCACGTGTCGGGTACGCCGGGAGCAGCCTTGCTCTTGTAGCCGGCTTCTTCGACGAGAACGATGCCTGCATTGGCCGTGCTCCATTTCAAGCCGGTGGGATTCTCGGTTATATGGGCATAGGTACCATCTGGACTGATTGAGCGCTGGACGGAGACCTTATTGTACAAGCGAGCGTCAAAATTGTACTTCAAGTTGACCGCGGGCGTCGGCGCGGCATTGGTGCTCATCCCTGCCTGGAACAACGCAGACATGTTCGATCCTGTAATCCCTCCGAACAATGTGCCGGTGAACTCATTTTGGTTTCTGAGGTAGCCAAGTTTGAGTTCTAGTGTCCTGTCCAAGAAAGTCTGGTAGTAGGCGAGCGTATTGAGTCCCACTCGATCTGGCCCTGGGCGATCCCACGTCCAGTATTGCTGCTCGGCTCCTACGACAATCTGTCCGTCGGCAATGCCAAACCGGCTCAGATCGTAGGTGACGATCATGAAATTCGCCGACGCGAAAGTCGGATTCTGGCCCATGTAGAGCTGGTTTGCGATAGTGCTTCTCGCTGCATGCGGTAGCTGGTTGCTTGCAAAGGAGTTATGTGTCCACCCAATATATCCGATGCCAACGTCTGCCAGCGCAGATCTAACGCCCCCCTTGTCCTGATCAATCGTATCTGCAGGACCTGGGATTGGGAACCACAACCCTTTTTCACGTAGATTGTCGTACCTTTGGAAGGGATCGATCGTTTTTTGCGGTCTCGTCTGAGCAGCCCTGTCCCCATTGCCGCGCTTCTCGAAAGGCACTCCGGGACCTGCTGCTGGCGCCAGGGCAGGAGGGCGGATTGCCTGACGGATCAGGTCGATCGGGAGCTTTGCGGCCCGATCGGAAGTATTTCCTTTTTTGCTGGCCTGATCCACAGGGTGGTTACTAGGATTAAGTCCGCTCGCGGTTTGTGCCAGTACGGAATTGCCGCCCAGACAAGCCGCTAGCGAAAGTGCGATAACAAGCCCAGATTGCTTTCCCCTTGGTCTGAAACTGAAAGAAAGTGCTGCCCTAGCCGAGTATGTCCGAGACGAGGTCGTCGCAAGAAGGCAATCACGCATGGCGTACTTCGGGTCCATGTCTGCCGGCCATGAATAGATTGGACTGCGGCCTGATTGGCCCTGAGTGAGCTCCCGGCGGAGTGTGGCACGCGCCTGCTTCCACATCGTCATTGCGAGCGCAGCGAAGTAATCCAGAATCCCTCCGCGGCGGCAGTCTGGATCGCTTCGGCGCCAGCGCTCCTCGCAATGACGAGCAAGCGGCATCGCCGACGTCGTTTCGCATCCGAGGGCGAGGGGACGAGCCAGAACTCGATCTATCCGAACAGAGCCACTCAGGCTTCCTGAACCTCTCAGCTCGCGGCGCGATGATGATCTGGTCCGAAACTTTGCTTGTGCATGACGCCGGTGCGCCGAGAGCCAGCGGAGAGCGCTGGCTCGGCATATGCTCACGAGCGCGCGGAGCGTTCTGTCCTGGCCACCAAGACGTTGCGAATGTCCACCTTGCTCACTGTGAGCCAGGCGAGTCTGGCGGTGCCGCGCATCTGCATCGAAGGCGGCTTTCTGGACCAAACGGCAGCTAGCAGAAAGCAAGGCTCGCCGCGCAAGAGGCTTGGCTTCACGAAGCGCTTCATTGGTATCGTTGTCAGCGAAACACGAGACAATCGGCGGGCTTGAAGGCCGAAGAGCCCTTGAATGTGGGCGCGCGGCAACCACTCCACAACATCCAACGTGGTGGCCCAGAAGACCGGAGGAATCAGTCATCGAGCAGCTTTGGCGAATATCGGCGAGCAGTTGCTGGTTGCCGTCAGCGCGGCAAAACTTGTCTTGCATCCGAATCCTTGACGTGCGCGGCGTTCGTTGGTCACGCTTGGCACGTGCCCGTCATCTCGAACAACCTGCCGGAGCTGGTAGTTGATCAGGTGCAATGATTGCCGGTCCAATCGGCCATTGCGGCTCGGCCGATCAGCCGTGGCGCTTACGTGGCGCGTCCGGACGAAGTTGCTGGTCTGGGCAATGCGTGAGGCGGGGCTCCATCGAACACTTGCAGGAATCCGTGGACGGTTTGCATTCGTGCCGGGGGACGGTAGGAAAATCTGCAAGGTTCTTCTGAATGATGAGAAAATGCTGCACCATCGTCGACGAAGACGAGAACCGTTGCTCGTCGACAAGATAAGCCTGCTGGAATGGGATCTTGAGCGAGGACAATGGACTTGATTGATCAAGCGGCCGCTTCAGACTTGCGGCCGCTCTTGCACGGGCCATCAAGACGGATCCTCCCGGTTTTGGTGCTCCCGCTTATCCTCGTCGGCTCGTGTGCCGCTGGCGCCTGGCTTTGGGCTAACCTTGCAGAGTTTGTCGAGACGCCGGAAAGCAGGGATGTCGCTTCAACAATGAGCCTGTCACTAGAGGACAGGGCATCCCTATTCGAGATAAAGTGGGCACAGCAGAAAACTGGCGATGAGATCGCAGAACTCAATCGCCGGATTGGTGCCCAGCGGGATGTCCTCAAAGGGATACTGGATCAGATCACCATGCTGAGTTCGCGGATCGATGCGCTGCAGAGTTCAACACCTGTCCCTTCTGCTGCTTCCGAGCCTCCTTTGTCGCCAGCCCGGGCTGTTTCGAGGGTCGCCAGGAAACGCTTCGGGCGGTCCAAACCACGTGGACCTGTTTCCATCGGAGGCGCGCCAGTGATCGCCGGACCGAAGACAGCCGAGCCTTGAGGTCTGAGACGCTGCAGGGGTGGTCGAGTCTCCAACTGTGCTCGAGGAGGTGGACCGTAGCTTCGCAAAGCTGCCTCCAGCCGTAAAATACCCGAAGCTTGTGCGGGCGTCGGCTTCTCCAGCGGCACGTCGCTGAGGCCGTCACCATTATCAAGAGCACTCAAGGGGAGGCGGGGTAGAGCCCGTTCGGCATGATCGAGCCGTGGCCCTGAACGGCGGAATCCGCTGCGCCTCTCCTTCAATCAGCTTCCTTTTAGTCAGCCCTTCTGGTTTGAGGCCATAACGTTGTCATCACACCGTCGCTGCATTCTCGAAATCTGGCCTGTCTGCCGGAGGTGGCCTCTTCGGATCATTCCCTTCCCGAAGAGCTTAGATGTTTGTTATCCGATCACATGCGTGGCTTAGTTAATAGGGCGTACGGTCGAGATACGTGTCGAATGCGGCAGCAACAGCACGAATGACAAACCGGTGTTCCTGCTTGACCCGAATGAATCCCTCTTCAATGTCCACTATCCCGTCTTCGGCAAGCATTCCCAGCCGGTCGGCCGAATTGAGAAGAGGAATCGGATCAAATCCGTGAGCAGCACAGATCGCTGGTACGTCGGCCTGCAAATCGCACATCAGACGCTCGATAATTGCGGCGCGGAGCCGATCTTCGGGGGAGAGACAGTAGCCTTTTGAGGTTGCCAGACGACCAGCCTGAATGTGTTGGCCATAGGAAGCGGTCGCGCTCTCGTTCTGGACGTAACCGTCACGCAGACGGCCGATGGCTGACGGACCTAAGCCGATCACGGTTTTGCAGGTATCAGCCGAATAACCCAGGGAGTTGCGGCGCAGCTGACCGGCTTTCTGCGCCAGCGCGAGCTCGTCGTTGGGCAGGGCGAAATGGTCGAGCCCGATCTGGCGGTAGCCGGCCGAGACCAGCGTATCTGCAATAGCCGCGGCTTGCTCAGCGCGGGCCACATTATCCGGCAGCGCCGTCTCATCGATCTGGCGCTGACGTTTCATATAGGAGGGGACGTGAGCATAGCCGAAAACCGCAAGCCGGTCTGGCCGCATGGCCAGAGCCGTCCGCGCGGAGTCCACGCAGGACCGCACCGTCTGATGTGGCAGTCCGAAGAGAAGGTCGAAATTGATGCGCCTTATCCCATGCTGGCGAAGGCTTTCGACGACAGAAGCCGTTTGGACCTCGCTCTGGACGCGGTTGATCGCCCTTTGAACCACGGGGTCGAAGCTTTGCACGCCTATGCTCGCGCGACTGATCCCCGCCGCTTCTAACGTTTCGACCATCTCGGCCGTGAACGCACGCGGGTCGATTTCTATGGCGATGGTAGCTGATTTGCTGAACGCAAAGCAGCTGCGCAGGAGTTCCATCAAGCTCAGGAAATCGGACGGCGCAATAGTGGTTGGCGTCCCGCCGCCGAAATGCACGTCGCTCACCGGCAGAGCGGGCGGCGCTTGCTCTGCGACCAAGCGTATCTCATCCTGCACCGCCGCCAAATAGTTGCGGATCGGTCGCTCGCTGCGAGTGAGGCTTGTAGGGAAGCCGCAATACCAGCAGATCGAGCGACAGAACGGAACGTGGAGGTAGAGCGATACGGGTTCGTTCGGCGGCAGCCGCCTCAACCATGTCTCACAAATCTTGGGGCCGACCATCGCGGAGAAATCCGGTACGGTTGGGTAGATCGTGTACCAAGGCAGGCGAGCATCGCAATACTTGTTTAGGAGGGAGGTCTTCAAGGCTTAACTTTCCCATGCTCAAACAGCGTGAAGCTGACCGGTGCCCTCTCTTATGTCTTTGCGTTGTGTCAAACGCGCCTAACTGTTCTTGAGATTGGTGCCGCTCGCGATGTCACTGCGAACCCAGCTTGGGGGCCGGAGTGGGAGTGAGCGCCGCTCCTTGGCGATTATCTGGATTCTTGTGGGTAGAATGAACGTCTCTTACGAGTACGGCCCAAGCGGCTAGACGTCTCCCGACTCAGCCTGCCCTCATTCATCCGAGGGCGGGTCGCTTCTGCACTCCCTGACATGCAGCAGGGATCTAAAGGCATCACCAAGAGCGGGCCAGGCTGTACCCAGACTCAAGCTGGTGTTCCGTGGAAAATCGATGTGCATGCTCGCAGCATTCGACCGATGCCTCCCGTCCAAGGCCGGCGTGTCACGGAAAATACGTTGCTTGCTGGATGAAGAGCGCCAAGTGCGCGATCGTACAACGTGACGCTACGTGCGATTCAAGTCCTTTGGAGCAGCTCACGAAAAACATTGTCGAAGTTCAAGTACAAAACGCAATGAGCCTCAATTCCGCCACGCTGCTTGTCTCATTGCCGCGAGCATCATCACGGATGTACTGATGATGTTGGGCGAGCCCGGCGCACTTTCGACACCCGGCAAAGTGCGTCGGGTGCGCTTGGTTTGGCGGCGTCTCGTTCCGGCTCCAATGCAGCTCGCCAACTCACAACAACTTGCAGGTCCTGCTTATAGCGAACGCGAGCCGGGCCAGAAACCGCGCACGTGACACTATCTGCGATGTTTTATTCTGCTTCAGCGCTTGATGTCCTTTGTTTTTTGACATCGCCTTTGCGGCTAGCGGTCGCTGTCAGAGCGCGCACAATTGCAGTTGACCCCTCATTGGCCTCGCGATCAATCCGATGCAGCAGCAGCTCTACTGTTTCACATAGACCGCCTGGCGAGGCGTCGATCATCCCGTCACAAGGAATCGTTCTCGCGCGGCGACCTGGAGGCCATCTAGGCAGAAGCCGGTTGGGAGATCTTGCGCCGGATCATTACACCAAATGGGAGTGGCACCCCTGGCATTCCAGTCCATTCACACTGGATCGAGAAAGTTTGTGCTTCGTAAGCCGATCGGGTCTGAAGATCAACTTCCGCGAATGAGAGCTGAGCTATCAAGGCAGCGAGGATGATCGCCAAACAGTTTGATAACTTGAAACTGGGCACGCACCAGGGACCCATAATTGAAATGCTCAGCTCGCCGCCAGGCTTCCATCGGGTGACGACTACCCGCAAGACGGTTGGCGGCAACAATCAAGCATAGCGACGGCTACGTACGTCAGTATATGATCTGTGGCGATCATCCCCTTCAGTTCGCTATTGAAACGTTTGTGGCAAATGTCGATAGTTCACGCCCCCAAACCGCCTGGCTCTATCAGCAGCCTTCAGCGGGACCGCGTGAGAGGGTCTCAGCGTGTTTCAGATGGAGATGGGATCGAGGAACGATCGCGTCGACGCACCATGCGCCCAAGCGCCATTCCTGGTGTAAAACGGCGTCGAACTCATCGGAGAGCCGGTGAAAGGATGACTCTCTAGGCGTGCCTGATTTCATAGGGGCCTGCGCGATAGTGGCGGCTTCGTGGCGGAGGGAGCTCATTGCCGCGCCTCCGCATCCTTGCCAATTGACTGCGACCTTCTGGCGCTCAGAACATCTTCCCTGACAATCTCCATTAGCAGCGCGCTGCAAGGACGGACTTAACCCAACTTGCTCCGAACTTGGACTAAGATGGCTTGCAGACCGTCCACCAAGCTCCTCGACGTAGTCGACGCGCGAGCCGACAACGAGATTGGCGCAACTTTTCCAGAATACTGATAAAGATCTCATGGCCCGTGTCGCTCTCGAGGAAGCCGAATGAGCACCCTGGATCGATCCGCACGAGCGTGCCTAGCGAGAGCGCGCTTAGTCGGGGATCCCGCGGCCGGAGGTGCAGTCAGTCCAAGTTCCTCGCGATTGTCATGTGTCGACCGCCCTCATCAATCGCCAAGGCACCGCGCAGCCGGTGACGACGATGCGCGCCTCGGGGCGTCGCGCTTCAGCTTGCGGATCTAATACTTGACTGGGCTGGGAGAGGGCTGCGCTTGGGGCACCGACGGTTGGACTCGAGGCGGCCGCCGAGAGAAGGTGTGCTCCTTTCTTGGTCCAGGTCAACTCGTGCTGCGGCTCGCGCAAAAGGCGCTGTCGCCTTTCCTCCCCATGTCATGATTGCTTCAATGCCTTGCGACCAACCGGCCGCCTTTCAAGCCCCTGTCCGGGCGGTAATTTTCGCGAAATCAGCAGTTGGTATGACACTTGCTGGACTGGTGCGATCCGATCCGGGGTCCTCTCCCTTCTGGAGATGCGCATGCAAAGTGTCCTCTGCATCAAGCGGGTCTCGCGACTGCGAGTATCTCCCATTGCGTCTTTGACGTGGCCATTTTCTGCCCCTTCGATTCATTTGCGCCGGACCTGCCGGACGGACCCGCTGAAACGCCGGGCAATCATGCGAGGAGTATGGCTTCGGCTCTTCCGTGTTGCTCATCGATCGCGTCCCCGACGCCGTCATAGGGCGGAGCATCAGCCAACGGTTAGCGATGGCATTTCGCAAGATTGGGAAGAAAAATGACGCTCCTGTTGTCTTCGTCGGCAAGCAGAGAATCGATACCGACAACGCGCAGGTCGAGTCCGGCACCGCCAAGCGCATCGGCGTCCTCTACCTTACCTGTATCGCGGAGTTCAGTGCCCAGGACCTCCTCGTGCTTGGCCTTGAAGCAAAGCGAAGCGTCGTTCGGACAAGACCATGGTTTCTCGCCATCCAATCTGAACAGAGCTGGGCCTGTGACCGCTCGTGCTGTTTGGTTCGTCTCGCCAGCTCAGTCGTCAGGGCCCTCGGACTTTCTATCACTGCCAGACCATCAACATGGACGACCGCCCGGTGATCTCCGATTTCGCCAGTGGGCTATCGGCGAGCTCGACCGATCACTTTGCCTGTGCAACGGCGCTTCGATTGCGGCGTGCCGTTCAGCCTCGGACCAGGAATTATGGCGGCATTCGGCTGTTTGACGAGACGATCATGCCGGCGCAGCCAGCGGCAGGGCAACGAATCCGGGAATGGCGTCTGACGCAGCGTGCAGAGAACAAACCCAAGAGTTCAGGTCATGGAATTGAATTTGGCTCCGCCTGAAACAAGCGCAATCGAACACAGTGACAGGGAGCTTGATCGAGGTTCTGAGGCGCCCATCATGGATCTCTTTAGCTTCACCGAATGCGCGAACCAGACGCATTCGCTCAGAGCGTTGTTCGAGCTTCTCGTAAGCTGTGCCACCAAGGAAGGGTTCAGTGAAGTCGCTTACGGCGCTCTCAACTTCGTCGAGCCACTTCGGCTGATGGAGTATCCACCTCCGACTGTGGCTGTGAAGTGGCCGCCAGATTGGTGCGACCGATACTTCAAACGCAAGTACCATACTATCGATCCGGTGGTCCGGAGGACGCCAATGCTTTCGCGGCCGTTTCTGTGGGACCAACTCGCCGGCCTCTATAAACTTCAACCGGACGAGAGACGCGTACTGGACGAGGCGAGAGAGGCGGGCCTGAAGCATGGCATGAGCGTGCCATTGTTTGGCCCGTTGGGTCGGGTTTCTGTAGTGTCGTTTGCATCTGCGTCCGACGATGCTGATCCTCAGAACCGCATCGGTCATCTCAATGCGCTGGCCTGGCAGTTTCACACCGCCTATGGCGACATCGCTCGTCCCCGCGATAATGGTTGCGAAACAAAAATTGAACTATCACAGCGGGAGATCAGTTGCTTGTGGTGGGTCGCAAAAGGGAAATCGTCTTGGGAAATGGGGAAGATCCTGGACATCAGCGAGAATACAGTCAATTTTCATATCAAAAATGCGATGCGAAAGCTGGGTGCGACCAGCCGGATTCAAGCGGTCATTATAGCAATTCGCCTCAATCTTCTTTGAATTCATCAGTCGAATGGAACGAGCACGTGCCAAAATCTTGCTTCAGCTTCTGACAGGTTAATCGATGCCCCGCGATAATGGTTGCGAAAGAAGCGTTGCACTATCGCAGCTGGAAATCAGTTGCTTGTGGTGGGTCGTCGCAAAGGGGAAATCGTCTTGGGAAATGGGGGAGATCATGGACATCAGCGAGAATACAGTCAATTTTCATATCAAAAATGCGGTGCGAAAGCTGGGTGCGACCAGGCGGATTCAAGCGGTCATTATGGCAATTCGCCTCAATCTTCTTTGAATTCATCAGTCGAATGGAACGAGCACCAAATGCCAAATCTTGCTTCAGCTTCTGGCAGTTAATCGATGCTTATGGAGCTCCACAACCTGACGCGGCGAGAGGTTTCAGACTTGCCTTGAGGAAGGGAGGAGCGTGTGAAGGAAGAACCCCGACCGCAGTCGGGGCTCCCGATTCACGCAACCGCGTGGAGATCACTATTTGGCGAACCCAGGGCCGAACTTGTAATTGAGCCGTGCCGTGATGAGATCGACGTCCTGGTGGACGCGATCGGCGGCAACGGCCGCTGGGAAGCTTACGTTGCTGCGCTGCATGAACAAGTGGGTATACTCGACGCCGGCTGACCAGCTGGGCGCGAGGCTGACTTCGGCACCGGCGCCCAGCGCGCCACCCCAGCGCACATCATTGTCTTTGGCAATCTCGGTGCCAGCAGCCACCGAGTTCACGTGATAGGTGTTGCTGGTCACCGCAGCACCGCCCTTGGCGTACAGCAGCACGGCATTGAACGCGTAGCCAATATGGCCGGTGAGCAGACCGAACGCATCTGTCTTGGTGCCAATGGTGTCTGCTGGGAAGGCGGCGCTGACATTGGAGCCGCTGAAGTCGGCCCAATTGCCCTGGCCTTCGATCCCGTAGACCATGTTGAAGATGTGCCAACGATAGCCAATCTGACCGCCAATGGTACCGCCAGTCGAATTATGGCAACCCTCGGGTGTGACTCCATTGAAATCCCAGCAGTTGCGGCTCGTTCCCCAGCCGCCATTGACACCGATATAGTAGCCGGACCAATCGATAATCGGAGCTGCGACCGGCAGCGGTGGCGCCTTGACCTGGACGGGCTGCCTGGCCAAGTCCGCGCCGAATGCGGGAACGGCTGCACTGAGTGCGCCGATGCTTGCGGTCAGAATCAGAAAATTCTTCATTAGAGTGTCGTTCCTTTCGATGCCCCCGGCACCGTGCGTTTAACAATATGATCGCGAATTGCTGTAACTGCCGCACAACATGTCTTCGAAAGAAATGGGTCAAATCGCACGCCGCGTCAGATTGTGGAGCGTGCAACTTGCCATGCACTGCCTCGGCCGAAATGCTGCGGCCTGACAGCTGTCGCTTCGCACAGATACTTCTTTGAATGCGATCCGTTCGTGATGGCTTGTGATGGGACGCAATGCTGCGAGGTGTTTGGCTCTCTCTGTCGCAAACTAGCGACAAGGCCAGTCTGCGCCAACACGTCCCTTGCATGCGTACAGTTCAGAGAGTTCCAGCAAACGAAGACCGCTGATCGAAGACGCGTCTCGGGCACTCAAGATCATTCGTCCGGCAGGAGGGGCGTGCTGCCACTTGCAATCGTCGGCGATGCGGTGATGGCCGATCACAGGCCTGGATCGCTTTGGAATGATTTTCCTCAACCTCGACCTCGATCGACGATGTCAAGAAGCCGATGCGGCTGTACTTGACGAGGCTCTCGCTTAAAGTTGCGCAAGCTCGTGCCGAGCCAAAGATCAGGAGAGAAAACGCTAGGGCGTTTCCTGGCGCCAGCAAATATTGGCGCGGCTGTCCCGTCCCGTCGCCGACTTGCTGTGGGTTCCAGGTTACTGGTCTGGGGTCATCAGAAGAGCTGCATAGGCAACAGTTCGAACGTGCTCGCCTTCAGCGGGGCTGAACAAGAGTGGAGGAAGGTCAGCTCGACCACTCTCTGCCCCGGTTGTTTTCCCGTCGCATAAGGTCCCCAAGAGCCTTAACGAAAGCGAACTTATATAGCAGTGGAGGTTCAAGCGCCTTATTGCTCCGTCCACGGCGCCAGTTCAGCGCGCAAGCTGCGTATCGCCTCGTTTGCCAGATTCAAAGTATTCCGTTCGCCTTTCCTTATCGAAGACTCAAGGAAAGTGCGCAACCGGCTATGGAGGACCGTCTTGAGATTATGCGCCAGCAACGGATCCTTCTCAACAAAGCGCCAGGCCTTATCAAATGCGACGCTCACGATGGCATCTGTCATCTGCACTTGCTCGGGTAAGAACTGATCCATCTCAACACTCCACGACGTCCTGATACAAGGAGGTACCTTGGCAAAAGCTAACCGAGAGGCTGTAGCTTGTCCTAGCAAGTAAGACATCAGAGCCGCAGGACGCTCGGACATCGAGCTGCTCTTGGTGCTTCAATGAATTTATAGATGTTTGTTGAAGTTCCGATGACCCGGCAGTCGTATTGCCAGGCGCAATTCGAATAATTCTGAAGCGGCCGAAAGAGCACGCGTCGCGCGGCTTCGTTGCCGCGGTGCTCTTGTTGCTCGGCATCGGTCAATAATTGCGGCTCTTCTTCCTGCAATCGGAAGATCGGCGCCATGCCGATCACGACTGAAGCCGAACACAATGAAAATGGATCGTTCCGCTCCATTCGCAGTCTCAAGCTAAGAAGCGTTTCTGGAAGCTGTGGCGTTTTCCGAACACTGCTTGTTTGCTTTCTGATATGTGTCCGCGGCCCGTCGTCCTTTGCTCGGCCCTGCGCGTGGCCTCCTGCTCCGGTGCAGGCTCCAGCTTTCGAGCATGGTGGCGAACAGTTGCGATATGGAAAAGCCAGCGGAACCGGCGCGCTTACGGGACGGTGTGCCCATAGACGCCCAGTCGTCGATCCCTGGTACGTACGGCCGTAGCAGTCAGCCCAGCGATAAACGTTCGATAAGCGCGCCATCAACCGCAGAAAAAGGCAAATGAAATCTCAGTCGGCTGCTGCTGAACGTGACAGAATTAGCTTCGCGATCTTCAGTTGATTGGCGGGAGTTCGGAGCACTGCCGGTAATGCTGCCACGGCCTGATCGAGAAGGCGTCCCAAAACCTGAAGGTCTTCTGGGTAGTAAACGCCACGGTCTCGCGACAGTCGCGTCGTTCGCTGGTCGCTGGCGCGGCCCCCGGTTCTGGTATCGCCTAGCTGGCCGAGCTCCACTTCCGCCGTAATCATTTGGTTTGTGAGTGCGTTTAGCAGTCGGATCGCTTCGAGCTCGTTGCCTTCTTCGCGTATGAGGGCGGCCACGATGTCGAGTTGCAGGTCAATGCGTTCCTCGAGGTCCTCTGCGCGTGAATTGGAAGGGTCAAGTTCCACGGTGTTGCTCCAAAGTAGTCAAATGCAGGCAGCAGGCTGATTAACGGTTGTGGCAGACGGCGGTAGAACGAATGGCTTGCTGCACAAGGCAAGGTGCGCACGCACGGTCGCCGAAGGGAGAGGGTGGCAGGCATGTGCCGCGAAACGACCGCAAAGGCGGAATCGACGGTATTGAGCGCTGCGAACGGCTTGTAGATGGCCCATCATTTGATTGGATCGTCGAGCCGGTCCAGCGCGTTGGGCCGTGGCAGTGACTCCAGCTAGCGGGGACACCGCTGATGACGGCAAGTCGAGACGCGAGACCCGAACTGCTGCGGGATTGCTTGCCGCCTGACATAGCGATCTAGACGTAACCGGAGGCCTCGCCAGACAAGGGATAACCGCGTCGGGATATGGTCGAAGAGCGCCGGCGCATAGAATGAGATAGGGTGGCGTCAGTCTGTAGGAAGTGGGTGTGGGGGCGGCCCGCCGACGAATACTGTGCATGCGAGCAGAGTGAGAATCCACGATCACAGGACGTATGGGCGTGGGCAGTAAGATCGCGAGGCTAGTCTCATCAAGCCGATCGACATCAGTGCATCGTCCTGGCCAGAGGATATGTCGCTTGCACTTAGCCTGGTCAGATAGCTGATCGCACTGCTTTGTTTGAAGGCCGCGACAGCGGCGGATTGTCGACGCTGCCCGCCTGGTCAGGGCGAAAAGTCCAGCCCGCACCGGTGTACAGGGCAGTTCGCCTGCCCGAATTCTATGCGGCGCACGCATTTACTTTGGCCAAGCAGTGTGCGTGAGAGCCGATCTTCTTGGAGGGCCTTAGTAAGATTGCAAAGGGGGAGGCGACAGCGCGATAGATTGCGCGCCAGACGTTGCGATTGGCCATCCGACTGGATTTGCGCCGCACGCGCCTCGATTCCAAAGATTGATGGGTGTCGTTGGGGATACAGCCACGAGAAGCTTGAATCGGCCTGCGACTATGCTGAAAGCAAGAAGGATCCATGGTCCCACGACATTCGTGAAATGTGCTGTCCGGAAACCGGCGATCGACTTATGGGGTATCTGGCTGAAATTGGTAAAATCGAAAGTGTTGATGGGACGCATCCAGTTCGTGGATCGCGTACGCGAGTAATCTCATCGCGTACATCGAAAATGGGTTGTTTAGTGTTTTCCCGCTGTCTTGGTTCAGTGAGTTTAAGGGCCCTTGGGCGCGCCTGCTGATTCGTTGATGACCGGCCATGATTGAGAAGACAGAAAATCGCAGCGAATACCTTTAGATTGGACCCCAGATGTCACGACGGTCCCACAAAAAACCCCATCGATCCGCGTAAGCCGAAGAGAAGGCCATGGAATCTCGACGGCGACTATCCACCAGCTCCGGCCTCCCGCAGATGCAGGATGACCCTGAGCAATCGCTGGCCTTCATTGAAAAGGCCCGCGAGATCGAAGCGGACCAAGAGCGTCCGCCTGCGGATGAGTTGATAAACGCTCGCGAACACGCCCTAAGCCAAAGCTCGCTCCCAAATAGAAGCGCCAGGCGGGTCAGATATCGCCGATTTTCTCCAGTATAACGTGTACTGGACTACCCTCAACCATGAGCGCCTGTGGCTTCCCATCTGAGAAGTTGGCACGTCTGCGTCGGCACCGGCAAGATTGTCGGGCTCGACGTTGGAAACCTTCGCTATAGTGGTACCTACATCGAGCAAGGCGGCCGCATAAAGGGCTGCCATTGAGGCTACGATCGCCTTCGCGCCCAGCGCAAACGACAACCAAAATCGCAACCAGCTTCGGACAACCTCAGTGCGCCGGCCTCCTTGCCAAGCATATGATTCCCCAATGTAGACATTAGCCACCAAAGCTATCGAGAATTTCAGCTTTGATTGCAGTTGCCGTGTACAGGGAGATCTCCAGCGGAAGGTTTCCAAATGCAAGCTGGCAAAGCAAGTAGTTGGCACCTGCCTCCTCCATCTGGTGAAGAAGAAGCTGCCGGACGGAAGCTGGCGTTCCAACGACACACAATTCGCTCTCAAGTGCTGCATCGAAGGTCAGCGGAAGGGCGGGCGGCGTCGGAATGGCATTCAGGTCGTAAAGAAACTTGAAGCTCTCCAGCCATCGTCCATACGCAGTTTTGGCCGCCGCATGAGCGTCCTGGTCAGACTTAGCAATTACGACCATGCGGGCCAGGCCGAGAAATGGCTCGCGGCCGTGTGCAGTTGTATTGTGGGCTCGTTGGGAGCGGTAGGCCTCCGTAACTTTCCGGACAACAGAGGCGGGGCCTATGCACGCCAGATTGGCGCCATTTGCAGCGGCCCACTGCGCCGACTCGGCCCGATTGCTGGCGATCCAGGTCGGCGGATATGGACGTTGATGAGGCCTCAAGGTTAAAGGTATTTCGTTCAGCTCAAAGTGGTGTCCCTGATAGGATAGCGTATGTCCCTTCAGTGCAATATTCAGGATTTCGCTGGCTTCAGTATAACGGCCTGGTGCGGTTTCTGCACTGATGCCGAAATAGCCCCATTCAATCGGCTGGGAGCCGCGGCCGATCCCGAGCTCGAGCCTGCCGCCGCTCAACTGGTCAAGCATGCAGATCTCTTCGAATGCGCGCAATGGGTGATAAAGGTTGAGCAACAGGACGAGCGGACCAAAGCGCAATTGCCGGGTGCGCTGCGCGAGGCTTGATAGAAACAGGTTGGGCGAGGGCCCTCTGCCATGAGGTGTGCAGTGGTGTTCGGCCAGGTGATAAGCGTAGAAGCCCAGAGAATCACAGGCCTCCGCTAGCTTGAGACGATCTTCATATTGTCGTGCAGCATCTCGACCGTCGTCATCCAAATGGTCGAAAATGCCGCACGTTAGTCTTGAAGGAAGGCCACTCTTCACTCGATCAATCTCCGATTATGGGCCGGGGCGGCGAGCCCTGGTTGCTTCATGCCGTCGCGCTGAAAGAGGTATTGTTCCTCATTTGACGGCTTAGCGCGGTTCTCTTTGGGTGCGTGGATCCGAGGTTGCACGTGTGATGGGGTCACGAGAATGCGTAGATGGCGGTCCGGCAGTTACTTTGAGGTGGCGAAGCACCTCCACACCGAGCATGTGCTCGACCAGATGCATCGTTAGCTTCGCATTCTCCTCGTCCTGGGCCTGCCCCAACGCTTGGCCGCAGAAATGTCCATGCCCGAACCTAGCACAATTGTAGATGGCCGCTTCAGAGGTCATGTGCCTGCGAGCCGGATCAGCGCGACAGGGCTACTATTTGTCTATGGTCGGACGCAGCGTCTCCTTCAGGTCGACATCAGGTAGCTCTGCGAGGGCTGCAGCGAACGCGACGAACGCTACGAAAGCTGCAAGAATAAGAGAGCTTGCGAGTATCGCTGCTCCAACGTCATGAGTGCGTCTCATCATCCGTGTCACTTTGGGTTTGGGGAGGCGCGTTGACGCCAATCAGTTCTGCTCGACAGTTTCAACACGGCCGTCGCGCCAGCGGTAAACCAGAAAACCAGGAACCGCATTGTCTCCCTTTGTATCGAACCGGACTGGCCCAATCACGGTATCGATCGCCCGTGAACGAAGTGCGCTAGCGACGCGCGCAGCATTGAGCGAGCCGGTCCGGTTCACCGCCTCTGCCCATGCTTGCACGGCGGCATAGGCGTAAAGCGTGTAGCCTTCAGCGGACAGGTTGGAAGTTTTGAGTCCGGCTACCGCGCTGGCCGCATTGGCATTCCTGGCGGGGTCCGGCATGAAGGTAAACAACGTGCCGTTTCCAGTGGTGCTGGTAATGGCCCAGAATTCAGAGGTCATCAACGGATCGTTCGCCATGACGATGAGGCCCGCTCCTGCCTCTGATGCCTGGCGTACAAACAAGCCGATTTCGGTATGATAGCCGCCGATATAGACGACGCGCACCCCATCCTTCTTCATTCTTGAGACCAGCGCCCTGTAATCCTTTTCCCCGGCTACGTAGCTTTGCCGAATGACTTGTTCACCGAACCTCTGAAGCTGTGCCTCAACCACGTCGGCAATACCCTTGCCTGCGGTGCTCTTGTCGTCGAGCACTGCGATCTTGGCGTTAGGGTAGTTCCTGTGAATGTACTCAGCGGCAGCGGTGCCCTGTTGGTCGTCGCGACCGCAGATCCGAAAGACGGTCTGAAGCCCTCGTTCTGTTAGCTGAGGATTTGTCGAGCCAGGGGAGACCTGAACGATGCCTGCTTCGGCATAGATGTCGGAGGCCGGGATCGACGAAGAGGAACAAAAATGGCCAATGACCAACCGTACCCGCTCTGTTGTGAGCTTATTCGCGACTGCGACAGCTTGCTTCGGGTCGCAGGCGTCGTCGGCGACACTCATAATCACCCTGGTATCGGGAAGTAGGCCCGAAGCGTTCAACGCCTCGACCGCCGCAGCCGCACCATCGCGCATTTGCAAGCCGAACGCAGCGCTGCTTCCGCTCATTGGGCCAGCCACGGCAATCTTTACTTCGGAGCCGCGCGCAGCCGAGGCGAGGGCGCAGAAGAGGAGCGCTGCACTCGCAGCAGAAGCGTAATGCCCATTTAACATTGTAGAGCTCCCAATGCTCACCTGAAGTGAAACGCCAGCAGCTGTGATCAGACCTGCCTGCAGGTCGAGGCCGACTGCCAAGCGAAGCGTGCGTTAGGTCGGCCAGATTGCGACCACGTAAGAGCCTACAATTTGACGTTACGTGCGGTTCAAGCCCCGTTTGAAGGGAGTCTCGATCAAGGCATCAGGGAGCCCCGGATCGGCGAGGCCATGACGATCTGTCCGGTCGAATCCGTAAAACTGTCGGCCAGCATCAGAGCTGCCGATCAGCCAAAGTACGGCTGATCCTCCAACCCGCCAAGGGCGAGATCGAGATATTGCATGAGGCAGGGATCCCAACCAGCCAGACTGCGGGGGGCGCTTAATCGTGCAAGTACCTTCAGGATCATCGAAACGCGTGAATCGGCGCCGGCGATTTCGCTGATCAGCTGGCGTGCTGCAATTGCGACAGCTTTTGCCCGCTCGCCGCAAGGATGCTCGCGCCGATCCATACAATCACGCAGGTCGTCGCGGATCCGCCGCCACCGCTCCTCGCGATCTGCAGCTAGCTTGCAGGTGCATCGGGATGTCTGACTACGCGTCTCGACCCGAGACATGGCATTCAAGGTAGCAGGCAGCTCATCCACACTTACCTGGATCTCACTGTCGATGGTCATGTTGCGCAGGCGATCTCGCAACAGAGTTGCCCGAGCGACTTGAAGTTCTATCCGCTCTAGATGTTTGCGCAGAAGGTCAGTAAGTGAGGTCGTGCCCTCCATAGCTTTACGGATCTCGACAAGGGAGAAGCCAAGCTCACGTAGCGCCCGAATCTGGTGAACCCGTTGAACGCTTTCGCTGTCGTACAACCGGTGGCCGCCGTCAGTACGCTCTGAAGCTGCTAGGAGTCCGATGTGTTCATAATGATGCAGCGTGCGTACCGTTACTCCGGTCGCCTCTGCAAGTTCGCCAATGCGCCATCGACGCCTTCGTGGTGTAGCTTTGCTCATGTTCTTCAATTTCAAAGCCTACAACCTGACGTCACGTGTGATTCAAGCTATTTCAAAGCTCTAGCTGGATCGTCTTTGATTCCAGCGCGAGAGTGGTGACTATCCTCAGAATGGCGGGGGATCAACCCTGGGGGGAAATGGTGATCAACAAGTTCGTCAGGCATGCCAGTTGAGCATCGCCAGCCGCTGTACGCTCCAAGATGAGTTTGGCGATTGCAGTGCAATTTTCCGGAGTTTGCATCGATGGGGGTAGCGCGGTGACCGCACTATCATAAAGTTTTCCCAGGGCGGAAAGCTCTTCCGGATCGAACACGCCGCTGCATTGCTCCAACGTTCAACTCCATGTTTGTCATTGCGTCATGGCAGCGCACGTCGTCAAGACGTTTGGCGGCGATAGGGCAAAAAGAAGCCAGACCCGCGGCGCGGAGCGACGAAGATGCGATGTACTCCAGGCTGATGCGATAGGGCAACACGCGTGCGCGATGCCTGCTTCGACAGCGCAAAAGATAGTGGTCATGTGCATGATTGATGACCATCACGCTCACTGTGCTGGTGGTACGACTCCGAAAACGCGAGAAACCGTCTCCGCTCATCCGGAGCCACTACTGATTCGGAGAGTTGACAACGACAGCGCAGCGCCGATCCTGCTGTATCGAGGTGGGTGCGCACGACAGCCAGGTGCAACGTACGTCCCTGTCTCTAAAAGCAGGCCAACGGTCCAGCCGCCGCTCGCACGTCTAGCCTAATGCCAACGTGCGAAAGACCTACACAGCGTCGTCATGATAGCCGTCCGCTGCGACGATCTTTATAGAGCCACCATGAATTCGAAGAGGCGAGCCTAAATTGTGCGTTGAACACATTCGTTGGGATGTGAGGTTCGTACATCTTGAGATCGTCCTACGGCGAGACGGGTCGTGCGAAATCTCCGGCAGTATCCGCTCGTTCCGAAGTGCAGATGATCGAGGGCTCTTGTCCAGTTGCCATGCGGGTAGCCTCCTGCAACAATATCTCTCGCATCCATTGGCTTTCCGGATCGCTATTGTGAAGCACGGGCCATTGGACCGCCGCAGTGAAGGCGGGGAATGGCTGCGGAAGCTCGGCAATCCGAAGGGGGATCGTTCTTTGAAAATGCTTTACGAGCCCTAATGGCATCGTCCCTATGCGGTTCGTGCCTACCAGCAGGGGCGGGATCATGCTGAAGCTCTGCACGAGAATGTCGATCCGCCGATTGAGACAGAGATCGAGTAGAAAGGATTCCTCGACCGGCGTCTTGCGCGCACCTCCGAGCTTAACCGCAACATGGCCCATCGACATATACCGATCAAATGTAAGCTGCCGTAGTAGTTGGCTGTTCGTGCAGCAACCTACACAGACGAGTCTCTCCTCGAATAGGGCCGCCCTGGGGTGCGCGCTGGACATGAATAATTCCGGCAAGATAACAAAATCGACTTCGCCGCGGCGGAGAAGCTCATCATGCTCATCGGTGAGCGCCACGAGTTCGAAGCTGACGGCAGGCGCTTCTCGCGCGACGCGCTCCACAACATTTCGAAAGAATACGACTGTTATAAAGTCAGAAAGGCCGATCCTGAATCGCCGGTTCGATCGAGCTGGGTCGAACGCGTCCCGCGCGATAATTGATAGCTCAATGTGCGTTAGAGCCTCGCGCACAGGAGCTGCGAGTGCTTCCGCGCGTGAGGTCGGGACAAGTTCCCGCCCCCTCATCCCAAACAGCTCGTCATGGAAATAGGAGCGCAGCCGGGCAACGGCGGCGCTCATCGCCGGCTGACTAAGGTTGATCTTGCGTGCCGCTGCGCTGAGGTTGCGCTCAGTCATTAGAGCATCCAGCGCGACGAGAAGATTCAGATCCAGACCTTTGAAACGCATGTCTTCTTATCCGGCGCGAACGTAATTGCGGCACATACAACGAGCGGTGATGCCTGCGTCTGGAGAGGTCCTATTGGTTCGCCCGAATGGACATTGTTTCCATCGTGCGATCGCGAGAAGACGCTCGTGAAATGACCGCAACAATTGAGAGCAAGGCGGTAGGCCGGCCAGCAGCGGCCGGAAACCGTCAGGAGTCCCGAAGCTGATCGGTCTCGCCGCTTCCAGCGAGCCACGCAACAGGACCCGGTCAGTTGGTTAATGGCAGATTAACACAGTGTCCGGCCAGCGCCGTGAGTTCGCCAAAGCGCCCAGTCGACGGCCGCGTAGCGCAGCGTTAGTCACGGCGGCCAACCTACAACCTGACGCAGTGTGCGGTTCAAGCGATTTTATCGGGCAAGCCAAACAATATTGCACTGGAGAAGGCGTGTTCTGCCGCGATAGTGCCGGGCGTCGCCTGTTTGCAGGGCAAGCGCTCCAAACCTCACCTGCGACGTCACCACGCTCGCCACTCGCCAAGTCTTCGCAACCAATCGCCGTCTCTGGCAGCTTCGCCCCAGAGACGTTGAAGTGACGAAAGCGGCCGAGCATGTCGAAGGATTATTAGCGTATTTGGAACGTGCCGGGAGCGGCTTATGGTTCTAGCAGCGCCTGCGAGTTGGAGGCTCCTGAGGCCCAGATGCCATGTTGGATGCTTCCTCCAGCAATATCCGACGCATCCAAATGCTCGCCGGGTCGGTATTGTGGAACGCAGGCCACTGAACAGCCTCGGTGAATGTGGGCAGGGGGAGCGGTGGTTCGACGATCCGCAGTGGCATCCGCTTTTCAAAGTGTCTGGCGAGCCGTAATGGCATCGTGCCGATACGGCCCGTGTCCAACAATATAGGCGGAATCAGGCTAAAGCCCTGCACAACGACCTCAATGCGTCTCTTGAGGCCGTGCTCAAGCAAAAACCATTCTTCTAGGTTTGGTCTCAGCGCCCGTCCGAACTTAGCCGTAACGTGCCCCATCGAAATGTATTTCTCGAACGTAAGCTGCCGCGATAGCTGCTTGTTCGCGCGGCATCCCACGCACACCAGGGTCTCGTCAAACAGCGTCGCCTTGGGGTGCGCGCTCGACATGAACAATTCCGGCAGAATGAGAAAGTCAACCTCGCCCCGGCGGAGCAGCTCATCGGGTTCATCGGAAAATGGCAGCAATTCGAAGCGTACCGCGGGGGCTTCGTGTGCGATACGGTCCACGATTCTCCGAAAGAAGACGATGGTCATGAAATCGGAGAGAATGACCCTGAAGCGTCGGCTCGACTGAGTCGGGTCGAACGCGTCCCGTGATATGATCGAGAGTTGGATATGCAGCAGGGCCTCGCGAGTCGGACCTGCAAGCGCCTCCGCGCCAGGTGTCGGGACGAGCTCGCGACCTCTCATGGTAAATAGTTCATCGCGGAAATAGGTGCGCAGCCGCGCGATCGCCGCGCTCATAGCTGGCTGGCTCAGATTGATCTTGCGCGCCGCCGCCGTGAGGTTGCGCTCCGTCATCAGAGCATCGAGCGCAACGAGAAGATTTAGATCAAGTCCCTTGAACCGCATGTTGTGAGTCTATCCATCGTGTGGATGTGTTCTATCGAAACAATCGATTTTACCAAATTGCGGGATGTTGGATAGCAAACATCAGTTTGGAAAAGTAATCAGGCACATCACGATGGCTGCTGGTCGTTCGCGGGCTCAGAGAAAAACTCCTGGACGTGCGAGCACCCGCCGCATCCGTTGCGAGGCCGGCTTTGGGCGTGCGGTGCGAGCCGCGCCGCTTCTTCTCGGTGCGAAGCGCGCTCGATCGGGCGCCAAGCGGATCCCGATAAACGTTCGTATGCGTATTCCATCCGTTTCCATATCGGAGGTTTACCCGCGTACACTTGAGAGCGCGTTCAACCTCATTCTAGGGTCGCGACATAGCGGCAGCCGCAGATTGCGGATGCCAAGTAGTTCCGGCGACTGTCCAAATGGCTCGCCTGTCCACCGCATTCAGGGCGTGTCGAAGATGCATAAGAACCAGTTTGATCTGATGCCACTCCGATACGCCATCGATGAGGCTCTTCGCATCGATAGCCTGCCCTCAGACGTCAAAACGTCGATAGCGATGCTGGACGAGGCGGAAAAGCTCCATGGTGCAGACAGGTTCTGGGTAGTCCAATCGCCTCGTCGGCATCTTCCGGCATATCTCGCGCTGGGCATTGGTCTGATGACGAGCGCGAACTGTGCGATCGCTCGTCGAAGGCGCACGGCACGGTGCAAGCGAGGGGTGCCGAGCTCCGACGGGGCATGGCAGCGCAGTTCAGTATTGATCAGCGGTTCGCCGAGTAGCGAGTTCACGTGACCATCTCCGCTCTTAATTCCACTGGCGCGAGGAAGCCCGCCATGAATATTGCCGTATCCCCGACTGCGGAAGCTCCTTCTGCGCGCGCTCGAGTGCAGTGGACCCGTCGCTGGGAAAGCGAATTGCAGCTCACCGATCATGCCGAACTCGCCGAGTTTTTCCGGAAGAGTTACGGGCCGACCGGTGCGTTCAATGCGCAGCCATTTGAGGGCAACCGAAGTTGGGCCGGGGCGAGGCCTGAGGTCCGCATTATCGGTTACGACGCGCACGGGGTAGCTGCTCATGTCGGTCTACTACGCCGCTTCATCAAGGTTGGTAGCGTCGATCTACTCGTTGCCGAACTGGGGTTGTATGCGGTGCGTCCGGATCTCGAAGGGCTGGGAATCACCCACGCAATGCGCGTGACGTATCCGATACTGCATGAGCTCGGGGTTCCATTCGGCTTTGGTACGGTTCGGCCTGCGCTTCAGAAACATATGACCCGACTGGTCGAAAGGCAGGGGCTCGCCACCCTCATGTCTGGCATTCGCGTCCGCTCCACGCATCCGGATGTCTATCCCAATTTGTCGCCGACCCGCATCGAAGACGTGATCGTGGTGGTTTTCCCGGTTGGACGCTCGATAAGCGAGTGGCCGGCCGGGACGATCATCGATCGGAATGGGCCTGAGTTGTGAAAGAGCATCTCCCCCTATCTGCTGTCCGTTGCGACTACGCTGACGTGGCCGGAAGTCGCCCCGTCTATTTGACCTTTGATGACGGGCCAAATCCATTTTGCACGCCAGAGGTGCTCGATGTGCTGGCGCAACATGGGATTCCGGCGACGTTCTTCGTGATCGGCACGTACGCGGCCGAACAACCTGAACTCATTCGACGAATGATCGCGGAAGGGCACGAGGTTGCGAACCACACGATGACGCATCCGGATCTATCCAGATGCGGACCAGCGGAGGTACGCGATGAAGTTCTGATGGGAAACGAGGCGATTCGTTCAGCGTGCCCGCAGGCCTTACCCAGGCACATGCGAGCTCCTTACGGCATGTGGACACAAGAGGTGCTCGCTGTGTCAGCGAGCGCTGGTCTCACAGCTGTGCACTGGTCGATAGATCCGAGAGATTGGTCCCGTCCCGGGGTTGATAGAATTGTGAATTCAGTACTGGCGAGCGTTCGCCCGGGTGCAATTGTGCTCCTGCACGACGGATATCCTCCTGATGAGGAGCGACCGTGCACTGATGCCACGCTGCGTGATCAGACCACGGCGGCTCTGTCACATCTGATCCCGGCACTACAACGGCGCGGGTTTGTAATCCGTCCACTCCCTCAACTTCACTGAACAAAAACTGACACCCTATGGACCTGCTCGCTACAACCAGTGCTGTCGCTGTTTCGTCTTATGCGCTGCTCTCGACGATCTACAAGAGCGCGCAAGCGCTTTATGCCCAACCGGCGATTGACTCATCCATGCAGGACAACCTGGGCCGATCGGAGGTGGACCTTCCCAGTGTAGACGTCATCGTGCCGTGCTTCAACGAGGATCCAATCACGCTGGCCGAATGTCTGGAGTCGCTTGCGAGTCAAGACTACACCGGAAAGCTACAGGTCTATGTGGTCGACGACGGATCTGCAAATCGCGATCTTGTCGCGCCTGTACACAAAATCTATGCGAACGATCCGAGGTTCAGCATCATCTTGCTGGCAAACAACGTTGGAAAACGCAAAGCGCAGATCGCTGCGATACGCAGCTCATCCGGTGACCTGGTCCTCAACGTCGACTCGGATACGATACTTGCCGCTGACGTTGTCACGAAGCTGGTATTGAAGATGCATGACCCGCAAATCGGTGCGGCCATGGGTCAGTTGATAGCGAGCAATCGCAGCCAAACCTGGCTGACCAGGCTGATCGATATGGAATACTGGTTGGCGTGCAACGAAGAGCGCGCGGCGCAGGCGCGTTTCGGTGCGGTCATGTGCTGCTGCGGCCCATGTGCCATGTATCGTCGCTCCGCGCTCGCCTTGCTTCTTGATCAATACGAAACGCAATTCTTTCGTGGGAAACCGAGCGATTTCGGCGAGGATCGCCATCTAACGATCCTGATGCTCAAGGCGGGGTTTCGAACCGAATACGTCTCGGACGCGATCGCAGCAACAGTCGTCCCGGATCGCCTTGGGCCATATCTACGTCAGCAACTCCGCTGGGCCCGCAGTACCTTCCGGGACACGTTCCTCGCATTGCGCCTGCTGCCAGAGCTCGATGGCTATCTGACGCTAGACGTTATCGGGCAAAATCTCGGCCCGTTGCTTCTCGCCCTTTCATCACTGGCTGCGCTCGCGCAGCTCCTAATCGCAGGCTCTGTACCCTGGTGGACGGGATTGACGATTGCAGCAATGACAATGGTCCGGTGCAGTGTGGCAGCCATTCGTGCTCGCGAGCTGCGGTTTCTCGGCTTCTCGCTCCACACACCGATCAATATCTTTCTCTTACTTCCTTTGAAGGCCTATGCGCTTTGTACATTGAGCAACAGCGATTGGCTATCGCGCAAGGTCGCCAACGTGCCGGTCGACGGGGAAAAGCAATCTGTCATCCTGCACCCGAACGCTGGACGAAGTGCTGCAAGTAAATGGGGAATGTCTAGTACAAGTCGTAAGGCAAGGGTTTCCCAGTGTTCATCGAGCCTGACGGCAACAGAGAGTGTTTGCGGTAGTGATCGTTCGACTGCCTGCAAGTAGGTAATTGGCTCATGATCCAGGACGCAAACCATCAGCTATTAGAGCGAGAGCTGGCTGTCGACGATCCATGGCGTCTCGACAGTAGTTCCTTCGAGCAGGAGCGATACGCGCAAATGCTCCGGATGTCGCGTTGCAACGGAGATGTTTCGTGTGCCCTCGAAGTCGGATGCGCAGCCGGTGCATTCACGGACATGCTGGCTCCGCTATGCGAACGGCTCACCGTTGTCGATGTCATGCCGCAGGCGCTCGAGCGAGCGCGACTACGGACCAGGAAGTGGTCACATATCACGTGGGTGACCTGCGACATTCAGCGGTTCTCGACCACTGAACAGTTCGATTTGATCGTCGTGGCTGAGGTTCTTTACTACCTCAAGGACATTGTCGAGATGCATGCGGCTATCCGCAACCTGGTGAGTATGCTTGCGCCAAATGGAGCTCTGATTTTCGGGTCCGCACGTGATGCCACATGTCAACGATGGGGGCATGCTGCTGGTGCCGAAACGGTGATCGCTCTCTTCAACGAGAGCCTATCGGAGGTCGAACGTCTGCACTGCCACACCGAGTCGGTCAACGAAGACTGCTTGATCGTCCGGTTCCGGAAGCCGGGTCACTCATCCGAACAATCAAACGTCGGCCACTAGCCAGGGGATCGTATGCGCATCTGCGGCATCAAGTTAACACATGACGGGGCAATTGCTGTCGTCGAGGACGGACGGCTTGTCTTTTGCACCGAGCAAGAAAAGCGCGGCAACGGTCCACGCTACCAATCCGTCGAGAATCTCGATGCAGTCGCGCTCGCCTTGGCGGAGCACGGCCTGGATCCGCGGGATATCGATCAGTTCGTCATCGACGGCTGGGATGGGGAGATTGAGTCGCAGTTCCAGGTCCTAAGTGGAGCTGTGCCGATCGCGCTGAAGGGGGCGCCATATGTCGAGCGCCATGCTGAGGGCCTTCTTGATTCCGTCGACGGCTTTGGCCTGATCCTCGGAGGCAAGGTGTTTCCATATAAGAGCTACCCGCACGTCACAGGCCACGTCGCGTCAGCATATAGCACCAGTCCCTTTGCCGACGCGGGAAAACCCGCGTTCTGTCTGGTATGGGACGGCTGCATCTTTCCACGTCTTTACTATGTCGAACCTCGGGGGGCGCGGCTCATTGCATCCCTGTTTCCGATGATCGGACATGCCTATGCTGCCGCGGGCCTTCACTTCGGCCCATACAGGCAGCCGAACCGCTCCAGTTGGGATTTGGGCATCGCCGGCAAGCTGATGGCTTACATCGCGCTTGGCTCTGTCGACGAAAGCATCGTCGCAGTGTTTCAGGAGCTCTATGAAAAGCGCTTCGCCGCCGACACGGAGCAGGCTCGTCGCTACCGCGCCGAGATCAACAATGCGGAAGCGTCTCTTGCAGCTATGCACGACTTCTTCGAGGCAAGCGCTTTGCGCCTGACGGCCAAGCGAGCGGAGGACGTCCTTGCGTCGTTTCATGTGTTCGTGGAACATCTTCTTGTCAAGGAAATGGCGATGGTTCTGCTGCAACACTCGTCGCTTCCGGGAGCGCGAAATCTATGTATCGCCGGAGGCTGCGGTCTCAATATCAAGTGGAACAGCGCGCTTCGTGCGACTGGATTGTTCGATGATGTTTGGGTGCCGCCGTTTCCGAATGACAGCGGCTCGGCAATCGGCGCTGCTTGCGGCGCGATGGCGGCGCAAAATGGCTTCGGGCCATTGGAATGGTCAGTCTACAGTGGTCCGGCCCTGCAGGACAGCGAGCTTCCGCCGGATTGGGAGGCGGCGCCGTGCAGTCTGCGTGAACTTGCGGCGATTCTCGCGGACGACAAGCCGGTCATCTTCCTTTCCGGGCGCGCCGAACTTGGGCCGCGGGCGTTGGGCGGCAGAAGCATTCTTGCAGCCCCGACCTCCCCGGCAATGAAGGATCATCTCAACGACATCAAGCGTCGCGAGCACTTCCGACCGGTGGCGCCGATCTGTCTGGAGGATCGGGCGCCGGAGATTTTCAGCCCAGGTACGCCAGATCCCTACATGCTGTTCGATCACCAAACCCGCGCGGAATGGCGCGACAAGGTCCCCGCTGTCGTCCATCTCGACGGTTCGGCGCGGCTGCAGACAATCTCCCGCAACTCTCCGCACAAAATCGCCGAGCTTCTCGTCGAATTTGAAAAACTTACCGGCATTCCGCTGCTCTGCAATACGAGTGCTAACCTCCACGGGCGGGGATTCTTCCCGGATGCTGCCGCGGCCTGCCACTGGGGACGCGTTGAGCATGTGTGGTGCGACGGCCTGCTCTGGACCAAAACGGTGGTAAGGGAGCCATTGTCGGACGAACGACTTCTCTCAGCCTAAGAGTGACCATGTCCACCGTAGCAATCGACCTTGCCGGCGTGAGAAAATCATTTGGCGACAAGATCATCGTCAATGAGCTGTCGTTCTCGGTCGCGCGCGGAGAATGCTTTGGCCTTCTCGGGCCGAATGGAGCCGGCAAGAGCACGATCGCGCGCATGCTGCTTGGCATGATCTCGCCGGACGGAGGAAAGATTACGGTGCTCAATGAGCCTGTGCCTGCACGCGCTCGTGTCGCACGTGTGCGTATCGGCGTGGTGCCGCAATTCGATAACCTTGAACTCGAGTTCACCGTACGAGAGAATTTGCTGGTGTTTGGCCGCTACTTCGGCATGGGCACTCGCAAGATCGAGGCGGTCGCCCCCTCGCTGCTCGAGTTTGCACGCCTCGAGAGCAAAGCGGACACGCGCGTTGCCGAGCTGTCCGGTGGCATGAAACGGCGGCTGACGCTGGCGCGTGCGCTAATCAATGACCCGCATTTGCTCGTGATGGATGAGCCGACGACTGGTTTGGATCCGCACGCCCGCCACCTGATTTGGGAACGTCTGCGAGTTCTGCTGGCGCGGGGCAAGACGATTCTCTTGACCACTCACTTCATGGAAGAGGCCGAACGCTTGTGCGATCGGCTGTGTGTCCTCGAGGGCGGACGCAAGATCGCCG
Organism: Bradyrhizobium zhanjiangense; assembly: GCF_004114935.1. Lineage (NCBI taxonomy): Bacteria > Pseudomonadati > Pseudomonadota > Alphaproteobacteria > Hyphomicrobiales > Nitrobacteraceae > Bradyrhizobium > Bradyrhizobium zhanjiangense. The sequence continues at coordinate 2,828,862 of NZ_CP022221.1, forward strand.
AAGGCAAGCCAGACGACCTGATCGATGAGCATATTGGCTGCAACGTGATCGAAATCTATGGGGGTGATCCACATCAGCTCTGCGAGCTGATCAGGCCCTATGCGCGGCGCGTCGAAGTGAGTGGAGAGACGCTCTTTTGTTATGCGCCATATCCGGAGCAGGTGCGCGAGCAACTGCGTGGGCATGCGGGCCTTCGTATTCTGCAGCGCCCCCCCAATCTCGAAGATGTGTTTTTGCGGCTGACCGGGCGCGAGATGGAGAAGTGAGCGATGGGTGAAAGTTATGCGGCGGTGATGCCCGCTAACGCGTACAACTGGATCGCGGTATGGCGTCGGAACTTCCTCGCATGGAAGAAAGTCGCACTTGCATCGATTCTCGGCAACCTCGCAGATCCTCTAACCAATCTGTTTGGCCTCGGCTTTGGCCTTGGACTGATCCTGGGGCGCATTGAGGGGACGTCGTACATCGCGTTCCTGGCGGCAGGCATGGTCGCGACCAGCGCCATGACGTCGGCGACCTTTGAAACCATGTATGCAGCCTTTGCACGCATGGACGCCAAGCGCACCTGGGAAGCAATTCTCTCTACTCAGCTCACGCTTGGCGATATCGTTCTGGGTGAACTGGTGTGGGCGGCCAGTAAGTCCGTTCTGGCCGGAACAGCGATCGGGATCGTCGCCGCCGCGCTCGGTTATGCATCATGGCCATCCATTCTCTATGCGATGCCAACAATCGCCCTTACTGGCCTTGTCTTCGCCAGCCTGGCGATGGTCGTCATATCCCTTGCGCCTAGTTACGATTACTTCGTGTTTTACCAGACACTTGTCCTCACTCCTATGGTGTTTCTGTGTGGCGTGGTCTTTCCGACAAGCCAACTGCCCGACTCATTTCGGCACTTCGTCGGCTTATTGCCGCTCGCACATGCGGTCGACCTTATTCGCCCAGCGATGCTTGAGCGCGGTGCCGACAGTGCTGCCCTGCACGTAGGTGCGCTCTGCGTTTACGCGGTTTTGCCCTTTTTCGCGTCGACAGCACTATTTCGGCGCCGCCTGCTGCGTTGACGTGAGTTGAGCAAAACGGAGAAAGTCAAATCGATGCAGTTCACGATGCTTCTGCGGTAGCTCGGGAGTGACCTCGTCTATTAGAGCAGCTTCTGCAATGGCCTTAAGAGGCCGCGGTCGAGCCAGTTCGACGGCCGATCGGTGTCGGACGCCAGCAGCCTTGCTTCCGAGCGCCTGTCGCTAGGCGCCGAGATGGACCTTAGTTGTGTTGTGCTGTCTGGCCCGCGCACCCGGCGGGGCGTGACTGTACAGATTAGATCGGTGGGGCGGCAGTTAGCCTTCCCGTCAGGATCAAATGGAGAACGGGATGTTGTGCCTGGGGCTGAGTGGCGGTCTGGACAGAATCTATGAAAGCTCTCCGGAGCTGCCGAATACATTTCTTCACGATGGCGCTGCGGTTCTTGTGCAGGATGGCCGCGTAATTGCTGCTGTCGAAGAGGAGCGCCTCAACCGCGTCAAGCACTCCAACAAGTTCCCGAGCAATTCGATCAGATACTGCCTTTCTACCGCAGGAGTCTCGCTCGGCGAGATCGACCATATCGCGTTCTACGCGACTGAAGCCTACTGCAAAACCATGCTCGAGCGTCTTTCTGTTTCTCAGCCCGTTCCGTTGGACCCCAAACTGTTGCTGCGGCTGCTGCTGGCTCGGGAGGTCGGGGCCGAGATCGATCCGTCCCGGCTTTCCTTCGTGAACCACCACGAAGCGCATGCCGTGAGCGCGTTTGCCATGTCCGGGTTCGAGCAAAGTCTCGTTTTTGCGATCGACGGCGGAGGCGATTTTCTCTCGGGCCTATTGGCGGTGGGGTCTGGTACCGAAATTGCGCGACTTGTTAGCTTCCCGGAACATAACTCCCTGGGGCTGTTCTATCTCGAGACGATCCGATATCTCGGCTACGGGTTGTTCGACGAGTACAAAGTGATGGGGCTTGCACCGTATGGTGATCCCGCTCGCTATCGCTCGCTCTTCGCGCAGTTCTACGAATTGTTGGACAACGGTGGCTATCGCGTTCACCTGGATCGAATCGGTCCGGCCCTGGTCGGCAACATCCAGGTTCGGCGAAAAGGAATGCCATTCACCCAACAACATCGAGATGTCAGCGCTTCGATGCAGGAAGCGCTGGAGCGGATCGTGTTCCACATCCTGCGGCACTATCGCGAAGCGACGGGCATGACACGCTTGTGCCTGGCTGGGGGGGTAGCCCATAATTGCACGCTGAACGGTAAGCTGCTTTATTCCGGGCTATTTGACGACATCTTTGTTCAACCCGCGGCGCACGACGCCGGTTGCGCACTCGGCGCTGCGTTGATGGTATCAAGCGAGCTGGGGAGGCCAGCGCCGCGCGAGCGACTGCCGGACGTTTATTGGGGACCCGATCTCGGGAGCGAGCAAGCCGTAGAGCATGAGCTCAACGCATGGTCAGGCCACCTCGACATTCAACGAAGTGATGACATAGCATCCAGTGCGGCAGACTGGATGGCAAATGGCGCTGTAATCGGCTGGGTTCAGGGCCGGTCTGAGTTCGGCCCACGTGCGCTTGGTAACCGCAGCATTCTTGCGGACCCGCGGCCTGCGGAAAACAAGGACCGCATCAACGCGATGGTCAAGAAGCGCGAGGGCTATCGCCCCTTTGCGCCATCTGTACTGGAGGAGGATGCGAGCGAGTTCTTTGAGCTGCCGGACGGCACGCGGCAGCTCCCCTTCATGAACTTCGTGGTTCGTGTGCGTGAAGCCAAGCGTCACGTGCTCGGTGCGATCACCCACGTTGATGGGACCGCTCGGCTGCAGACAGTATCGCGAAGGACAAACCCCACCTATTGGGATGTAATTAGTGCGTTCAAGAAGCGAACGGGCATTCCGATTCTTCTAAATACCTCGTTTAACAACAACGCCGAGCCGATCGTGCAGTCCGTGTCAGATGCGATCACCACGTTCTTGACGACTGACCTGGACGGACTTGTTGTTGGCCCCTTCCTCGTCAGGAAGCGGCCAGCATCACTGCAGGATTGGAGTGCACTGGGCGTGTCATTGCCGCCGTATGCATCCCTTCATCGTGTTCGCTCCTACACAGCGCCAGATCGCCAGGAAACGGTCTGCGAGATCCGCACGGGACATTCCGCCCACCATAGTATGCGTATCTCACATGAGCTTTTCGAGATCTTGATGCGGATCGAGGGCGAGGCGTCGCTCAGCTGTCTTTTCGACGCAACCATGCTGGACCAGGCCAAGCGTGAAGATCTCGTGAAGGAATTGCGGCTCGTGTGGGAGGTGCGGGGCGTTCGCCTGCATCCTCCGCGCGCTCCGGGGCACAATAAAGTGCAAAGCGAAACATAGCCCGAACTCATGAGCAATGGCCATGGCTATACCTGCATGTGAGGGGGCCAGGCCATCCAACGCAGAGGGTGGCATCGGGCATCCGCCTGAAATCGGGTACGTCGACGCAACACCGCTGAAGAAAATACGCAAACTGTTGAAAGAACGCGGCTCACCAGGGAAAGCGCTGCTATGAAGTTCTACCGACGCAGCTCGCCGGCACCGCGATTTCAGGCCATGGCCTCGGACGAGATGATACGTGAGATGTCTGCGATGACGTCTGTTGTCCAACCAGGAGCCCGGGAAGAGGAAATGCAGATGCTTAGCGGTTCGAGGAATGACCGGTTCGTAGTTTCCCGGCGACGTACAGGGTTCGGCGATTGCCTGTGGTCATTGGCGGCAGCCTGGCGTTTTGCAAAGCAGACGGGACGGACGCTAGCCATTGATTGGCGGGGATCTTGTTATCTCGATGAGCCATTCACGAATGCCTTTCCAGTTTTCTTCGAACCGGTTCAAGACATTGCTGGCGTGCGGGTGATTTGCGGTGACGAGATCAGCCAGTGTTCATTTCCGGGACCATTCTTCCCGGCATGGTGGAACAAGCCATCCATCGATTGCGTCTATCGCCCGGACGAGCAGATTTTCCGGGAACGCGACGAACTCGATCAACTGTTCCAAAGTCAGAAAGATAGTGACGCTAACACGGTTGTGTGTGACGCCTGCCTGATGTGGCGCTGCGATCAGGAGGCCGAACGAGAAATCTTTCGGAGCATCAAGCCACGACCTGAAATTCAGGCTCGGATTGATGCTGTCTACCGCGAGCACTTTGAATCGTACAGCGTAATCGGCATCCATGTCCGGCATGGCAACGGCGAGGATATTATGGGGCATGCTCCCTACTGGGCTGACCCGGAGCGCGCCTTGCGACAGGTCCGTATTGCCATTGATAAGGCCAGGGGGTTACCCCACGCAAAACCCGTGAGGGCTTTCCTGTGCACGGACAGCGCGCTCGTCCTTGAGAAGGTTTCGACTATATTCCCTGATATTTTCACGATCCCAAAACGATTCCAGGCGCCTCAGGCCGGCCCATTGCACAACGCGGCACTCGGAGCCGAGGGCGGCTTTTCCGCCCTCATCGAAATGTATCTCCTTGCGCGCTGCGACACCGTGATCCGTTTTCCCCCGACGAGCGCCTTCACGCGTTATGCGCGTCTCGTTGCCCCACGCGTTATAGAATTCGATTTGAATGATCCGAGCCGATTGATCTTGATTGAAGAAAAATCGAAAGATCTCGTAGCTTCATGAAAGTCGTAGCTCGATTGATCGATCTGATTGCCGCTCTTTGCATACAGCAGTACTGGCAGTTCTTTTCGGGGCGGCAATTGCCTGTCCAAGGGGATGCGCTGCCGCGAACTTCCAGCGGAGAACAGAACGATGCGGCGGCCGAATGCCTTCCGCAGAAGCTCGACGTCGACAACAATGGCGTCAACGTGCTGCGGCCGCGTTAAACAAGTGGAAGACGTCTTCGTCTTCGCCTCGGACGGACCCGCAAGTCGAAGCTAATCGGTGGTCGATCGCGGACGAGCATATCAAAAGGGGCGCCGTTCAGCCGGCGAGTTTCGTCGTGGCGGTCGGGCGCTCGCAGGTGCGGACAGGCGCTCTCGAGATCCACTATTTTGGGGAAACATTCAGCACGCCAGATCGTGGTCCGCAATCAATCCGCCCGGCGACGTACCAGTGTTGGACACAGCAGAGCAGGGCACGATGATGTCAGCATCAGTTGCTGCCGAATCTAACGTACGAACTGGTAACGTCAGTTTTCGAGTTGACGCGGCTACTGGCCGTGGCCGCTATCCTGACCTATCGTTGCTTCGACGAGAGGCGCTGGCCTCCGCTGGCCTTTCCGCTGGGCAATCAGGAGATAACGTGCGGCTTGCAACCTGGTCTTGACGCAGGCGAGTGTGCTCGTGACATTACGTAGCTGATGCACCATCACTGTCACAAAGCAAACGCACCGTGTATTGAAACCGCCAAGCATTCCGCGTGCGCGACATTAGGACGCAAAACGGAAGCGGATTTACCTGCATCGCGGTGGCCCAAATCCTGCTACGCGTGCGGCGCGCAACAGGAGAGGAGGCGGGCGTGGGTCTCGATCTGCCAAATGACGATCTGATCACAGGCTCGCTGCCCGAAACACTTTTGGGTTGCCCCTTTCACGCCGATAAAGCCCGCGTTCATGGCGGAGAACAGAAGGCGATGTTGCTCACCGGAGCATCGCGCGGAATTGGTCATGCCACTGCCAAGCTGTTCTCGGAGGCGGGCTGGCGCATCATTTCTTGCGCGCGTCAACCGTTCGACGGCGAGCGATGTCCCTGGCACGCAGGGGACGAAGATCATGTCCAGATCGACCTCAGCAATCATCGAATGCTGCCGCGCGCGATCACTGAGGTCAAGAAGCGCTTGGCCGGTGCACCTTTGCACGCGCTAGTGAACAATGCCGGTGTCTCGCCGAAAACGCCCGCTGGCGATCGGATGACGTCGTTGACGACGTCAACCGAGACCTGGATGAGGGTGTTCCATCTCAATTTGGTGGCCCCGATCGTGCTGGCGCAGGGTTTGTTTGACGAGCTAAGAGCCGCGTCAGGATCGATCGTGAACGTGACTTCGATCGCGGGATCGCGGGTGCACCCGTTTGCCGGCAGTGCCTATGCGACGTCGAAAGCTGCGCTTGCGAGCCTCACACGCGAAATGGCGCACGACTATGCGCCGCATGGCATTCGTGTGAATGCGATCGCGCCCGGCGAAATCAGGACGGACATGTTATCGCCCGACACAGAAGCGCGTCTCGTGCCAAGTATCCCGCTGCGCAGAGTGGGAACCCCGGATGAAGTGGCCAAGGTCATCTTCTTCCTGTGCTCGGATGCGGCGAGCTATGTCACGGGGGCCGAGGTGCCGGTTAATGGTGGGCAACATCTGTGAATCGGCCCGCCCTGGCGACACAGCTGACTTGAGCGGCAGCAGCGGCACTCATCTTCTCCGCTGACGATGCGCAGCAATCCGCAAAAATGAATGAAGGCACACTGTAAGTTTATCGTCGTGCCATGAAAAGGTGTCACGGTTCTATGTCATCTCGTCAACACTTGGCGTTAGATCGAGAGTGACATGCAAAACGAAGCTCGCCAACCAGGACAAGGCACCAGGGAGGATGATCAAGACAACGGAGGCCGCCTCATGCTGGATATCCCTTCCTCACGCGAAAGACCTGCCTCGCAACCTGAACCGGAGGGTAAGCTCTCGGGGGAGCCGTTGCGTGAGAGCGCGCTCACCGGCATCTTCGAAATATCGAAAATTCTTACCGCTCCTTGTCGGCTCGAAGTCACGTTGGCCAACGTTGTTGGTCTTTTGCAATCGTTTGTGCAGATGCGACACGGCATCGTCTCACTGTTCGACGAGGACGGCATGCCGGACATTACAGTGGGCGCCGGCTGGAACGAAGGCAGCGACGAACGTTACCGGATGCGACTGCCGCGGAACGCAATCGACCAGATCATCGCGACCGACAGGCCTCTTGTCGCCGAGAACGTGGTCGCCGAGCCGGTATTCAGCGCTGCCGACCGGGAAGTGCTCGGCGCCTCCGATAATATGCCAGTGTCGTTCATCGGGGTTCCCATTCGCATCGATCGGAAGGTCGTGGGTACGCTGACGGTCGACCGCATCCGGGACGATAGGTCGAGTCTCCCGCTCGAGTACGATGCGCGACTGCTCGCCATGATCGCCAACCTGGTGGGACAAACAGTGAAGTTACACCGCTTGTTCGCCTGCGACCGCGAACGACTGATGGCGGAGAAGGACCGGCTACAAAAGGAAGTATTAGAGCTCAGGCAACCCTCTCGGGAGCGCAAGAAGCTGCACGCCCATGGGATCATTGGCGATAGTCCGGCGCTGCGCGGGCTGCTCGAGAAGATTGCGGTTGTAGCCAGATCGAACAGCACAGTTCTGCTGCGTGGCGAATCCGGCACCGGAAAGGAACTCGTTGCCAAGGCCATTCACGAATCATCGTCCCGCGCCAAGCGCCCGTTCGTTAAGCTGAATTGCGCGGCGCTTCCTGAGACCGTCCTGGAATCCGAATTATTTGGTCATGAGAAAGGCGCCTTTACCGGTGCGTTCAGCTCGCGCAAGGGACGCTTCGAACTTGCTGACAAAGGAACGCTTTTTCTTGACGAGATCGGCGAGATCTCAGCTCCGTTCCAGGCGAAGTTGCTGCGCGTTTTGCAAGAGCAAGAGTTCGAGCGCGTCGGCAGCAACCAGACTATTAAGGTCGATGTTCGAGTGATAGCTGCGACCAACAGGAACCTTGAAGAGGCTGTCGCCAGGAGCGAGTTCCGGGCGGACCTTTACTATCGCATCAGCGTAGTTCCCTTACTGTTGCCACCGCTACGCGAAAGACGCAGTGATATTCCTCCGCTTGCCAGGGAGTTCCTCAGAAATTTCAATAACGAGAACGGTCGTACTCTGACGTTGGAGGCGAGTGCGATCGATGTACTGATGAACTGCGGCTTTCCGGGAAATGTCCGCGAACTCGAAAACTGCATCGAGCGGACAGCGACGCTGTGCGCCGGATCATCGATCGTGAGAAGTGACTTTGCATGCTGCCACGGCCAGTGCCTTTCCGCGATGCTGTGGAAAAGCACGCCGGACGAGAGAAAAGAGCAGCCCGCACCCATGCCGCCGGTGCCGGCAAAGGCCATCATTCCGCTAGCTGAAGCGACCCAGCCGGTCCAGTCTGTCGACGGCGAACTGGCCTCACTGGGGCCTCCCGGCACAGTTCTCGTTAGTGGCGCGAAGATGGCCGATCGCGAACGGGTCATTGCGGCCATGGAAAAATCTGGCTGGGTGCAGGCAAAAGCAGCGCGCCTGCTCGGACTAACGCCGCGCCAGATCGGCTACGCGCTGAGGAAATATGGAATCGAGATAAAGCGGTTCTGAACGACGACATCGGCCAGAACTGCTAGTGCCAAATAGCTATATGAGGACGATCTCCGATAGGCAATCTCATCGCAATCTGAAGGGAATGGGCCCCCCCTCGGCGGCAACTTGGCTCCGAGCGAAACCACCGCTCGTGGGACGGCTGTCGAAAGGCGGGCTCACGTGGTTCGGTGAGAGATGGACTTGCGTGCCATGACATATCGAGCGTCACCTGCGGGCCATCCAATCGCGAATCGTCGGTTGCTCACCTCTAACAAGCTATGATGCCTATCCATCGATCAAGCTCGGACTAGAGCATGATACGGAAAAGTGTGAAGCGGTGTTCCGAAAAGATCATGCTCAAACAAAGGATCTAAAGCGCGATGACGATGCATCTTAATCTCATCGCGCTTTAGTGAGCGGCAATGCCCAATGAACGTCAACCGGTCCGCCGCCCGCTGGTGATTAGCGGCGGTAATCTGTCGCAAGCTGGCCTCACTCAGCTGGCGCGCCCCGCGGAACAGCGCTGTCGCAGCCCTGACTTATGTTGGCATTGTTCGTCGGGAAGAGCGAGCTAGAGGGACGCATCACCCGGTCTAAGCCTGAGCGATGGCAAGCCGATTCCAACGGGGCGGGTGATGGTACAACACTTGCTCTGCTCTTCGCAGCTGTCGCAACTTTTGGAGCAACACCGTGCACAATGTCGTCTGCATCAAACAGGTTCCGGACTCGGCGCAGATCCGCGTGCACCCCGTGACTAATACAATCATGCGTCAGGGAGTGCCGACCATCATCAACCCATATGACCTCTTCGCGCTCGAGGCCGCGCTGGAGCTGCGCGATCGGTTCGGCGGCAAAATTACCGTGCTTACAATGGGACCGCCATCGGCGGAAGATTCTTTGCGAAAGGCGCTGACTTATGGCGCCGATCGCGCCGTCCTACTCACCGATCGCTGCTTTGCGGGCTCCGACACCCTGGCAACAACGTATGCACTTGCAACAGCCATCCGAAAAATTGATAAGGAATATGGCCCGACAAACCTCATCTTCACGGGAAAGCAGACCATCGACGGCGATACGGCGCAAGTTGGGCCCGGCATCGCAAAGCGGCTGGGCGTACTGCAGCTAACTTACGTTGCGAAGGTCAGATCCTTAGATCTCGCCAACCATACAATTGAAGCGGAACGACGCTCCGAAGGTGGTGTCCAGGTGCTGCACACGAGGCTGCCCTGTCTCATCACCATGCTGGAGGCAACGAATCAGATTCGGCGCGGCGCGATGGCGGATGCCTTGCGTGCCGCGCGTGCCCAAATCGTGAAATGGAGCGCGCACGATGCCGGCATCGAAGACGTCTCCAAATGCGGCCTCAAGGGATCGCCGACCGTCGTCAAGCGAGTGTTCGCTCCCTCTGCGCGGGCTGAGAAGGCGGCGCTGGTTGAGGCCGCCGAGCAACCGGCGCAAGCGCTGATAGACGCGATTTTCAAGCGTCAACCGAAGCTCGAAGCTGATCTTGCAGCACTCGTCCGCGAGGCTTGATCTGGAGAGTCGGGCAACGACAGATCGAAACGGTCTAAGGATGTACCAACGCCAAGAGGCACCCGTGTCAAGTGAGCGCGGAAGATGTAGCTAGGCATCTCAGCCCGCAACCAGCGCATTCTGGGTGCATGGCGTTCTTTATTGCTCGCGATCACCTGGGACCGCATGTTCCGTAGACCACGTTATGGCCTCGATCGATGTCCGGAGTTGGACGCGATTGTCAGGCGGATCGACAAAGGGCTGCGCATGCGTCCAGATCCCACTGCATGGTCGTGTTCGACGGCCTTGAGGCGACTGTTTCGCGCGTAGTTGTCACGAGCGAAGACGGATTACGTCCGCGACCCGGGATCACCATACTAGCGCCCGAACGCCCAAAGCACTGTCGCGCTGTTGAGGGCGGGAAGCCGACCTATGTGGCACCTTTGGACCAATCTCCGCGATTCAACAGCCTATACCCATTGTGAGTGGCGGCTGGCTCTTCGCCCGTTTGGTTTTTGACGGCCGTGCAAGCGCTGTCAGGTTCAATACTCTTTCAATGAGAGATCGGTCGCTAGCGTTTTGTCAGTGTATTCAGAATCTGTGGAGTGAGTGCACGAGTTGGCACGTTGATTGCTGTAAGCATGCAAGAAGACGGCGGGGGGGTGCTCGCGAACGCGAAACCTAGCGGCGGTCTCTTCGAGAAGCTCGTGCCGGCCAGCAGCCGGCATTTCGCGCAGCTTGCGGCCGAAGGCCGCAAGAGCCAGGTAGATGCGGATAGTCCTTGTAATGCCGTATGAAGCTCATAGCGGTTCGACCGACTGGCAGGAGCAGAAACCGAGAGGGCCTGCGCGGCGCAAATCTCACCTTGGCTCTGCAAGCGAATGCTGGCCGTGCCGGGAATTCGCGGCATCGGACTTTTCGTGGACCGGAATCCGTCTGGATCGCCGCCGCTCAGCTGATGAACGCGTTCCCTTCCATGCGCGCGAGCAGGACTGAGCATGCCGCTGTCTGCTACCGCGAAGGTGGCCACCAAGAATTTCGCCTGGATGGTAAACGCGATCACAAGCCCATCGAAACCAACGAATTCGCGGTAGCTAATAGTTGGCCCCGATACGAAGTTGCTCCGTCAAGTACCGTTCTCTCCTCATCGCCAGGGGTTAAATGACATCTCAAGCGCCTCGATTTACGCCCGGTCAGCCTCCGCAGATATGCTGCGAGTATTTGACTGAGCAAGCGCGAGCCCTGTTCGGCCCGCATCCGTTCGCTGCGGAAATGTCCCAGCACCAGGTCGCTAGCCTGCTGCCTGAATATCTGGCCATGTCACAGGCGTTCCCGTACCTGCAGGCGGGGTCGCAAAAGGATCTCATATTCGATGCAATGAATCACAATCGAGATCTTGCGAGGGACGTTGAACTAACCAGCGTGGTCGCAAATTTCATCTGTTGGGATGAGACGGGTGGTTATGGCCAAATTCTCCGGGGCGGAAAGGCGGCGCTACCCGATATACTGGTGACTGAAAACTTCCACTCGAACCTGTTTAGAAAGGATGCGTCGCAACTACTCGGCAACGCAATACGGCCCAACTACAGCGCCACGACTAAGCGGTACCTGCATTCTCTCTATGCCGGATTGTCATCGAAAGATCCCTTAGTGCGTTGTGCCTACATGGTCGCTTTTGAGCTACACGCTGCGGACATGATCCAGTCGCTATGGACCACTCTGGTCAAAACCTTTAAGGCGCGGCCTGACGATCTTGAGTACTTCCGTAGCCATGTCGGCGGAGAAGATCCCGCGGAGAAGTATCACGGAGAAATGACAAGCCGGCTGATTGGCGACCTTGTCCCGGCTGACCGTAATGATCGCTTTTTGGATGAATTCGATCGAGCCTATCGGCTCAACTTACAGTGGTGCCGCGATCTGCTCCGAATTGTCTCACTTCATGATAATCAGTCGGAGGTCGAACACCATGGCCGTTGTCATTGTGGTTCTGTTAAGTTCTACGTCCAAGCGCCGCGAGAGCTCTTTGCAGTTCGATGCAATTGCTCAATCTGTCAAATGTCTGGATTTCTGCACTTGCTCGTACCTGGCAAAAAGCTTGGTATTGAGTGCGGCGAAGAATTCCTCACGGCGTACCAGTTCAACAAGAACATCGCTCGGCACACGTTTTGCCGGGTGTGTGGCGTAAAGCCATTCTATAGGCCGCGGTCGAACCCGTCCGGATTCAGCGTAAATATTCGATGCCTGGATAACAGGACCATCGAACGCATAACAATAAGCGAGTTCGATGGCGAGCATTGGGACCAAGCATTCCGCTCGATGCACCAGGACCTGGAGTCCTGCGTCGAAGATAAAACCCTGGAGTGAACTCGAATGGCGCGCGCAATGAATCATAAACCCCGTCTGCTTTCAGAAGAGGCTTTGACAAAATACCGCATAGAGCTGTTGGTGAAGGGGACGGTCGTGATTGGCCCCCAGATATTGTTCACTCAGGATGAATTGGCCAAGATCGATCAGCTGCAGGCTGAGATTCCCGAAGAAGAAGTGAGGGAGGGAGATGCCGGCGACTCGCACAATGTTTTCGTCAAACGCGTGAGGATAGACCCGCCCGGCCGCGCGCCTAGCAACGCGAGTGGTGCAGCTCCAGGGCAGATCATGGAACTACTTGAAAGGAAAGACCGCAGCTTCGCGCTAAGAAAGATTTTGGGAGCCACGTCAGATTACGTGATTCGCCGATGCCAAATGCATCGGATGCCCCCTGGTTCCTTTGTTGGCATTCATCTGGATGCTGCGAGCGATCCGGATTTCGAGTACTCGGTGATTGTGCAGCTGGCGAGGGACTTCGAGGGCGGTGAGTTCGTGGTATATCCAAGCGGGTACGAACACCAAGTATACCGACCGCCCTTTGGCGCCGTGCTTGTCACCACATGTAGGGTCCAGCATGAGGTGAAGCCTGTGCTGACCGGCGAGCGACGATCGCTGGTCTACTTCTGTTCAAAACGCAGCGGCGCGAACCGCCGGATCATCGAAAGTTCTACCGCGGGCTTATGAGGTGGGGTGGCTGAAATGGCTTTGGGATGACTTGGGTAACGGGTGAGCTCTCAGAAGAGATTGGTAGCTTGCCCATCTTGTGGTCAGACTGTCCCTCGCAAAGGCTGCCACAATGCAGGTCGGAAGCCACAGCTAGCTTTGCTGCCTGTAAAGGCCACCACGCGTAATCCGGGCAAGGGTTTGCTCAGGTAGTTGTGGTAAGTCATCGTCGCTGCCTCGAACCGAGAGGCGCGTCGGCGCGTGCGCGATGGTGTAATCGCGCCGCGCGCAGGAAGGCCCTGTTGTCGTCAGGGTCTCGACAGCTACACACCTAGCAAAACAGCCGCATGCTCGGGCTGATTTGGGACGGATGGGCGCGAACTGGGCCTTTGCAGGGTCCATCAGAAGAGAAGTCTCATCTGAAGCCCCTAATCGCACGCGGTCTTTTGCTCGATCGTCGTGCATTAGCCGAGTCCTGAGTATTCATTTCGAAAGTGAGAACGGATGGACTTTACCTCAACTCGCGGGTGGCTCCATGAGTCGGGCAGCGCGGGCCAGCAAGAGAACTTGTCGGTTTCCCCGTCGGCAGACGCCCGGCCGACCACGCCCTCGTGGCCGAATTGCACAGGAACGATCCGGATCTCACCGCCCAGACCCGGATCGTTCAACCCGGGCAAGCCCAGCTGCTGCGCTTAATTCGGAGCCGGAGCGACGCACAAACCTTCCGGCAGATCGTCAATGATCAGCATGACAACGGTACCGCCAACTTCCTGTTCGTGACTGTGAACGATGGTGGTGTTACCGGCGGCGGCGACCGACTGGTCGCTGCTGCTGGTTGATCGCCGCGTGCCCGCCGCCCCCGTTGCCTATCACTATGACTCCGCCGGGTCTCACAACAGCACCGTCGCAGAGCAGCTCGCAGCACGTCTCGGCTCGCGTCTGCAAGCGGCCGGCATGGCCCGGCAACAGAACGGCCTAATTGCGGAGTACTTTGTGATAGACGCGAAGCGAGCACTGATTAGACGATTGTCGCAGGGGCGAGCGGCAAGACGATGAGCCGCTGTACATCGAGCACCTGATCGCCGAACCTGCCCATACGGAGATGGTACAAATGGTTAGCCATGTCCTGCTCCTGTGCAGCAAATAGCCAAAGATTCCCGTTGTGTTCCTCCCAGGGTGCCGAGATTGCCTTCGTGAGGCCCCTCGTTCAACGCTGAAATCGTAGCGCTCAATGCTCAATGAAAACCGATTAATGCAACAAATCCCGCATGGGCGCCTAAATTCGGCGTTCCATCGCCTTCTTTCGTGGTTTTGTTGCGCCTATTATCGGTTTGTCCGGCAGAGCGCGATGTTTGATCACTGCGCCTGCTGTGATTCATCGATGAAAGCCCGCCATGTAGCGGATTACGAAGAAAGTCACGGCGACGACGGCGGACGTTACAGCGAGTGAAAACGCTACTCGCGCCAAGAACTGGCCAGGGCTAAGCCCGTCCCATGAACTCATTTTCGTGCTTTGCCTTACGACTCGGATTTGCGCTTGCAGGATGATCGTACCATAGGCACTTGCGAGTAATCAGCGGAATTCGGTTTGTGCGCGCCGCGAATCGTCGCGCCCCTCGAGCTGCTGAGCAACTGACCCGTTGAATTGGTGGGGCCAAGTAGGATTGCCATCTTTCGTGACGCGGTTTTGTTGTCGATGCACAGCTTATTGTCGGCGATACTCAGAATAAAACCTGGACTCTCGAGTAATTCCCATCGCTGGTTAGGATCGGCAGGGTGTAGACTGCAAGCGTCAGCGCTACTTCCGGAGCGATGCGATCGCCTTTCTGTGCGATTGCGAGCTTACCTGCGCTTGAGTTCAACGTTGACACGCGAATGTCGGGTTGCAAACATTTTGCGTCCTGATGGACAGTGGGACAGAACAAAATAGGACAGACTCGACAAGTACACACAGCCAGGCGAGGTACAGCAGCCTTTTGAAAAAAAGGCACGTTGCTTGCTTGGGTGCAGTGAGCGTCACCGGCCTTGCAGGGGCTGTGATGCTGGGGCGGGCCTGACATGATTCAGGGCCATTTCGGGTCCGCCCCGTTATTGTTCGCGAGGCAACATGGAGCAACGTATTCGAGCGGCTTCAGCGGCTGTCGCGTTCGCTCATGCGCTCGGTCGCGAAGTCCTCAGCGTGTACGAACATGAAGGCCGCAGTACAACAGAATCAGAGTCCGCGTAACCGGAGCATAACAAACGGTTACGACTTCGAAAGTGAATGTCACATCGCCGGTGCGCTACCGAGGATATATCACTTCGGTGCGGAGTCGCATTGATACTGACGCCCAAGTGCCCACGACTCTACAGTGGCCTTGATTATTGCACCTCAACCCACTTCTCCGTGAGAGTGACGGACAATGGTGTCCAGATAGTCGATTGGCGGAGGAATTCCTTCACATACACCGTCTGGTGGGTGGTCCGCGCAATAGAACGAAGCCGACGATGGAAATTGCGCTAGCAATTGGCGCTGTACTCGTTTCACCGCAATCACGGTCGCTTGCCTGTGGGCGCTTGGAGCCTGCGGTGGCTGAGTATCTTGGTGAATGAGGCCGATGGAACGTTTGTTACCATGCCGCCCCTTCTCGTTGAACTTCTGTGCGGTCCCACTGGATTGGCCTGACGGCCCCCCTAGCGGTCGTGCTGTTGTGGATGTTGATTGTGTGCGAATGCCGCCGGAACAAACGGGTGCGGACTGCTCGAAAGCTATACGGGTGCGGTGGGCTAACCGCGGCCCGCTATCAGGGCCGCGCGTTTTGAGCGGATCACTCTGCAAGCTTAAGGCTCAGGTAGTTCGGAGAGTAGGGCGGGTCAGCGGCTTTCGTTGGCCTTGACAGCACCGAAACGCCCATCTTGAAGGCCATGATCTGATTGACGCTTCCGTTGTAGAAGACAAGGCAGTCACCATAGCTCAATACGTGCGCTAAATTGGCTCTATTCAGCGGAAGCGCCTCGCCGCCGACAGCTTGAATGCGCCGATAGCTGTCTTCGTGATGCCTTGCGATGCACGCGTTCTGGCGAGGGGCCATCTGGCTGACTCCGGTGGCTTTCTAAAATCATACAGTTCGCCAGAAAGCCGCGACACTCCTAACTTAAGTAGGCCATCTCCCAATGGGCCCGCGAACGCGTGCGTTATCCTCGCTTGCTGATCGTCCCGTGGAAGAACGGCAGGCAGCCAGGATAGGCGGTCTCGCCTCAGTGGTCATCGTGCGGTTGCTCTCTCTTCCGTTTACCCCGGCTTTTGGCTGATCCCACCAACTCTCCCGCTCGTTTGTATCCATCCGAGCTAAGCCACGGACAAGGGATTACGGATTCCACCGCTTGAGGAGTTTGGGGTCTTCCTTGTGCATCCTGATGAGCTCGATCTGTATTTCGATGCCGAAGTCGGTGAATGCCAGGACGCCGTCTTCACCTATGCCGTAAACCCAGATGACGCCGGCCTCCGTTTCCATTCCGTTGGCGACATCCCACCGGTCCTCGTCCTCTCCGAGGTCCTTTTCGACGCGATCGAGGTGAGGATGGCATGAACTTTATGGACGTGCATAGCTCCGCGCCTGGGTGAAGAGTGTCGACGCAGGAGGCGTCCAGTTCCAAGGCAACAACTCGCACAGGCGGCTCTGTGGGATGTTGGCGATGCGCGCAAGAACGTCGGCGAGCCAGGCTTTCGATTGATGTCGTTGAGACCCGCCGTCATGGTGAGGGTGGACATCACGGCAGCCGGCTCGGCGCCACGATCAGAACCGGCGAAGTTCATCTTCAGTTGCGGCCGCCTCGAGCTCCTCAAGTTCCAGCTCCAATTGATCGAGCAGTAGCGCCGACCGCTCCGAGCGCGTCCCATAAAATGTCCGTCGCAGCTTCTCAATCTCGAGCTTGAGGTGGGAGATCAGCGCTTCGCTGCTCGATTGCTTTGCTTGGGCATTGGCCGCATCAGAAAGTTTGGCCTCCGCCGCAAGCCTGGCCGCACGCTCGGCCAGGATCATTGCATGCGCCGCAGCGAGATCGGGCGGCAGTCCGTCGCCGGCGGAGTCCATGACCAAATGGAATCATGTTCGCCGCCAGATTCAAACGACAAACTCTCAGCCCACGCTGGTTGGACGCCAGGACTCCTGGGGATTGCGCCAATCGATGCCGAACAAAAGATAGCTCATCTGTGCCTGCGAGATCGACACCACGCCGTCCGCCAGCGACGGCATATAAAACGACCTCTCTCCAAGTAAACAGGCATGCTCCCTGGCCATTATGCCAGATCACCTTCAATAGATCGCCCCGGGGCCCGCGGAAGCAGAACAAACGACCGCTCTGGGGATCACGGCACAGCACCTCTTGGACCTGCAACGAAAATGAGGCGAAGCCTTTGCGCATGTCGGTGTGGCCCGTCGCCGGCCACACCCGAACTCCCGTAGGGATTGGAATCATCGCGGATCCAGAGCCTCGATAGTCCGACGAAGCGCCTCAACGTCGCGCCCCGCATCGACAATGACACGCCGCCGCCAGCTCTATCTCAATCCGATGCTCCGTCGAATGTGCTGTCGCACTCTCCGATGAGGCCGCCACCGAGGTCATGCCCCCACCCTCGGCCACAACTGCCCTGACAAAGCCAGCCTCGGATTTGGTCCGGTCTGCCGCGAAGGCCCTTCGCCAAGTGACCAGCAGAGAACGCGACAAGCCATATCGCCGCGCAGTCGCCGCAACCAGGCGTGGCTCGGACATGCTTTCCAAAACAATCCGAGCCTTCTCCTCTTCAGACCAGCGCCGCTGCCGGCCCGTTTCCACCACTCAAGTCGATTCAGCGCACGGATCATATGGCTGTCCATACGTACAGTTCTCAACTATCAGGCCAGTCCGCTGCAAGGCGTCTCTCCTCGGAGGCTTACCGCCGATCGGCACGCACTTCAGGAGCGACTTAAGGGTAGTCGCGATTGGGGCTGACAGAGCTAGAGAGAGACGCAGCAGACATTCACGTCACGTCCTCAGGTACGGGTTTCAAGCGCGCGATCGGAAGCAGGGGCAAGTTCGGATGAATTGAACGGTCCAAGATATGGTCGATATCTCAATCAAGCCATTCTCAGTAGGCGGTTCTGCAGATCGCGGGCCGCGGGCCTGTCGCGCGCAATCACAAGGCACTCCACCGTGCCAGCCTCTTCGTCCGCGGCAAGCGGGATCACGCCCTCCTTACGTGTGCGGTCGAATAGAAATCCTTCCTTGCCGAAACGATCATGCGCTGTTTGGAGGGACCGTGATCGAACATTTCTCACGGATAAAATAACGTTGCAACCGGAATAGTCGAAGCCCAGCAGCCGGACGGCAATACTGTGTAACACCGAGCCGCCACCCCAGCGGCCGTTCGCTTCATTAAACAGCAACCGTCCGCTATTCGCGAAAATGGCGTCAATGTTGATCATTCCGCGATATCCCAGGTCTCGCGCAAGCGCCACAAATCGGTAGGCGTGCGCCTGGGCGGTCAACCATTGCTCGTTCCTCAGGTCACTTGGAAGCTCAAGTCCTGTCCAGATCAGAGCTCGTTCGGATCGATCTGTGCTTTTACGCACACGTATGTTTCCACTGTTGATGAAAACGATTGAACCATCATCCTCAATTTCATACTCGAGATAGAACAAAGACCTGGCCAGGTGGTACGACTCCACGACCAGCGTCTTACACGACGCTGTTGTCATCTCAGACCAAAGCGCGTCAGGATCCAACGACGGCCATGAAATTCGCCGGGTATCTCTTGCCCCAGGTAGCGGATCGCTTTCATTGCCGGTCAGGATGACATTTCCGACTCCACCGGCTCCATTGTCCAGCTTTACAATGACTCTGCCGGTCTCGGATCTGAGGGAAGTGACCGCTCTGAATAGTTCGTTAGAGTCCGTCGTGACAGATCCATTGGGCAGCGGAAGTGCGACGCTTGTCGCCAATTGACGGAAGTGGCTCTTGCGGTTCAACAGATCAGGCCCTCGCTGCAGAGCGAAGTCGTCGCCTGTCTTCGGTATGCCCAGCATGGCCGCCAGGCGTGCGACGCCTTCAGTGGAGTAGCAGGGATACAATCGCCAAGTTGATTTCTGACGAATATGTCTGTTGATCCGCTCAACGACAGTCTTGGACAGCAATGTGCAGTCGTCAAGGACCGGCGATTGGCGGCCGCCTTCAGGTACGAGCAGAAAAAGACTCGATGCGTCGAAATCGAGCGTCGCGCCAATGAAGGATAGCAGATCCGCCGGGATGACTACCGGGGAGACTATTAGGTCGCCTTGCTGGGCAAACCACGCCGAACGGTATGCCGAGTTGGCGGCCAGCGAAAGTTGAGCTGGTGTCAGATCGGCGCCCGACATTTGAGCCGTACCGGCATTCATGATCAAGATCCGCGGCATCCGCGACCTCCGGGCATCTGGACGCGATCAGACAGGGATCGTCATGCCAACAATGTTGAACTTGCTGCGCCGTGGTGAGGCACTGAGCGAAGGTTGATTTTGCGCCGTCTCGATGTCACCTGCGATGTACCGGGAGAGCACGGCCCGCCTTCAATCTGCCGATCTCAATTGATAGCTCCTTTCGGGCTGATCGCGTGGCGATCCTTCAGCAAAAAATGCTGGATCTTGCCCAACGCGGTTTTCGGTAGTTCTTGTGTGAAAATGATTTCGCGCGGCACCTTAAAGCGGGCGAGCTGTGACTGGACATGTGCCGTCAGCGCTTCCGCCTCGACCCGGGCACCCGGTCGCTTGATCACATAAGCGACCGGTACTTCTCCCCAGTGCGTATCGGGTCGACCGACCACGGCGCATTCCGCGACATCCGGATGGTCCGTAAGCACACGCTCTACTTCTGCCGGATAGATATTCTCTCCGCCCGAAATGATCAGATTGTTCTTGCGGTCGTGGACCCAAATATATCCATCTGCGTCGCAGCGGCCAATGTCCCCAGTGCGATACCAACCATTGCTCAGAGCCTCACGCGTTGCCTGCTGATTGCCCCAATATCCGCAGAAAACGTTGGGCCCACGGACTGCGATTTCGCCTGGGATACCGGGCGGCAACTTGCTGCCCGAATCATCGATGATCGCCGCTTCGCAGCAGAGACCTGCCAAGCCGCTTGAGCCCTCAGGCACGAGATTTCCGCCGAGCTTCGTATACACAGCGATCGGGCAGGTCTCCGTCGAACCGTAAACCTGCAGGACTGGAACGCCGCGCGCGACAAAGCGCTCGACAAGGCGCTGAGGCACCATCGTCGATCCGGTACAGATTGCTCTGAGCGAGGATAGGTCGGTACTTTCCCATCGACCATTGCTGGCCAGGGCCTGCATCATGGCTGGCACCAGGGCTGCCAGGCTCGGCCGGTCACGCTCGAACGCATCAAGCATGGTCTCCGCCCCAAAGCGGGTGTGGATACTCACCGTCGCGCCGTGATGCAAACTCGGCGTCGTCTGGATGTTCAAGCCACCGACGTGGAAGAACGGCAAAACAGCCAGCGTGTGATCGGCCGAGGTGAGGTCATGCATGTGCTGACTCATGATGCTGTTCCACAGCAACGCTTCCTGACGCAGCACGGCGCCTTTCGGTCGCCCTGTGGTGCCCGAAGTATAGACGATCAGAAGCGGGCAAGACGGCTCCGCGCGAGGATTGCGTCCGTCACCACAGTCTCCGTCCAGGAGATCGTCCAACTTGCAGCCGCCGAGAGGCGTAAAGTCCAACCCGACAAGAGAGGCATGGGGCACTTGCTTCGTCAGGACAGGCAAAGCTGCGCCGAAGCACTGCTCAAGAACGAGCACTTTTGCCCCGGAGTCCGACAAAATGAAAAGGTGCTCGGTGGCCGCAAGACGCCAATTCAATGGTACGAGGATTGCGCCGAGTCTCGCGCACGCGTAGAGCAGCGCCAGATAATCAGGCCTGTTGAGGCTGAGGATCGCGATCCGGTCTCCCCTTTGGACGCCGAGCTGGCTCTTGAAGGCGCGGGCGATCCGCTCGATCCGTCGATTGAGGCTGGCGTAGCTGAGACTCTGCCCTTCGAAATGGATCGCGGTTTTGCCGGGAGTATACGCAGCGTTTCGCTCGATCAGTGTGCAGAGATCCAACTTGTTATCCATGCGCCTCAGGCCCGCACATTACGTTTATCCCAATGCGCTTCAGCCGCAACCCGGAATTGCTTGGCGAGGCTCCGATCACATGCTTCGGTTGGCCTTTGTACAGGCTACGATCACACAGCCTAGGCCGGACCCGGTTCTTGATGGATGTCATGGGTTGCGAACAATGGATATTACTTGAGGGATCTCGGGCGATTGATCACTCACTCTGTTCTGCTCGGCGGCGGTCGTGTGCATCTGTCGGTAGTGATAGGCACACCACGAAGACAGTTTCTTGCCGCGTCTTTGATATACAGGCTCGCCGCACATATAGGCCGCCCTGGCATCTCCATCTTTGAAGCCGATGATGCAACGGCATTGGCCTTCAATATGGTCGATTAACAGGACCTTCTTGACGTCGTCGGGCTCTTTCAACTTGCTGCTCCTGAATGCCAAGCAATATCTTCGGTGCCGGGTGGTTGCGCGGAGCGGCACTTGCAGCTCAGGCTCTTTGAAAACCTGCGCAGGCCCGCCGTCTGCCTTGCCAGCCAAGGGAAAGCAGTTTCAACAGAGCGGAAAGCCGGTTCGGCCAACTGATTTTGGCGCGGTGTCGCGCCAGAGGAGGGGTTTGGTTCAGATTCAGGAAGCAGCGCCCCTCCGCAGGGGCTTCGGATGGAGGTCTACGTCCATCAATTCTGACCTCAACGCCTGTCTGGTGGCCCGGCCCAGGACAGCCACATAGTCTCGGTTCCAGAATGCCGAACCATTCAAACCTACGTGCGAGCGGTAGCTCCGCAACCGGCACTCGCTGCATAGCCCTTCCGACCGACCCAGCATCGGGGATGAGGATCATGACCGACCATCGGGGCTTGGATCTGACCAGCTGAGACATTCTCAATCCTTCACAATCCCGGCGGCAGACCGAGATAGGTGCTAACCTCAAGACCGTACAACTTAACGTTACGTGAGATTCAAGCCCTTTTTGGCAGCCTGTGACAACATGGCCAAGCTCTCAGGCTGCCGGAAAAGGGCCGCCGGCCGGTGTGCTGTCGCAAGCATTCAGCGCTGCGATGTGCGCCAAGAAAGTTCGTCTCGAGATCAGGGTCGCCTGCCGATGAGCCCATTGCCGGAAACGCTCGCCCTTCGACCAGGCGCTCGCTGCCCTTGCAGCCGATTGCGCGCCTGAAGTCCGCTGCGCCGTCATTGAATAGCTCAGTCACTTCCATCTGGCGCCGACCGTGCGGTGCCAAATGCGGCCGACCGATAGTTTTCGATGAGGTCGGCCTGATAGGGCACCAGCCTATAGCCCTTGCGGCGTTCGCGAAACGATCCCGCGAATGTGCTGGCGGGTGTCATTCAACGTACGTCGCGGTCACTGACTTCGCCTGGTGCTGGGATTATCGCAGTGTCTGATAGAGGCGGTACAGCAGCCGCGCGCGAGGTCCAATCGACGAGATGTAGAGTTGCTCATAATGGGTATGCGCGCCCTTGCCATCGACGCCAAGGCCGTCAAGGGTCGCGGTATGGGGCGCGGTGAAATTGCTATCGGAGCCGCCGCCGCTGAACGCGTCGAGCAGCTCGAATCCAAGCTCGGCAGCAAGCTCTTTGGCGTGAGCGTAAAGCGCGGCGCCGGCGCTGGTCTTCTCATAAGGCGGACGGTTCAATTCGCCTGATACCTTCACCTTGACGCCCTCGGTGCGCGAGCTGATGCCCAGAATCTTCGGCACCAGCTCGTCGGCATGGGCCATGGTCGGGACGCGCATGTCGACTTGTGCATAGGCCAGTTCCGCGATCACGTTTGGCCTTGTGCCGCCGCGGACGACGCCGACATTGACGGTGATACCGCGCGTGAGATCGTTCATCGCTTCCAGCGTCTGGATCACATGGCCGAGTTCCCGAATCGCGCTGCGGCCGTCCTCGGGGCGCGTGCCGGCATGCGCGGGCGCGCCCTTGATGAATACCTCGAAGCGCGCAACGCCCTTGCGCCCGGTGATGACCTTGCCGCCGTCGCGCGCCGGCTCGGTCACGAGCACGTATTTGGCCTTGCGGCCTTCGGCCTCGATCAGCGCACGCGAGGTTGGGCTGCCAATCTCTTCGTCCGAGACGTAGAGATGGGTGATGCCGAGCGGCGGGCGTGCGTCATCGGCGCAGATCTGCCGGAATGCGTGATAGGCTAGGTAGGCGCCGCCCTTCATGTCGTAGATGCCGGGGCCGAACGCACTGTCGCCGTCGATCTTGAATGGTAGCCGTTCAATGGATCCCATCGGATGGACGGTGTCGAGATGGCTCAAGATTAGAATGCCCGGTACGCCCTGCCCCCAAGAAGAGCGGGTAACCAAATGATCGCCGCAGCCATCATGCCCCGCAACGCGCTCGACGCTGGCGGGCAGGTCGCGATAGCCTGCTGCGACGACATCAGCCAGTTTGTTGATCTGATCCGGCCGCTCCGTCGGAGATTCGATCATGACCCAGCGGCGAATGCCCTCGAGAATCGGGGCGATTTCGAACGCGTTGCTGGACATAGTTGTCTGACGCCTTTGAATTCGATTGTCATCGTTCTGCAAGATCACGACATCAACCATGTACTCACATCAGAATCGAAGCCGAACATCTAGAGAGTCGCCAGCCGTTGTGACGCAGGCGTGCCCCTGGATCCGATCTTGCTGCGGCAACGATGTACGCGCCTGTCGATCTTAACTTGAGCTACCAAAGCTGGTAGTTTTCGACTGGATTATGCGGCCCCAAGAAGAAGGCCGTTCTGGATTGTTCGTTCTGGTGAGCTGTGATTATTCCAATCAGGACCTTCCAGCGACATCCGCGCAAATCGCATTGTCCTGACCAGGTGACCCCCACGCGTCTCAACGCGGGAGGTCGCCGGCCAGCGCCAGCATAGTACGAGCGGCGAAGCGCCGAAATCGCCGGAGCTGAGGTGACCTCTCAATACGAGCTCTAATCTGTGAAACAGTTGCAGCCCGGTCGATTGTCCGATGACTGTCGCTGGAAGCGACCAGAGATTAGAGTTGTGGTCGCGATCCGACCAGCTGGGCTGGAACCTCGCTGGCGCCGCCGCGCGGAGGGGATGATGCCGATTGCGGTATCGGCGCGCGCCTACCAGAGTTTCTCCGCATGTAGACGGCATCGGCGCACCTAAAGCGCCTTTAGGAGAATACGTTTTTTTGCCTCGATGAGATGCTTATCCAGCGTCGCGTGCAGCGCACCCCGCAACTCCGGCGGGATCGAGCTATCTGTATCGATCAATTCCCGGAACTTCCGAATGAGGTGCTCTAACGCTGCAATAGATCCTTGTGTTTCAATCTTCAGCCAGGACATCATCGATTCTCTCCTTTGCGCGCAGCGCGCTTCGTCGTGGGCCCTCACCGCGGCAATCCTGGCTGCAACAGGCTCTCGTCGATAAAAAAGTTGGCGCTCGGGCCGCGTGCTCAGCGCGAATTTCTTTGGTGAGGGCGAGCGCAGGCGGCGCACGCTCCTTGAAATCCCGCAGAAGTGATGCGCATTCGCGCCTGAAATACTTTCGCGCTCGTGAGCAGCAGTCTTGGTCGGAATACTGGAACATCGGCCAGCTCGGCCGTCACGCGTTCGAAACCGCGATCAGGCGCTTCAGTCGAGCGGCTGCGGCGCCGCCATCAAGTGATTCTTGTCCAAGTGCTACGCCTTCCTGCAGGGTCGAGGCCCGGCCGGCCACGACCAATGCCGCCGCCGCGTTCAAAAGCGCGGCGTCGCGAAATCGACCTGGTTCGCCATTAAGCACATTTTGCAGAGCAACGGCATTAGCCTCGGCATCGCTGCTCTCCAACGCGTCGTTGCGGCAGCGGGGGAGCCCGGCTTCTTCCGGCGTCACTTCGAAGGTGCGGACTATACCCGCCTCAAGCGCAGCAACAAAGGTTGGACCGGTAAGGGTTATTTCGTCGAGCCCGTCCGAGCCATGAACAACCCATACCGACTCGGCACCAAGGTTCTTCAAGACGTACGCCAGAGGCTGGACCCATTCGGGAGAGAATACCCCAACGATCTGCCGCTTGACCCTGGCCGGATTGGACAGAGGCTCGATTAGATTAAAGATCGTGTGGGTTCCAAGTGCGGTCCGGATCTGGCCGACGCGCTGCATCGCCGGATAATGGGCTGACGCAAACATGAAGCCGATGTTGGCTTCCTGTACACAACGTGCAATAGCTTCAGGCTTGAGATCGACCTTCACGCCGAGGCGCGCCAACACGTCTGCGGCGCTTGAACCCGAAGACGCAGCGCGGTTGGCATGCTTGGCGACAGGAATGCCGACCCCGGCGACGATGAAGGAAGCACACGTCGACACGTTGACCGAATATATAGGGGTGTCGCTCGTGCCAGCGATACCGACGGGGTCGCATGCCGCCTCCACGCGCGGCATTCTATTCCGCATCGCGGAGGCGGCGCCGGTGACTTCTTCGACCGTCTCGCCCCGGACCCGCATCCCCATCAACAAGCCACCGATTTGCGAGGGAGTCGCGTGCCCCGACATCATGCTGTCGAAGGCTGACGTAGTTTCCTCGCGCGTCAGAGTGGCGCCGGTGGCAACTTTGCCGATGATTGATCTAAGCTCTTCCATCGAACTTTACACGTTCCTTGTCCAAACCCTCGATCTCTTCCGCGACGCTTGAGGCGGCAGTCGGTTGAGTGTGGGCGCCCTTGGCGAGGCTACAACCTGACGTTACGTGAGGGTCAAGCTCTCCTTTTCGTGGTGCCATCGAGAGCAGATCGTCGGCCAGTTAGAACGCTGTAGTTTCTTGATGCCAGGACCGATGGCACTGTCTCGCGCCCGCCTGCCGCGTCCGCAGCGGCCTCTTTACCGCGCTGTTCCGGCCGGATCACCGCATCGTTCAAAGCCTTTTAGCTTTCGGGCGCCGTCGTCGTGGAGCATTGAAGCGGCTTCCTCTACCTGCTTCGCCAGTATTGGTGCTGGGGAGATGGAGCCCGATCTCAGCTGGGCTCTACAAATAACCCCACCTGATTGTAAATGAAGGTGCGCAGCACAGCCTTCATAGAGCGATCGACGCGTTCCGTTGATCCGCCCGCATGAGGCGGTAAGCCACCCGTGTTCGGTCCTGCCTTACAGTCGGAATACGCCGTACTGCGGCGCATCGATCGGCGCATTGAGCGAAGCGCTCAATGCGATTGCGAGGGCAGTTCTGGTATCGACAGGATCAAGAATGCCGTCGTCCCAGATTTCCGAGGTCGCATAATAGGCACTTGACCGCTCGCGATATTCTTCAAGAATTGGTGCTCGAATGGCTGCCAATTCCTGCTCCGAGAGGCGCCCTCCGGCGCGAGCCAATTGTCTCGCCTTGACGTGGGTGAGAACTCCGGCGGCCTGCTCGGCGCCCATCGCAGATATCTGAGAATTCGGCCAGCTGAACACGAATCGAGGATCAAACGCGCGTCCCGACATAGCGTAAGTTCCTGCGCCGTGCGAGCTATTGCAAATGATCGTAAACTTCGGCACGGACGCTCCGGACACCGCCATGATCAGCTTGGCGCCGTCCTTGGTGATCCCACGCCGTTCATATTCGCGGCCAACCATAAAGCCAGTTACGTTCTGCAGGAAGAGCAGGGGCGTCCGGTTCTTGTCGCACAGTTGAATGAAATGAGCCCCCTTTTGCGCGCTGTCGCCGAACAGCACGCCATTATTGGCAATGATCCCGATTTGATATCCATGAAGCCGCGCAAAGCCGCACACGAGTGATGTCGCATAGCGCGGCTGGTATTCTTGAAATCGGCTGCCATCGACCAGACGAGCGATGATCTCTCGCATGTCGAACTGCGCTCGCGCGTCCTTTGGAATGATACCGTAGAGTTCGGACGCACAATAGGCGGGCGGCTCGGGGGCCACTCGATCGATCGAGGTCTTCGCCGGTTGGTGGAAGCGAGCAACGACGTCGCGCGCAATCGCAATCGCATGGATTTCAGAGCTTGCGAAGTAATCACAGGTGCCCGACACGCTGGTATGCATGATGGCGCCGCCAAGTTCGTCGGCGGACACTTGTTCGCCGGTGGCAGCCTTCACGACCGGAGGGCCGCCGAGAAAAATCGCTCCATTGCCTTCGACGATAATGTTGTATTCACTAAGCGCAGGGACGTAGGCCCCTGCCGCGGTGCAGTGGCCCATGACGATGGCGACCTGCGGCACACCCATCTTCGAGAGAACGGATTGATTGCGGAGAATTCGACCGGCATGGTAGCGATCAGCAAAGAATTCCGCCTGCAAAGGCAGGAATCCGCCGGCGCAGTCGCACATGTGAACCACCGGCAGACGGTTTTCGATGGCTATATCCAGTGTCCGCACGATCTTCTTGACCGAGAGTGGATACCATGCGCCGCTCTTCACGCTGGCATCGTCGGCGTGAACAATAACCTCTCGCCCCGCCACAATGCCGATGCCGACAACCTGGGCGGCGCCGGGCACCTCGCCGTCGTATGCCTTGTTAGCCGCCAGCGTCGAAAGTTCTAGGAACGGAGTTTCCGGATCGAGCAAGGCCGCGAGCCGCTCACGAACAAACAGTTTATTCTGCCGACGCAGCCGCTCGAAGTCCCGCTCAGGCCTGTGGAAGCGGGCAACGCGTTGGCGCTCCTTCAATTCGGCGGCAAGTTGTCTGTTGTGCAGGTCGTTGCGACGAAATTCCTGCGAGTTCACGTTCGCCACGGAACCGATCCGCTGCATTTCAGCGCCCTTCTTTAGAGAGCGTGACCAGCACAGCGTCGTGCTCGAAGCTCTCACCTTCCTTGACGTGAATTCGATGGACGATGCCATCCTGTGGTGAGCGTATGATCGTTTCCAGCTTCATGCTTTCAATCAGCATCAGTGCCATTCCCGCCGAGACCGATTGACCGGACGAAACTGTGATCGCAACAACAAAGCCAGGCATCGGCGCCCGGGCCACCAGAGCGTGAGTCGCGTTATTGCCGGATGCGCACGCTCGCAACGGGTCATTGTAGCGCAAAATGCGCGTCCTGCCGCGGATGTGGAGGTGAATTAGCTCCCCATCGATGGCAAACCTGACCGGTTCGCTCTGGCCCGCAATGGTCAAGATGCCGCTACTGTCATTGCAATGGGTGAACGCGACGGGGGTAATCACCTGGTCTCGGAGATGGAGCCGGTAGTCTTGCTGGTTGGGTGAAAGCCACAATTCATGATATACGCCGTCGACATCGAATGAGTGATACACGTCAATTTCTCCAACTACCGAGCGCTGCGTGAAGCTCGGGCACGGCATCGGCCGACTCGCGGACTGGTCTTGTCAGGAGAGCCGCAGATGCCAGGAACGCAGACATTTCGGCAGCAAAGTTGCCGGCTGCAAGATGTGGATTTTCTTCTAGGTATCCCGTATGGAACTGACCGCCAAGAAATGCCTCGTCGCAAAGAATCCGGGCGAGCAAGCTCGCGTTGGTCTCGCACCCAAGTAGAACCAGTTCGCGAACGGCGCGATGGGCTTTCAGAGCAGCCTCTATGCGGTTCGGTGAATGCACGATGATCTTGGCGAGCATGGGATCGAATGCCGCCGAGATGTGCTGGCCTTGCATGATGCCGCTGTCGATTCGTACGCCATCCGGATACTCGAGAAGAAGTACTTTGCCGGTGGTCGGGACGTATCCGCGTTCGGGAGCCTCCGCGCAAAGCCTGAGCTCGATTGCATGCCCATTTGAAACAATGTCGGACTGCGAAAGTGCAAGTTTTCGGCCCGCTGCCGCATAGACTTGTTCGGCGATCAGATCGACGCCGGTGATCATCTCGGTCACCGGATGTTCGACCTGAAGGCGTGTATTCATTTCCAGAAAGTAGAACTCTCCGCTGCTGAAAATGAACTCGACCGTTCCTGCATTCTGATAGTTCGCTGCACGGGCGATGCCGACGGCGGTTTCGCAAATCCGGGTCCGCAATTCTGGTGATAGCGCTGGCGAGGGCGTTTCCTCGATGATCTTCTGGAAACGGCGCTGCACCGAACATTCGCGCTCGAAGAGATGGACCAGGTTACCGAAGGAGTCACCGAGCACCTGTACTTCAATATGTCGCGGGCTTTCGATATATCGTTCAACATAAAGTCGGCCATCTCCAAAGTAGCGACGCGCTTCACTGCTCGCCTGCTCAATGGCTGCCTCCAACGTAGCGAGGTCGCGTACAATCCGCATTCCCTTGCCGCCACCGCCACCTGATGGCTTCACGAGCAAAGGAACTCCAATAGCCCGCGCTCTCGAAACGAATGTGGCCGGATCATCTTCCTCGATGGCGCAGGGTGCGACCGGAAAGCCGTTGCCTTGAACGAAATTACGGGCGCGGATCTTATCGCCCATTAGCTCGATAGTTTCTGGAGCGGGTCCGATGAATACAATACCGGCCTTTATCACTCGACTGGCGAATTCCGCATTCTCGGAAAGCATTCCATAACCCGGATGTATCGCGCCGGCGTTCGCCTTGTGGGCGGCAGCGATGATCTGCTGGATATCCAGATAGCTTGCGATCGGCGTGCAGCCGCTGATCGGAATAGCCAGATCGGCCATTGAGACGGCCGGGGTTCTCGCGTCAACCTCATGGTAGGCAATTGCAGAACGAAGCCCAAGCTTGTTCAAGGTTTTGATGATACGTGCGGCTATCTCACCCCTGTTGGCGATCAGAACGGTATCGAAGGGTAATTTATGCATTCGCCTATCCGGACAAGCGCGATTGAACCAGAGCGTCGGTCAATAGTAGGCGGCCATGTTCGTCTCCTGACCTCGGGTGACCGTCCTGCAGGTCAGGCTGGGGCCACTTCTGTGGATGAGGCAAACGAACAGGCCGCCACATCTTCACTTCGAGTCGCTGCTTTTCTTGCCAGTGTCTCGCACGGAGATCACGTAGCGACATTGCTGACTGAGGCTCGCTTGCCTGGATCTGAGGCAGGCAGTGATAGCAGTGGGATCTGGTATGTGGCTGCTACAAAGGCGGAACACGTCCTCCATGCAAGCCTCTTTCTCCTCTGCGGTCGGCGCTTGATCGCGCGCGCTGACCAGCCTGGGCTTTAGAGCTGTCATTGCGACGGCTAGAGCGACGGCGCAGTAGTAGAGTTTGAGGCGCGAAGGCAGCTGAGTTCGTTGATTTTGAGTCATGATATCCCTTTAGGTCGGTAGGGCTGCGGTATTGTTCTTCCTGTGCGAAACGCCAACATGACCTGTCAACCGCGAAAAAGGCCGGAACTTCTTAAGTGCGGTGCCGGCAAGCTCGTCCTTTCACTTTTGCGGTCTGACCGTACGGTGCTGGTCATCTGTCCGGCATGACGAAACGACACCTGCCCTAGTGGCGGAGCTCCGCGAAGTGGGGAAGCACTGGCGGGTGAGCTGGCCAAACAAGTGATCATTTCGGAGCTTCCGGTGATTGTGCGGTTGTACATGCTTCGATGTCGCGAGGCATTGCTTGGGCGTGACGTGTGCTTAGGTACTCTGGGTGAGCCTATCCGCCACGCGACTAATGACGCCGTAGCCGGCGACGGGTTGAAGGGCCCGGGCCAACTATCGCGAGGCAGAGAGATCAGGCAAAAGCCAGGTGCGCTCGAGCCACGGTTGATGATGCATTCGATCGTTCAAAGCGAACCATGATGGCGCGGGCCGAGACTGTGTTTGGTGTAGTCGCGCCTGTGTTCGTTGGGTGGGGTATCTGGGGCGGAGCCTCCGTCTTGCGCCCGTTCCGGTGAGGCTACGGTGATGGAAGCGCCTGCCGTGCAGATCTCGAAACGTGCGATTTCGTCCAGCCGCGACAGGAACAACTCCGACGAAGCGCGGACAAGGATGCGCCTGGAAGATCGTATCATCCTGATCGAGTCGCGCCAGGTGAGTTTAGATGTTTGAAACATTCGCAATTCTCATGACGTGTCCGGACCGCTGGATTGTCGGACGTGATTCCCACTTGTCCAGGATCGTACAATCTAACGCTAGGTCCGATTCAAGCCCCTTGTGCATCCCATCGTCTGAGGATGTCGGGGATGTGCATTCTTCGTACGAGCCTCGGCTGCAAGGCGCACTTTGGTGTCTCAGAATAGCGGCTGTGCATGGCGACCGTCCGCTTCGCCAACCGAGGCCACGAGCGTCGCTGTTACGTGATTATACGGAGCGCCGGTGTCGCATTTCTTTGATCTGCCAATTGCATGCTCTCGGCATGAATCCGAAAAGTAAACTCTACCAGCCCGACCACTGGCGAGGCCGTGCGGAAGCAACGCGAAAGAAAGCGGAAGCGCTCGCTGACGGAAAAGCCAAAGACAGGCTGCTTAAAATTGCCGTGGAATACGACAAGCTGGCTCGGCGTGCCCAGGTGTGGCAGATGCGCAAAAACGAGGACGATACGTGGCCTGAGGAAGAGCTGTAAAGCGTCGCTGCGGATCATCAAAATGGCCCCCAGCCACGTTGGTCGCTACCCGACCCAATGACCCGCGCAAATGTCGCTCAGCAAGCAAGTCAGTGCCTGGAAAGGGGGGCGTTGAGGGGCACCGTAGGGCGAGGCATCCTGACACTCCTGTGGCGCGCTCTCAGATCGCGACACGTAGGTGAAGGCGGAGCGGGCCGCCTGCCCAACGCTCTTTCAGGTCTACTTGTTTAGTCAGCTTCTCGAAAGCTAATTCTCGTATGACGAAAATGCAGAATCCTAGAACTCAATTTGCCGTCAATGCGTCGCAGTTAATGCGGAAGCCCGGATGACATCCGCGCGGGGACGTGTTGAGCTGTTACAGGTCAGTGTTTGGCACTTCGTCGCGGCTGCAATGGCATATCAGTTTCGCCAATTCGAGATATCTGCGGCATGGCTCAATATTTCCTTTGCGTTCGTCGGAGGGGCGGATTTCCAGGTAGTCGCGCGAAGTGTGCACTGGAACCAAGTCTGTGAAAGAGGTCTCTACGTCCGATTGATGGTTCGCATACGGTGCGGCCGCGGCATGCGAGAGGCGTGGGTAAGCTCCTCGCGCCTTTGCCATCCGCGAGATTATCTCAGAAGAGCGCTGCGATGATCCAATAGATACCGGCCCAAAGCAGCGCATTTATGAGGAGTGCGGCCAGCAGCCAAACGTTCCACCTCCTTTGCACCTGCCGGGAGCGACGATCGGCGCCGTAATGCTTGATCGGTGGTTGCTTTCGTGCGCGCCAATGCGTCATTTCATTAGACGTCGCGCTGGTCCACGGAAAAATGCCAGGCTTTGCATGCCTCGTACTACCCATAAGTTCGCGGTCCTCTTTCATAAGGAGAGTATCAGAATCGTTGTCTGAGCGCGGCGAGCATCCGGCCGATGGTATGCTCGTGTATCGTCGGTGCATTTAAGGTCGGCGCTGCGTTGCCACAGCAATCTACATGCCACGACGGAGAAATGTCGGCACCGCTTTGATGTAAACAAAAGCGCCTCTGTCGGGCGTTGGCGACACGGAGCCGCGGTTCAAGGTCGGATTCGCGACGTCCATGTCTGAAAGACAACACCCGCATTAGCAACAAAGGCGTGAGCTCTTCGCGAGCGTCATACCGTGAACAATGCGTAGGAGTTGCATGTAGTAGCGCGGGAAGACGGCCGACGGTCGCACTATAGAGATCGACTAATCATTGATTCTGACCATGACCTTACGAGGAGACACCGAGATGGCAGGCGATCCGCTGGATGCTATCAGCTCGAAAACAGTGCATGCTCGGCGTCAGCGGCTCTGGTGCAGGCCCGTTCGATTTGGCCCAGTACAATTCAATCGTGCTCATTAGATGGCGCATTGGCACTGTTCAGACTCGACCGAAAGCTGCGAATGGTCAACTACTACGATCTCACCAAGTAGTAAGATCGCCGCTAAGCATCAACTGGTGCCAGCACTGGTTCTGCGAGTCATCATGGAAGTGGATATCAAACGCCACCATAGGGCCCATGCCATGATGACGACCAATTCATTGAAGAGCAGGTGACGGCCAAGAGCCGACAAGTTCTTGTACTCAAGAAGGTCACCATGAAACATGAATGGGCGTAACGCTTGCTTGAAGCGCCAGAGAGCGATGGTCGACATTGCTGTTGCTGATACGCGCTCTGTCCGGCGATGTGCGACCAATACTGGCTGGCATCGATGAGTAAGATGCTTCGCATGAGAGGGGCTTGATGACACAGTTGCATTATGAGCGGGAAGGTGCAATGGCGGACTGCCATCGCGCAGATCGTGCTATCGCGCATACTCAGGCCAATCATGGCCCATGAGAGCGATCTTCGCCCCACAATGCGAGCCTTAAGACTATACAGGAGAACGAGTGATGATGAACATCTGGGGCTTTCTCAGATGGTGCACTGAAGTGGGATATAGGAGCGCTGGGCCGAGGATCGAGCTGGTAGACGAGTTGCGAGGCAACGTCATCTGCATCGAGTTCAAGGCCATCCGAGAAGCAAAGGAGCGGGCGTGCGGGCGCAGATGATCGAGAAGCTCGAGGCCGGCCGCGTGCAACACGGTCGGTTCGCTACCCTTCCGGGATCAGGCCCTTGCGGCGTGTTTCTTGTGCAGGGGCCTTGCGGGTGTGAACTAAAGATAAGTGGATTCGTCCGCCCTGGCTGGGAGCATGTCGCTGTCTCGACGCCGCGGCGCTGTCCGAATTGGGAAGAGATGTGCTTTGTCAAAGACCTGTTTTGGGATGAAGAGGAGTGCGTCATGCAACTGCATCCGCCGCATTCGCAGTATGTGAATAACAGCCGATATTGCCTGCACCTGTGGAGACCCACTCATCGCGGCATCCCAATGCCGCCGCCGAGCTTTGTGGGCATCGTTGGGCTAGGGCCATCAGAAGCCGCAATGTTGTTCGCCCAGATGAGCGCGACAGCATGATGAGCTGAGTTAAGGGATATCTGAGCGGAAGATGAGGGCGAGCGGGTGCAGAAGCACCGGTTCGGCGCCGCCGGAATGCAGTGTCACAAGCGGACATATGTCAGGACCGATCGCCTGTTGCACTGTGCAGGGGTGCTGAGCCTGAATTCGCTGTTTTCAAGGGAGCTGCCTGCTAGTGCACTGATCCGGTTCAAGAGATGTCTCGTATGCGCTTGGGACCACTAGGAGCGAATTGGAGTTCGGGTCTTGGCGGCATTCAAACAAGTGTGTTCGGAACCGTGCTGAACGTCGGTTCGGCAGCAATAACGACGTCTCACCGGGCAGGCGACAACTGAACGATCCGACGAAGCGATTGCTCTTTGGAAAGAAAAGCATGTGCCGACCGAACGGCATAACGCGAAATGGTGAGACCGAAGCCAAAGCGACGGCCGAAGTCAGTTTGACGAAGGCGCTGTCCAGGCGCCGCCTAGGCCACGAGCCGGGGTCCGGTCATCCTAACGGCATCAGGAATTGCTCAGGCTAAGTCTACCGGTCGCTCTGCAAGGGCCGGTAGCTCGTCGGCCACTACCCCTCATCTGAAGCAGGGCTGATGAGCAGAGGCGGTCGAGTCACCAAAGCCAACTGGGGCGGTAGCTTCTCCATAGCTGTCAGCTCATCGTCAGCTTGCCGCAATAGCATTCGTAGGCAGGGCGTAAGCAGCCCGACCTCGCTCCGAGGAAACGTACGCTGAAGAGGCAGGCGAGCCACGATGTATAATCGAGTTGGTGGTCAATCCACACGCCCTAATCAAACTAACGAACCGAGTGAGCCGGCAGACAGCAGCGAATTTGCGCAAACACTGATGGATCTCGCTCGACGGGAGAGCCCGTCACCTGGGGAATTGCCCGACAAAATGGGGCTCTGCTGCAGCAAGCCACATACCTCCGATGCAAACATTTACAGTTCAAGCACCTCAGATTCCAGCATAACCTCTCTGTCCTCCAGCTCAAGTCCATCCTCTCCAGCGAGGCCTATCCCTCCTCTGTTCGGGTACAGGACTGCTGAATTATCCGAGGCCAATGTCAACGGCATCTGCGTTGGATTAGCAGCGGAGTGGATCCGGATCCGCAGTCTTCCAAGCAGTCCGTCATCCCGGATGAGGGCGCTGCGCCCGGGTACTGAAACTCACAGCTCAGCCGCGGTGCTGCAGCAGCGGTATGAAGACGTCAAGACGGCGGAAGGTTCTCACAATCTTCAGGCAAGAAGCACAATGTTACGCGAAGCCGGCCTAGAGCCGTCCGCCGAAGAAACGCGATATGAGTTTGGTACATCTTCGCGCCAGATCGTGAACGAGGTCACGCACGATCCATCGATCTATTTGGTCAGCTTGCGTTTCGCGGAAGGTGGCTCGCACATGCTTGCAACGTCGACATCGAATGGAATGACGACCCTCTTTGATCCTAATTATGGAGAGTTTACTGTTCGGCCAGATCAGATGGGTGATTTGTTCGAAAGTCTTGCCGACCGTTACAGCAAGCCGCCGAACGAACTTGATATATCGACGGTCGTCACACAAAGGATCACGTGAGTGTTTCGGAGGTTCCAACGGACCTTGCCGATTCCATGCCGGAAAGCCGCATCCACGGCAGGGAAGACGGATTGGGGCACCCTGAACGTGCGCCCGACGTGGTAGCGGAGCTCACCGCGGCCCTTCGGACGTTGGAGGGGCACGCTCGACGGAAGCTCTCTGGAAGTAGTGTAGCGAGAGGAGAATATTCAGAGAGAGGCTGGCCGGTCACTCAGGTTCATGAGCTCGTGCCCTCGCGCGTCAAAGCCTGAATGGGCTGCGCTTGGACTCAAGCAGGACCGTTGGCCCGTTGGTCTAGAGCTTCCCTGAAAACTGGTTAAGCTCCTCGCGTAGGGTTCGGCGGTTTTCGCCCTTGCGCTCAGGGCTAAGGGCGGGCATCACCCATCCAACACGGCCGGCACAAGTTGCATTTCGTCTGCTTCGGAATCGTCGCCGGCTACTTCTCTACTGACCTCGCCAGCCAACTAGCTGCTGTCGAGGACAATGCATGCCGTCGCACCAGCGCACGATCGAGCCGACGCTCGCCACGAGCTCCGCAACAATCCCGCGCCTTGTCCTCGCCGCTGCACTTCCGCTGACGTCCGGCTCTGGTGAAGACCTCAAAACCGGAACCGAAGCAGTGATAACACTATGCACTGTGTTCGTGCCAAGCCTGACGGTCAAACTCTGCACCGAGCTTGACTACAAGGTCGTTTGACAATTTACTTCCCGGATAATGCCAGGTGACATGCGACCCGGAGCCTCTCTCTGCGGAGCGCGCGCAAGCAGACTATTAGTTTGATCTGGAAGACGTCGCCCGGTGGTTTAGATATAATCCCAGTCTCACACCGGAGGCAGCGCGGGCGCGACTCGGCGCTGGTCGGGCTGGATGGATCAGACGCTGTCCCTGCCACGCCCGCACTGATTGAAGTTAGCAGAAACGTGACTCGGCGCCCAAAAGCCCCACGCATACACAGGGCAAGCGCTGTCCCTACCACGCGCTGCTAACTTCAACGGCATTGTACACGGACTAGCTTTCTGAAAGCTGACGAACCCGACGCGATTCATAAAACGAAAGCGGCCGGTGTGGGTCGATGCCCTCCTGTCTGGAACTCACGCGTCTCTCCAGCGGACGTTCAAGGGTATGGTCAAGCATAGACACAAGCCGATCTCTTCAAAGAGGTCGTGAAACTCGCATATGCCATGTGCCGCGGAAGGTGTCAGCAGAAGCCCATCGATGTTTGCAAGGCGCGGCTCTGCGAGACCATTCACGAAAGACGATCCATTTTCTCTGCGACTTCGACGACAGCTGGGCCCATCCGATCAAGCGCGAAAAGTGATCCGACAACAGGCCAACGAACGGCCTTCCACTCTCACTCGATGCCGTCGGTCGTTGTCCTCCGGAAGATGTCGGCGGTGTATCGGACTATGTCGGAATACCTCGATGTCATAGGTGACCCCTCTCGTCCCGAGCACGAACATATGCGGCCGTGCGGCCCAGAGAGATTCGATCGCCACTTCATCGACCGGATAGCGCTCGAGGCCGGTGTCTCCGCATTGTCCGGAAAATGGAAGGCGCGTCAGCGCATCACGCGGGCCAAAATAACCGTGAAGCGCCAGTCAAAACGGGATCCGATCTACGCTTACTGTTCACGGACTCCTCTTTCTCGATTTGTGGCCGGGCGTCACGTAGATGATACGATGAGATACTGTCCCATGTCATGGTGCAACTGGCGGCGGGTCACGGCGTCCAGCGGCTGGAGCGGGGGAGGTCAGCTGGCGATTGCCGGTAGGCTTGACGGTGGGATCATCGCTCAAAGTTGCGATGGCTTCCAGCGTCATGTAACGGGCGCGCTGGACGGCTCATTCGTCGTTCTGTTCGGGCAGGATTGCATCGATGAGGAGGACGATGGCGTCCTCATTGGGAAGATGCCGACCATCTCAGTCCGCCGATTGATCTCGCCGTTGAGCCCTCGATCGGGCTGGTGGAGTGCAGTTCGGTCGGTGCTGGGGCGGGAACGTCTGTGAGCGAGCACATCGGTCTCAGTCTCGTCAAGGGAACCTGCGAGCTTGGGCAGCTTGGGACGGAGTTGGTCGGCGACGTCCGCCACTGCGTTCGTGCAGCCTCGGGATCATGCTGAATAAGTGCGGTGGCGATCAAGGCGGAGCCACGGTAAGCCCACTTTTGCCGGCATTCGCCAGCGCGTTGCGCATGAATCGAGGCGGCCCACCCTTGTGGGGCGGCAGCGGGTCGAGGAGCGGTGTCGGGGCCTCCTGAACGCGAACGCGTTGCTGCGGCGGCGCGCTGCCCCGAGCGAGATTAGGTTAGGCCCTCATAGCAGAGCCTGCGGGATTTAGACGTGGCAGTGCTCAGGGATGCTTCGGCTTTCGGGAGTCGCATCGTCGCGCGCGGGACCACCAGGTGGAAAGACGTCCGGCATCCACTAAATCTCAGACATACTGCACCAGTTTAAGGTAATCGTCTGTGAGAACAGGTGAGCGAATAGAACAAGCCGCGTCTTGAAGGAAGGTGGTCAGAGTCCGACTGGCCCGATTGCGGACTTCGACAGATTGCCGTGCCGGCGCGCGAGTACGGAGAGTTGCCAGTTCGGAACTGACCAGGTCAGCCGCTGCTGCGGCGCAAGCTGAGACAGAGAAGCAACCAGCAGACACGACAGCGTTTGCCAGTCCCAATGTGGTGAGCCAACCCGCATAGATCAGCACGGCACCGTCTGTCTCATCGAGCCCAGAGAGCTCCTCAATTGTAGCAGCATGGACTGATGCCGCACCAACCGATCGAAAGAGATCGGCTATTTCATCACGGGTGGCTTTAGAGAGGAGGCAGCGGCCGAGATGTGATAAGAGCGCCTCAGTCGGACCTTCGAAGATGCGGAGGATACGAGCGTCTCGATAGATTTTGGCTAAAGGCGTTCCCTCATCGTAACCGCGGCCACCTAACAGCTGGACGCATTGATCAGCGACAAGACCGCACCACTCCGAGGACAAAACCTTCGTTGCCGACGCAAGGTAAACGTTGGGCGCGCCCTGCGCTGAAACAAGTCGGCAGGATGCTACCAGCATCGCCTTCACGACTTCCCGCCGCAGCACCATCTGCCCAAATAACTGCTCGATGTAGCTGTTCTCGATCATACGCAGTTTACCGAGTCGACGATGGCTTGCATAAGAGGCTGCGAGCTGGATAGCGCGCTCAAGCGCTCCAAGACCCATAGCAGCCACACCGATACGGCCGCGGTTCATACTAGATGACGCCGCGCCCCAGCCGTCTTGATCGCGAGAGAGCACGTAAGCACGCGGCACCTCGACATCCTGAAACTCCAGCGTATTCTGAATAATGCCGCGTAGACCCAGTGTGCGATGCTCGTGCGTGACCTTTAGCCCTTGAGCCTGCCTGTCAACGAGTACACCAACGAGCCGACCTTTCGCATCGGGACCAGACGCGCGAGCAAAGCAAACGATCCAGCGAGCCCAGTCAGCGAGGCCGATCCAGATCTTGCGGCCAGAGATCCGAACTTTATCTTCGCGCATGAGAGCCGAAGCTTCTATATGCCTCGGGGCAGAGCCAGCTCGAGGCTCGGTCAAAGCGAAAGCGCAGAGATCGCCGCGTGTTGCACCCCAAATGATATGCTTTTGTTCGGGGATGTGCGGTGCCGCTTCGATGCAGGGCAAGGCTAGGAAGTTATGGATGACGAGGGTAGAGGCAGCGGAGACATCGAAGGATGCAGTGGCGGAGATGAGGTCGATGGCCTCTTGCAAGGGAAGAGCTAATCCGCCGTGCTCTCCTGGTGCGGTGAGCCCGAACAGTCCATGCCTTGCCAAGATGCTGTGTAGGGTTGGAGGGAATGCTCGGCGGTCATCCGCGTCTGCGAAATTCAGCTGACTGAGATCAGCGATCAAACCGGAGTATAGTGCAGCTGCGCGGCGCTCAGCTGTGCGTTCCTGCGCCTCACCGAATTGGGCATAAACCTGAGTATACATAGCCATAAGTTCGACAATGAACCCGGGCCCGCTCCGTGCCAATTCATCCGCGTGGCTAGCTTGGCTACACATTGGTATAGTGTGGATGCAAGCGCAGTATAAGCACGTTGTCGGGGCCGGGGTTTATTGCGGCCACCTTTGCTTCCGGGCCGATCTCAGGACCGATCAGTTCCTCAGTCTTGCAGATCTTGGCGCAGATACTACAACGAAGAACGGCCCCATGACGCCATCGGCAACAGAGCGACGATTTTGCTGCAAAACCACGTCGGCGCATCCAGCCCGCCAACGTGATCACAGCGAAAAGCTCTAGTTCTGGATGGTCCAAAGTTCGGCCTCGCTGCAA
Organism: Bradyrhizobium zhanjiangense; assembly: GCF_004114935.1. NCBI lineage: Bacteria > Pseudomonadati > Pseudomonadota > Alphaproteobacteria > Hyphomicrobiales > Nitrobacteraceae > Bradyrhizobium > Bradyrhizobium zhanjiangense. The sequence goes on from NZ_CP022221.1 coordinate 2,868,561, forward strand.
AAGTCGTAAAACTCTACTTCTGGGTAGTCCAAAGTTCGGTCCCGCTGCATCCTCAAAAGTCATTCCCCGTGATCTGCCTGGCCGTATGCTCAACAGAATCAATTGCGCAACCTCTGACACACACTCTGTAAAACAAGATATCACGGTAGGACCCTGCGGCGGAGTTCAGGGGCCCGGTAGGCGACGCGGAGCCCATCCGCGAGGACAAAAATGAAGCGTACACTAAATCATGGCACTTCCGCAGGACATCTTGTGGTTTTTGACAATGAGCATTCTCGCTGAGGGGTTTCAAACAAGCCCTCTCGCCATGAGATGTAAGTGCGAAACTGCAGGAAAGGGCATTGGGCGCTTGGGACCACGCGTCAGGACGGGGAAGTAGGCAAGAAGGTCGAAAGCGGGTAGGCGGCGCCGGATAAGGCCCAGACGAAGGGTTCAAACGCTTAGCAGAGGCAGCTTCGTGAGACTGAAATAGCGACAGGCCCACTTAAATTAAGTCTGGGCCCGACCGCCGTTCATACGGATAGGCGGATGGGTTGGGCCTTTGGCGCGGCTTGCAAGGGCTACGTTGCAAGCTCGCCCGAAGCAAAAACCCTGGCATTCGTGCCAGGGTTTTACATGTCATCGATACTTTGAGAGAGTGGATCAGAAGTCCATACCGCCCATGCCGGCGCCTGGAGGCATTGCTGGACCAGCCCCGGCCTTCTTCGGCAGCTCGGCAACCATCGCTTCCGTCGTGATCAGCAGCGCCGCCACCGAGGAGGCGTTCTGGACTGCGATGCGCACGACCTTGGTCGGGTCAATGATGCCTTTGGAGACAAGGTTGCTATACTCGCCTGTCTGCGCATCGAAGCCATAAGAGTACTGCTCGTTGTCGAGGACTTTGCCGACCACGATCGAACCGTCTTCACCGGCGTTGATCGCGATCTGGCGGGCCGGCCAGGACAGCGCCTTGCGGACGATCTCGACGCCGGTCTTCTGGTCGTCGTTCTTGGTGCGCAGACCCTTGAGCTGCTCGGAAGCCCGGAGCAGGGCGACGCCGCCGCCCGGCAGGATGCCTTCCTCGACAGCCGCGCGGGTCGCATGCATCGCGTCATCAACGCGATCCTTGCGCTCCTTCACCTCGACCTCGGTCGCGCCGCCGACGCGGATCACCGCGACGCCGCCGGCGAGCTTGGCCAGACGCTCCTGGAGCTTCTCACGGTCGTAGTCCGAGGTGGTCTCCTCGATCTGCGCCTTGATCTGGGCCACGCGCGCCTCGATGTCGGCCTTCTTGCCGGCGCCGTTGACGATCGTGGTGTTCTCCTTGTCGATCATCACCTTCTTGGCGCGACCGAGCATGTTGAGCGTGACGTTCTCGAGCTTGATGCCGAGGTCTTCCGAGATCGCCTGGCCGCCGGTCAGGATCGCGATGTCCTGCAGCATGGCCTTGCGGCGATCGCCGAAGCCCGGAGCCTTGACGGCCGCGACCTTCAGGCCGCCACGCAGGCGGTTCACGACGAGGGTGGCAAGCGCTTCGCCTTCGACGTCCTCGGCGACGATGACAAGCGGCTTGCCACTCTGCACCACGGCCTCGAGCAGCGGCAGCAGCTCGTTCAGCGAGGAGAGCTTCTTCTCATTGATGAGGATGTAGGCGTCCTCCATCTCGACGCGCATCTTGTCGGCGTTGGTGACGAAGTAGGGCGAGATGTAGCCCCGGTCGAACTGCATGCCCTCGACGACGTCGAGCTCGGTCTCGAGCGACTTGGCTTCTTCGACGGTGATGACGCCTTCGTTGCCGACCTTCTTCACGGCGTCAGCGAGGAACTTGCCGATCTCGGCATCGCCATTGGCCGAGATAGTGCCGACCTGGGCGATCTCGTCGTTCGAGGTGACCTTCTTCGAGTTCTTTTCGAGGTCGGCCACGACCGCCTCGACCGCGAGGTCGATACCGCGCTTGAGGTCCATCGGGTTCATACCGGCGGCAACCGACTTGGCGCCTTCGCGAACAATCGCGGCGGCCAGGACGGTCGCGGTGGTGGTGCCGTCGCCGGCAGCGTCCGCCGCCTTCGAAGCCACCTCGCGCACCATTTGGGCGCCCATGTTCTCGAACTTGTCGTCGAGTTCGATGTCCTTGGCGACGGCAACGCCATCCTTGGTGATGCGAGGCGCGCCGAACGACTTGTCGAGTACGACGTTGCGGCCCTTCGGACCGAGCGTGACCTGCACGGCATTGGCGAGGATGTCGACGCCGCGCAGCATGCGGTCCCGCGCGTCTACTCCGAATTTGACTTCTTTGGCTGACATAAAGAATTCCTCAGTTCTTATTTTCTCATCCTTCAGCGCGCCCGGCGGGCGCTCGTCAGGGGGGGAGCTGTGCGAGGGCTGGGTTAGGCGGCTTTCTTCGTGGAAAACACATCGGTGAGAACGCCCATCACGTCGCTCTCCTTCATGATCAGCAGGTCCTGGCCGTCGATCTTGACCTCGGTGCCAGACCACTTGCCGAACAGAACGCGGTCCCCGACCTCGATGTCAATCGGAATCAGCTTGCCGGTCTCATCGCGGCCGCCCGGGCCAATTGCAATGACTTCGCCCTGCGAAGGCTTTTCCTTGGCTGTGTCGGGAATGATAATGCCGCCAGCGGTCTTCTCATCGGCGTCGATGCGCTTGACCACGACGCGGTCGTGAAGCGGACGGAAATTCATACAAGTCTCCTGAGCGTCTGAACAGGTTGGAGATAGTCACATTGTGACGAGCCCAATTATAGCAAGAGTCAGGCCAAAATGAGCTGAACGATCAAGCCTGCAGTTCTGCTGAATCGTTGCCTGGTCTGCGCGTGTCTTTGTCCGGAAGCAAACGCCCTCAGGTACACAGTCCGCCAAGCTGTTGCGAAAACGACATTGCGTTTCGTCGGAACACCCGGTTGATCCCAGGGTTCCTCAACTTGGCGGCCCTTACACCGACCGACGCTCCGCGTATTTCGAGCGGTGGCGCAGGCCGGCTCGCCTCAGGCTCTTTCGGAAACTTATTTGCGGAACGAAGCGCTTTCGCGCCATAGCTATGGCGCAAATATTGCGTTCGACTTGCGTTGCTAAGAGGCCGTCGCTCTGCGGCAGGACGATCTCAGAGAAGGTTGCTCTCGCTGACGAAGTAGCTGCGAGTTCGGGAGGTGGTGTCTCTGTCTATATGCAGCAGTTGTTGCGAGCATGTTCGCAGCCGTAGCTGCTTGGCAGGTAATGAACGACTAGACTCGGTTGCCGAAGCCAGTGTGCACGGGCTCCTCCAGGATTTGCGCCGGGCCGGAAAGACCATCGTGATCATCTCTCACCGACTCAGTACCATCTGTGATGCCGATAAGATCGTCGTCTTAGACGGCGGCCGCATCGTTGCGGAGGGCAGGCATACTGATCTGCTGGCTGAAAGCGCTTATGCTCGCTTGTGGCAGACGCAAACCGGCAGTAGCTAAGTTGCAGATGACGGCTCATCGAAAAATTGAGCTGGAGGTCGGTCCCATCTATATTGATGGGCCGAGATCGGCAGCTCAACAACGCTCAATGCCTGATCACCGACCTCGCAAGCATCGGGAGAGCGTACGCGAACACAACGATAAGGCATGTGGAATCTCGAGGTGAAGACATAGGCCCGGGCCCGTGTGCGGCGAGACTTCGTAGCGGCTTGGTAGTACGCAAGCGGCAAGCGGAGGCCGTCAGACGGCGTTGGTCCATGGCATAAGCGCGTCGATTTCGTTATTGGGTAAGCCGTTGGCCAACTGCTGAAGTATCTGAATTTTAGCGCATGGATCGACATTGTTTCCGTTGTTTGCGGCAGCGTTGCGGTGGCTGCCAAGGTTTGTCGCCGCGTCGCTGCCTGCGAAGAGCTTGTTTGAATTGTTGCAGGCGCGTTCGACCGCCATCGGTGGAAAGTGTTCGCACGCCGAGAGACGGCATGGCGGATCGGCTGGGCCAGCTTTGATTTGGCGGAGATCCGCCGCAAGGTCTGCTACCAGTAGAGGAGATCTGCGACGACCGCCGCGCAGTTTTGCTTGCGCGCAAAAACGCGTGCGTCGGGGGGCGCGTACGGTCTTCTCCGAAGAGCAGATGATTCCGAGGACTGGGGTGGCTCGCACATTGCGTCAGCGAATCTGGAATGGCCGCGGTCAGTCGGCAGAGCACATCTCGCCCTGCCGCAACCGTGATCGAGGTGATTGGCTATTGGTGCGCACGAGAGATCAGTCTGCTGGCCCGCTTCAGAGAGAAGCCGGCGGCTGACATTCGAGCGAAGCCGATCTTTCCGCCGCTTCGAAAGGCGAACCGGAGACGACGATCTGACTTGCAGTTGGCGCGTCTCCAGACAGCGAGCGGCAATTTGCATTGCAGGGCAGTCGCTGCACCTGTCGGTCCGAGAGGTTTCCCTTTTGATGTCGATGGCATCCAAATATCCGTCATGGATCAAGGGGAGTGAGGGGCATATCAATTATATACGTTGATATACGTTGTGCCGGCCCGTCTGTCGTGTGATTGCGGCTTCGAAGTTCGAAATTCACGCGATCTGCGCGCCCAATGGAAAAAGCACCTGTGTCCTCTGTAGAAGTCCACCAGTACATCGCCTCACTTCTTCAGAAGCCGAATCCAGTCATCCTGGATATCGGCTGCAATGACGGGACCGATACTCAACAGTTTCTCAACCTCTGTCCGCAAGCTCAGCTCTACTGCTTTGAGCCGGACCCCAGAGCGATCGCGCGCTTCAAGAAGAAGCTGGGCTCATCCCTCAATAAGGTGAAGCTACTTGAAATCGCGATCAGTGATCGAAACGGGATAATCGACTTCCATCCGAGCAATGCAGATGGTGATGCGAAGGAATGGGACCTGTCCGGCTCAATACGCCGGCCGAAGAATCATCTTACCGAGTATGATTGGGTTCGGTTCGATCGCCCTGTCTCGGTTGAAACGCGGCGGCTGGACGACTGGTGCAGCGAGGCGGAGCTGAACACGGTCGATTTCATCTGGATGGATGTCCAGGGAGCCGAAGCCGATGTTATCGCCGGCGGCATGCGGACCTTGAGCAACACGCGCTTCATCTACACGGAATATAGCGACCGCGAGCTCTACGAAGGGCAGTTGTCCCTGCAAGCCATTCTGGACCTGCTGCCATCATTCGAAGTGGCGGCCCACTATCCACGCACAGTGGAAGGTGATGTATTGCTCAAAAATACGCGCTTCTAGTGGCTGCTCGTATCGAGCGCCTCATTCATCGCTGGAGGACTTGACCAGCGCGCTCCATGCCACCCAAAGCTGCACAACTGGTGGTCATGCTGGCGAGGGGATGTCAGTAGCCCAACGGGCACTCCGGTTTCCGGCTGCCATTGCAGACCGCACGCATCACGTCGGCGTCGGGCGGGTGGTGGGTTTCTGACAATCAGTTATTTGGCGAGCCGGCCACGAGCGACGACTTCGTGGCCAGCAGGTCGGTGCGTTTCGTATACTTGAATCAACACTGCCAGCTGGGGCTCGAACCGTTGAATCATCTGAACAGCTGCTGTTGGTCCGGACCTCTTGTAAGCCGGTGCACTGCTTCGAAGAAATGCCAAAGCAACTGCATCGGTTCTCGTATTTCCTTGTCTCAATGGGAAGCGAGCTGAAGCATGTGTTCCATATGAGGATCGCCGTGAGGCGTCCAGCATAACTGCAGCAGCCGATTGTCCAGCAAGGCGTCCCTGGCGACGGCGCAGGAGAAGGCGGCCGCGATCATCAGCGGCCGATCTCGCGCCGGATCGGATCAAGACCGTCATCGTAATCGCGGTTACCTGCCTGCTCATTTGCCGCAGGCGGAGTTGATCATCGAATCTGCGAGCACGCTCGGCCTGTGCGGCTGCGGCGCGATGACGAAAATCGGCGAGAACGCCAGTAAACGCCTCGACGTAATCCCGGCGCGATGGCCAAAGTTTTTCCTAGCCGCGCCGCCCGATCACCCGCAATTCCAGATCGGCCCGATCGGCGTCCGCGTCCAGCACGGCCCGAAACTGCCGCCATTGTAGCGGCCGCCGTGGAAGCCGGGGCGGCCGAAATAGTGCCACTCGCCATCCCAACCGTAGTACTGAGGAACCGGATCAATATACCAGTGGCGCCGGTCGGCGCGAGAGAGCCGGCGCATCGCGTCCTTCTGCTTGTAGAGCGGAATGCTGTTGCTCAGCGGCTGGCGATAGCCGGGCAGGAAGCCGTAACTTTGCCAGACAGGCTTGGGCCGCTTTTGAATTGACGCAGCGTGCGCGACGACCGGCAGCAGCGACAGGATGATAGTAGCAGTTAGACACACAAGGCGCGACATGGATCTACAATAATCGGTCGGTTGCGCGGAGGCCATTCAAATTTGGGTGCAGAGTCCTGTGCAATCTTGCGCAGAATTGTTCTCTTAGCTGATCACGCCCTTCCTGATCAGAAAGCGCGCATATCCGTGCCGTCACCCACCTGCACCACGCCGAAACCGGAAGCCGTAGCGCGAGAAAATCCGGACGTGAGAGCTTGTCGCGACGGATGGGGCGACCGACCGAGCGCTCGATCTCGGCCGGCATCGTGAGTGCGTCCGGGCACGCGGTCGAGATCATCGACCGGCGTCATCACGCGCGCGGATCGACGAAATCGGCGAGCGAATAGAGCGTTAGGATGGCGCGGACAGTCTTCTCCATACTCATGCCCGGGACCTGGATCAGGCGCTCCGAGCAGAGCCGGGGGTGGCCGGGTGGTTGGCGTCGACGGCGAAGAGGTCGTCGCCATGGCCCATGGAGGCGAGCAGCCAGAGCAGCTCGGGCGCTAGGATCGGATCAATCGATTTCAGGACGTGATGAACTATCCTCCCGCTCAATCTTACGTTTATCTCTGTCTCCTAACCCTTCGCAATCATCAGATACCGTGGGCCAGAGGAGTCCAAACGGTCGTTGATCGGTGGCAAAAAAAGGCCCGGCCTCATTTCGATAGCCGGGCCGAAGTCAGTCGCCGACAGAGGGAGAACTGCCGACGGTTATTTGCGGCAAAACACCGCAAATTCTAATTACGAAAGGATCAATGGTCGGAGAAATCCGGCACCTTTTCCTTTCTGTCAGACGATATTGACCGAATGCAGCTCAACACTGGCTCGCACAACTCTTGAAGGATGTATTGTGCGTTGTCCTGAGGATCGTCGAAGCCATGGTGATAAATTGAGCGGCGCCGAACAGTGACGATCCGCAGCTGCGAACGGCGTCAACGTGTCGGCCGCAGAGCGCAGAAACCCAGCTTCCCCTGGGCTGGGACGAAGTACGTTGTTGTTCCCATGCGAGCACTCGGAGCCCGTTCGCGTGATCCCGCACGCGAGGGCCCTCTGCTGCACACAACATCGACCGCATTGGCATCATCGTCTCCAGCAAGGCGCTGGCCGCTCCGATTTGCCGGCCATCCTCGTCAGCTATTTCGCATGGTACATCGTGACGTCACGTGCGATTCAAGGCCTTTTTAGCTCATCCGCAAAAATCCAAGCCGGCGACTCCTCACAGGCAGCTCAGGGGCCCGCCAGCGTTCGACCTGTGCCTCGCATTCTGTTCTTGAATCGGCTTGCACACGCGAGCACTCAAGGTATATTTCACGGGATATCTGGTGTGATGTCGTATGCGTTCGTCGTTTCCAGAAGATCAAGTCCTCAGGTCATCATTTTGAAGCGTCCTGTTGGTTGTCCGAAATGGCATGGCCAGCTTGCAGACGACTTTTCTTGATGAAGGCGCTGGAGGAATCCCGTGCGCCGCCGTTCATCCGATTGGAAGCCATAATGCTTCCTTGGCGAACAGCTTCTCTTGCCGATCCGTCGAGCGAGTACAAGGTTCGTCACCAGCCCAGTCACAGGCGGCATCGACGTCTAGAGACCAGGTTCGAATTCTGGGAAGGTGGGCTTTCGAGAAGCTGACTAGTGAAAGGGGCGAGCGACGTCTGTAGGCCGATACAGGGACAGACACGCGCTTTTCGACCACCATCCAGTCACTATCCGGCGCGATCGTGCCCGAACCTCTCACGTGTTGCTTACTTCGCCCATAAGCACGCCAGATAGACAATGGGTGAACCACTTCATGGAAAGCCCGGCTGTGCTGCGCTTCCGAGCAGGAGTCGGCCGGCGCTCTGGAGCGTTCCCTCGTTTAGAGCTGCGTGCTGGGCAACCACGAAGCTGTCGCACATGGCGCGCGCCAGGTTGCTGGTGGTAGAGAGCGACCCACTTCCAGCGAGACCGCTCGCAATCCTACAGACCTCAGCGCTCTGCCGCGCGGCGTTCGTCGCGGCGAGTCGCATCAGCATCGCCGTGCTCGGGTTTACCGCACCCTTGAGCGCTTCCTTCCACAGCTCCTCGGTAGCCTCATAGAAGAAGGAACGGGCGGAACGCAGCATGGCTTCGACTCTTGCCATCTCCAGTTGGACATAGCCGCGCTCTGCCATCACGGGCGCTCCAGTGATCGAGGCGCGGCTTCCGGCCATGGCGATCACCTCGTCTAGCGCGGAGCGCGCAATACCGATGCCGACAATCGCATGCACCTGCGCAGCGAAAGCCACGGACGGATAACGATAGATCGGCCCGTCGAGTGTCGGCGGACCGCCGCGGATCAAGGTCCATTCCTCCGGCACAATGACATCGTTGACAACGACGTCGTGGCTGCCGGTGCCTTGCAGGCCGATGACGTCCCAATTGGGGCGGATTGTCACCTTCTTGGCCGGCATTACGGCTACACGCACAAGGCCACCGGTTGCATCGTCTTCCACAGTGATGCCAACGCCTATCAGGTCCGCGCCCGGTGAGCCGCTGGCAAATGGCCATACGCCGTTCACGACAAATCCGTCGGTGCTTCGCCTGGCGGGCTGGAGTGGGAAAACCGCACCTGCCAACACCACGTCAGGTCCATTCGCGTATACCTTGCGAAGCGTGTCGTCCGGAAGAGCAGCGAGGTAGCGAGCTCCATCGCCGAAGCTGGCGACCCAACCGGCGGAGCCGTCGGCTTCGGAAATGCGCTCGATCAGGCGACAAAAATCAGCCGGCGTTCGCTCCTCGCCGCCGAATCGCTTGGCGGCCATAGCCCGATAGACGCCAACGCGCTTGAAGCCCTCGATGATCTCGCCGGGAATCTTCTGCGCGCGGGCGAACTCGTTTCGACGCGCGCGGATATCGATCAGTAGCGGCGACAGATTATCCCAGGTCGCAGCCGTAGCGTCGGTTTCTGCAGTGATCGTCTCTGGTGGAGCGTTCATAAACTGTCCTCGGTGTCTTGAGCCGATCGACGACGCGCGTCATTGATATGGATTGCGCGCGCATGGCGAAACCGGCCGAATTGAAATCCGAGCCGGAAGGGAGCGAAACTGTCGCAATTGATACTCGACTTTGATGCGATTGCAGCCGGTTGCCAGTCCAAACCGCACCACGAGCGGATTGGCTCAAGGAAAAGGTTTTGAGGGCCGGGAAGGCTGACGGAGACGTCGAAGTTGTCATTGAGGCTGAACCCGCAATGCAGCCGACATGCGGCGGCGAGATCGATCCGCCTCTGCTGTACTATGTCTCCGACGGCTGACGGCAGCGCTCGTTCTTGTCATGTCGTCTCCAACGGACGATTTGTCACACTTGGGCCCCGGCCGACTCGAACCACGTTGTGAATTCCTGACTTAGCGACCGCGAAGTCGCCCAAGCCTGCGGCTCTTTTCCATGTCCCAGCAATCGACGTGCCATCAATCATCGTCTGCCGGTCGTGTCTGAATCGAGCGAGACGACGTGGCCCGTGCCGCGCCAGCAGGATGCTCGCGCCTCCCGTGTCTGATTCCAGGCACAAGATGTCATCAACCGAACACGGCGGGAGGAGAGCGACTGAAGTGGACCTCGACCGCAGACCGGTCGGGCTCGGCTTGCCTCCCGGAGTTTCAGACCCGCTCCGACCTCCTGAGATTACCAACGGTGCAATTTACCGTCGTTGAGGAGCCTGAGCGGCAGCAACGCCTGACCGATCTGGTCGACTTTACGCATCATCAGCTTGTTGTGTGCGGGCGCTCGAGCGTTCGAACTCTCAGATTATTCCTTACGACGTGGGCGATAACGCCCGCGCGATGCGGCTCGCCTCCGTACTAGCGTGCGGCTTTGACATCCGCGGGATACGGCCGCCAACACTGGCGGTCTACCAAATCGCTGATGCAGGAGAGACCTCCGATGCCGACGCGAGTAGCGTTTTTTTACGTCGGTCGGCTAGTTAGTCATGGTGGTCGTAATCCTGCGCTATTTGATCTTCGGCGCTGGCTGAGCCTGGTAATCATAAGCAGGACCATAGATTGCTTGGCGGATCGGGAGTGAGAGTGTGCCGGAATTGTCGCGTGTTCCGGAGGCCGAGAGCTCAGACCCTGCATGCCTCGCACCGCGATCTGCCGCTTGAACCCCCCTTGGTCCGCCTAGCGCATTAACGTGCAGGCATGAATACTGTTGGCCGCGATATGAGTGCTTCTTGGTGCTGGCCTCGCGTTGCCAACATGAGCACGTAGAACACAAGGAGGATTAAGAGGCCGCGCATACCAAAGATCTTCCCAAAGCTATAACAATTGTGGAGCGGATTGTATTCGGTGCATTTGATGCAGCCGATGCACGCGAATTGCGCGGACCTCGACGAAGCCCTGTATCAGGCGGCAAACGACCAGCGGACCGCGCGAAGGTGCCAGCACTAGCTCAGCAAATCGACCCTGCCGGTGTCGAGCCGATACAGCCCCCCGACGACCTTCAGTCTGTTCTGCTCAACTGCCGCGTTCAGAATCGGCCCCGTCGATTTGAGTTTGTTGACATTATCGACTACATTTTGTCGGGTTGCTTCTGCGAACGTGTTACCGGTTTGCTGGCGAGATGCTTTTACTGCAGGCGCAAGCGCAGCGACGAGGGATGAAATGTGCCCCGGCGGCGGCTTATCGTCGTGAAGCGACTTGATCGTGGCGTCAATCGCACCGCAATGATCGTGGCCAAGTACCAGGATCAGCGGCGTGTTCAGCACGGCGACCGCATATTCCATACTGGCGAGCGTGTCATCGTTGGCGAAGTTGCCGGCGAGGCGGCACACAAACAGATCACCAAGTCCGCTGCCGAAGACAAGTTCAGGCGCCACGCGAGAATCGGCGCAGCTCAGAATCGCGGCATATGGATTTTGCCCGTCCACCAAAACAAAGCGCTCGCGCGTAAAATCGTCGCCTGGTGATACGCCCTGGACATAACGATCGTTCCCTTCCATTAGCCGCTTCAGGGCAGCATCCGGCGAGAGCAGGTTATCCGGCTTGGGCGGCGTTTTTGCTTCCTTCGCATCGACAATGTTGTTGTCAAGCCGCAGGCAAGCCGCCGAAACAGCGAACAGCAACAGCGAGCGGCGCGAAGGCGCGATCTTGGTCAGATAGGACATATTCGGATAATGGCCTGAATGCATCTCACCTCATCGCGCGGCTTTGCGCCACCCGGTGGCTTCGGCTTCCGCTTCGCTGCAGAGCCAGCGTTCACCGGACTTCTTCGTCATGTCGATTTGTTCGTAACCGAGTTGCCCGGGCAAGTGGTAAATGCGCTCGCCGTTGCGGTCCACGGTGCCTTTTATCAGACACTCTGACGAGGGCGGGTCCGATAGCAGCGCGGATCCGAGCAGGAGTTCCTGAGCGTCGATCGGAACCGAGCTCGCGCCGATGATGACCGTCCCCTTGTTGCGGCGACGCCAGTCCCAGGGCGCGATGAACGCCCCCGACCACAGCCCCGCATAGGCTGTACTCGCCACCAACTCGTAGATTGCGTAGGTATGGTTAGATGGACCCGATGATAGTGCCCAGCCCGAGCGTACCATCCAGGCGTTCACGTTCTCGCCTTCGATGAAGCAACTGCCGCGCGACCTGCCGTATTCATCAACTCCTGTGGTATGACAATCCCACGTTCGTCCGTTCGAATGCTTGATAAGCTCGTCGCGAGCAGCTACGCCGCAAGCCCATTTCCGGCCGCGTGCGTCGAGGCAAATCTGGTCAGTCTCAGGAGCGTCGATGCCTGAGAGCCGAAGCTTGGTTTTCTCGAGCTCGATCGTATTGCCGTCGAGGATGCGCGGAGGGCCGCTGAGCTTCGCCGCACAGACCGGAGATGTGATGACAGCGAACAATGCGACCACCATTACGCGGTGTTTCATCCCGACAATAACCTTTCGCTCTTGATTCATGTTCACGCACGATCCGGCGCCGCCACATTCGACTGCTTAAACGCACTATGTCCGTTATTGGGCCGCATCTTTCGACGGTCGCTTTATGAAAGCTTGGCCGTCATTTCCAAGCTACGACCTGACGCTGCGTGAGGTTCAAGCGATTTCTTCCGGTGTGCGTGTCGCGGTATCCGTCGAGCATCGATCGCCGGTCTCACTCACTGGTCGCGCACTGCACCCTCTCGGCCTGAGGAGGAGATCCCCATCGCTCAGCCGCCAACTCGGTATGCGGGAGAAAGCCGAACCTCGGAACGCTGTTTCTCACGCGATTGAAGAAGAAATGCGCCTGTGAAATTTGACGGTCGAGTGGAAGTCAGGCCTGGAGGAGCTGCCTGTATGCGTTGTGCCAACCCCCATCGGCAGACAGAAGGCTGCCGACGGTTTCGGCGAGGGCGATGACATTTTAAATTCTTGTCACGAAAAGACTAAGTTCGAAAGAAATCTGGTCTCGCGCCCTGTCTGAGATTTGGACGAAAGGCGCCACGGAGTTCAGCTCAACGCTTGCTGCGCAAGTGAATCGCAAACCGCGCAAAACCCGGAGCGCTCTTTCGGAGAACCCGCCGGGATGGTCGTTGATGTCAATCGCATTGTGGCTTTTTGCACCTCTGCGCTGCACCATAATCGTTCGTGGTGCCGCGGCCCCGTTCGTAGAAGGCCCGGATTCAATCGCGGCCGCCATTTCGTAGTATGCTTCCCCGTGATCACATGTGGAGATTTGCCCAGCAAGCCGCGCAAGGACGTGCGTTTGCGCCAGGGAAATTTAAGAACAACCATGTGGAGCCATGGCTTCGTCGTATACGCACCGGCGAGGGGTAAGCCGCCCGCGTGTTCGGACGATCGCGACTGCCGTCCTGATGCCATTCGGTGCGAGGCGTCAATCCACAACATGAGTTGGCCCATCGCGGCACCCGAGCAGGTAGCTCTGGTGCGGTTCAGCCGATTCAAGCTACACATCATTCTCAACCACCTCACCCAATGGAAATGAAATGGTTGCAGCCCCCGGGAATTGCCGGTCTCTTCTTACGCGCTTGACGTGGATGGCCGAGTCAGAGCTGAATTCGCAACCAAAGACGGCGCCAGGGCGGGTGGAGCAGAACTAAAGAAGCGTTTTCCCATGCTTCAAATCCGGATCTATGATGCGCAGACGAATGCGCGCGAGGAAATCTAGCCGCCGACCTCAGTCCGGTCCTCGATGCCTCGCGCACGGCTCCGGACTCCTGGTTGGGGGCACTCAGAAAAGGACCGGTTGGTCAGGGGGTATGCCGGGGCTGCTAACACTGCCCCATTACCCTATTAACCGGTTTCGTCGCGGCACTCGATCCGGCGTGCCGCCTCGGCGTCGGAATGCTCACGCTCTTGCGGGTGCCAGTCAGTCGCGCGATGCGCGGTTCGCGCCCCGGATCGGGCTTGAGCTCGAAGCATCTGCAGGCCCGGTCCCGTGAAGATTGGCATGGAGAGCTGGTTCTCTCGCAAATGGTGTCCTCCCACTGCGTGGGGTGCGCCGAGGTCAAGCCACTTCTCGCAAGACGGCACGCGCCGCTGAGCTCGACTCCTCGCAGAAAGAGTCGGAGGTAATCGTGCTCCCCATTTTTTTGATGGCCGGCTGAAGGCCGCGGGAAAGGCTCGCGACTGTTCAACGCGTAAACACCGGAGATTTTAGAGCTGATATGTCTTGCCGTTTCTCTGAGGCATTCGGCTTTAAGGAGCTGCGGCGCGATCTTGCTCTGCGCGATCATTTGCCGAGGCCTTTCGCTCCCCTCTACTCTTCCCGTTCCTTTGGCTCCAAGTGAGAGAACCAGGAGCCAGGAGGAAAAGCCGCGATACGCTTGGCAAAGGAGGATTGCGGCTCCCAATCTTGTCCTTCGCTCTTCTCGAAAGTGATGACCCCGTTGTATGTAAAATAACGGGGCCCTGGGATATTACAGTTCACCACAAGCAAAACGCGCCACAGATCACCTTTCTCGGTCGGCTTGTCATTCTGCTTCGGCAAGTAGTCCACTCCAACTGGATCAACGATAGTGCAGCGGCCCTGCCGCAGAAGATCGCCGAGCCGGCCTTGCGTGGTCGTCACAAAGTTGAAGTTGGCCGGGTCATGCAGAAAGCCAAGATTTGCGTCCCTTTCGCCATCCTTGACTTCACTGGCGATCAACGAGAGCGCGAAGGCGCGCCAGCCCAATTCCATCGGCTTTGCGTAGGGCGAAGCAAGTTCAATCGTCCCGTCGAGTGCGACCTTCCAGGTGATAACGTACTCTTCGTCTGATTTATCATCCCGGTGCCTGGTCCAAGAAACGAAAACATGTTCATTTTGGTCAAGTTCAGCGACGCCCCACATTCGAGGGACGAACTGTGCCACCTTCGAGGCGTTGGAGATAACTTGTTCTATTGTCTCACCGTCTTGCGCTCGCCACTGTGACTTGAATCTTTGGATAAGAGGGCTGTCGTTTTCGATAGGGGGGCTGTCGTTGGCGCGAACAGTGTTGCTCGTCGCAGCCAGCCCGGCCAGGCAGATCAGGGATCGACCGAGCCAAAGCCATAGCGCGCGTCTTCCTGACGTTTTCTTCATAACCGTCGGCCTATTCGGTCTCATCCACACGTCATTCCAGAGCGGGCAACCTTCAACCTGTTATGCGCGAGCGCAAGAAGTTAGCGGCGACGCGACGGGGCGACCACTGGTTTCCCGTGCGAGCAGGCGCTCCCCTCTATGTCACGCGCCGCTAACTTCACTGCCACCGACAGCCTCAATTTGCTGTGCTGGACATGCCCAGCAGGAGGACTGGGCATGCAGAGGACGTGCATTCTTCGTGCCAGATAATAGACGGCAATTCGCACCGGTTTTGTGTCCTCTTTGTCGACTTTCCGACTGGCGCATGTCTCGATGTTTCCGTTCAACCTCTCCAGCGCGGCTTATGCATCCCCGTCACGCACCGGATGTTCGACGGCACAGCGGAACGCCTCGGTGCCAAGTTCCTGATGAGAAGTGGCAGCCCGTTTGCCGTCATTGAACCGTGTCGTTCGGTTATCGTTGCCGGAATGTGGGCTTTCGATCTCTGCCGTGGCTTCGGGCACTTTCGGCCAAGGGGCCATGGCGCGCCCTTTCGCGACGTGCGGCGCTCCGGAAGTCGAGAACAGCCTCAGTCGGGCGCGCTTTGTACTCGATGGCGAACGACGCCAAGCCGATCTTCGCCGAGCATTTGGGGTGTGGCTAGCACCGCAAATCAAACGTGCTGCCCGGGTATGTTGCTGGCTTATCCAGATGTCTTGGGCCTATTCAACACGGATCCTGTTGGTCGAGAAGGTGGCTGGATGGCGCACGTGCTCGAAAAACCGCTGGGAAGCTGGGACGGGCGACAATGCGTTCTGCCCTCGAGGCAGCAGTCCCGACCGCGCAAGCCGCATTTGTCCGTTCCACCGATCTGGCGTGCACCCCGCGGGCAGCTGCGATGCTCATTGCGATATCGCTGATTGGAGAGCGCTTCTACATCATCTCAATGATAGAGATGCACGGTCATTCGCGTAGCAGATGTCGCAGCATCAGCTTGAGACAGAATCTGGGAGGTTGACGGAAGACTTCTCTTGCCGATAATCCAGGTCGTCGAGGTTCTCCGGTTTCCATTTGATCCGGAGCTAAGAGGGAAGCCGGTGAAAATGCCGGCGCTGCCCCCGCAACTGTGAGCGGCGAGCCGCTGTCCAACGATGTCACTGAAGCCTGCGCGGCTTCGGGAAGGCCGGACAGCAGCGATGACCCGCGAGCCAGGAGACCTGCCCCGACAAAATATTCGTCCACGGGCGGGGTGTCCCGGTGGTGCGCCAAGCAGCCGTCGCACCGCGCGACTTCCCCTGCCTGCGTCCGCCATGGCCTTTGCTCCCAACATGGGGTTAACGCTATGTCTCTTCTCTCCCTTCCTGTTGCCACGCTCGGAACGCCACGCATCGGTCCAAGGCGCGAGCTCAAACTCGCTCTAGAAAGCTACTGGGCCGGAAAAAGCAGCGAACAGCAGTTGCTCGAGGACGCAGCTGGCCTGCGTGCCGCGAACTGGGCTCGTCAGAAATCTATCGGCGTCACGGTCATTCCATCGAACGATTTCTCGCTGTATGACCAGGTGCTCGACACAAGTGTCATGGTTGGCGCCATCCCGGAGATCTACGCCTCGAAAGACGAATCCGTTTCGCTCAAGACATACTTCGCCATGGCCCGCGGTTCACAATGCGACGACCAGGAAGCGAGTTGCGGTCACGGACCGCGCGGATTTGGCGCACCCGCGCAGGAGATGACCAAGTGGTTCGACACCAACTACCACTACATGGTCCCCGAGTTTCACAGGGGACAGACTTTCAGGCTATGCTCTCGCAAGCCGATCGAGGAGTATGAGGAAGCCAAGGCCCTTGGCTTTCAGACCCGCCCTGTCCTGATCGGGCCGGTCACATTCCTAAAGCTCGGCAAGAGTCCCGATCCCACGTTCCAGCCACTCTCACTGCTGGATGAACTGATACCCGCGTATATCGAGGTTCTGCAGGAATTGGCCAAACGTGGGGCAAATTGGGTTCAGTTCGACGAGCCCTGCCTGATTCTCGATCTGGAGGAGGGGGCGCGAAAATCTTTGCGACATGCCTATGACCGGCTCGCCAAGGAGGGGCCGGCCATCAAGATCATGGTTGCCAGTTATTTCGGAGACCTCGGCGACAATCTCGACACCGCCTTGAGCCTGCCAGTTGCCGGGCTGCACCTCGATCTGGTTCGAGCGCCACAGTTGTTGCACCAGATTATCGCTGGCGGCCGAAGTGATCTCGTCATGTCGCTCGGTGTCGTCGACGGTCGGAATGTATGGCGGTCGAATTTGTCGTCGCTGCGCCAGCAGCTCGAACCCGCGATTGCGAAGCTTGGCAAGGATCGTGTACAGATTGCCCCATCCTGCTCGCTGCTTCATGTGCCGGTCGATGTTGAACTCGAGACCGGTCTCGCTTCCGACGTCAAGAGCTGGCTTGCTTTCTCGGTCCAGAAGATGCGGGAGCTTGCGATCCTAGCGCGGGCACTTGCGGGCGACCAGAATGTTGCGCTAGCTCTTGCCGAGTCGGAACGTGCCGCGACTGTCCGCCGGTCTTCGCCGAAAATCCGTGATGCCAATGTCGCTGTCCGGATGACAGCGATCGACCAGACCATGCGTCGGCGCGCGAGCCCATTTGCCCGTCGTGCCGAGATCCAAAGAAATCGTTTCGGACTACCGGCTTTTCCAACCACGACGATCGGGTCGTTTCCGCAGACCACAGAGGTCCGGAATGCCCGTGCGGCGTATGCGCGAGGCGCGATAAGCGACGAGCAATACGACAGGTTCCTCAAGGAGGAGACTGCGCGCGCCGTACGTTGGCAGGAGGACATCGGTCTTGACGTCCTCGTGCATGGCGAGTTCGAGCGCAATGACATGGTGCAGTACTTCGGCGAGCAACTCGCCGGCTTCGCATTTACCAGGAACGGATGGGTGCAGTCGTACGGCTCGCGCTGCGTCAGGCCACCGATCCTGTTTGGCGATGTAGTGCGGTCGAAGCCTATCACCGTGGACTGGTGGCGCTACGCGCAATCACTAACGAAGAAGCCGATGAAGGCGATGTTGACGGGACCGGTGACGATCTTGAACTGGTCCTTTGTTCGCGATGATATTCCCAGAAGCGAGGTCTGCCGCCAGATTGCGCTCGCGATCCGAGACGAAGTCCGCGATCTCGAGAATGCTGGTGCGACCATGATCCAGATCGACGAAGCTGCACTCCGCGAAGGATTGCCGTTGCGTCGGTCGGAGTGGGCGGCTTATCTCGACTGGGCCGTCGATTCCTTTCGCATCTGTTCATCGGGCGTCGCCGATCAAACGCAAATTCATACACATATGTGCTACTCGGAGTTCAACGACATCATCGGTGCAATCGCTGCAATGGACGCGGATGTCATCTCGATCGAGACATCACGCTCGAAAATGGAACTACTCGACGCGTTCAGGAACTACGAATATCCAAATCAGATCGGGCCGGGTGTGTACGACATCCACTCTCCACGCGTTCCCGAGACGGGTGAAATGAAGGAGCTGATGGCGTTGGCTCGGACGCGGCTGCAGGATTCGCAGCTCTGGATCAATCCGGACTGCGGCCTGAAGACGCGCAAATGGGAGGAGGTTCGGCCAGCGCTAGCGAACATGGTCGCTGCCGCCCGCGAACTGCGCGCTGCATTCGACCCGCGAGGCCGTTGATCGGGGGTTGGGTCTCTTCTCGACAAAGCTGATCCGCTTGTGGTCATTTGCGCTCTCGAGAGCCGTGGGAACACAAAAAAATGCCCGGCCCCGCTTAGCGGGCCGGGCGAAAGTCTGGGAGGAGCGAAGCTGACGCATCGCGCGGGCTTCCATCGGCGGAGGAGGACAGCCGCCGGTTCGATCACGGCGAGGACATTCGCCGAAAATCTGAGCCCAGTTGAAGCACAAGCTCAGCGTAGCTCAATTATGCCGTGGTATGCGACCGTATAGCCTGAGAGTTAGAAATCTACACCAAGGTTTGTCGCCCATGAGCACGTCGGCACGATTACGACGGCAGCGAGAGGGCATGCCGGGCGGTCACCGCAGGACACCAACAGCAAACTCGATGCGCTTTCCTGCCTGGAACCCTGGGTTCGATCAGCGCGACGTAAGCCCGGCTCCAAGGAAGCGGTTCCCCCCGATAGTTGGGTTTCGGCTTGGGCGCTGAGGAGCACCCTATCGGCACCGCGGAAGTGCCCGCGAGCACCGCCATTTGTTTTTCGACAGAATGAGCATGAGGTCCACCTCCTGCTGTCAAACGGCCGCGATCAATACGGCGCGTCCGTCTCGGCGCCGTGTCACGGATTGCCGTCCTTGGCGGACGATAACGCGACCGAGCTCCGTTCGGCCTCAGCTTCTTGCTCCAATTGCAGAATATGCGCTCTTAGCGCATCGGAAGTCGCTGCCGCTGGCTCACTGAACAGCGGATCTCCATCATTGGTGAGGGCGGAAGCGATTTCGGTCCAATCCTGAGCCGAGAGAGCCTTCAGGGCGGCGGGAAAGAAATCTCGTTCTTCCCACATCATGTGGTGCCGCTCGCGTAATATAAAGTCGCATATGATATTGCCGACGTCTTGCCGAAAGAGGTCACGATCCGCGAGGACAGCGTCAATAGCTCGTGCGAAGTGGTGCAAACGGTCGACGACTTCCCGGTGTTCAAGCGCGAGATCGCCGACGATTGCAACTGCATCCGGATCGCGAGCCTTGAGCTTGGAAAAAATCAAGTCTTCCTGTGGATGATGGTACATCTCGGGGTAAACCTCGAAATAGCTGATAATGGCGCGAATGACCTCATAATCGGGGCGGATCCCGTTCTCAAAAATCTCCAATTCGCGTTGAAGAGCGACCAGAAGCAGATCAATGTTGCGATGCTCTCGAAGCAGAAGATCGATGATCATTGCGGTGTTCCTGGAGGCACATCTAGGCTGGAAGCGTTTCTGCCATTTGCAAGACTGCCCAAGCCGAATTCGGTGTCCTTCGCAGCCGCGACCGAAGAGATATGGCTATCTCCGGCCTCCAAGCCGAAGCTGTCACCGGGCAGATAAAACGCACCGTTCTGATCACGTCCGTCTTCCAGAATGTTGTAGGCTCGCACAGCACCCGAAGCCACCTGATAGAGATATTGCGCTGCCTCGTCTTCGCGGTAGATGTCGCTATTGCGAGTGAGACGCTTCGGTCTCGCAATTATGCCAAATGGTCCACGACGATGAGGTTGCCCACGCAAGACGCTGGTCGGATGGCGTCCCGTCTCGGTAAAACTGGCGGCTTGGGCGTGCACGGCGGACCTTATCTTGTGAACGTCGATGGGGACGCAGATTGGCTGCTCCTGACGAATTGGGAAATTTGGATGTTTTCCCTAGGTAGAAGTCCCTAAGTATTTACACGTAAGTCCCTTGAGGAGGGCGTCTTGCATGGGAGCGGCGCGGTCACTTGGTTGCTCAAACATGCCCAAATCGGATTAGAAAGCTGCTCGTCGGCCGCGTCCATGGAAACAGTCGGAAGGGCATCGCCGTACCCCTGAAGAGCTCCAGCCAGCCGAACGTTGTCGTCCACCGCCACTTTCGGCTCGCCGCAGGAAGTCTTGTTCGCCGACGTGGTCGAGGTGCTTGATGATCATGCGATACGTGCGCATGTGGACCGAGTTGGGGCTACCCGATCATAGGACTCGGCTCGCGTGACATATTGACCTGGCGCAGCAGCGGGCCTTGCCGCTCTCCAGCGTTGTTTGAATAGACCTGCTGTCAATCGGAGCACAAATCTGGGCCGACGCAATTGATCTGCCTCATATCGCGTCGTGATCTAAGAAACCAGCATCGCGTATGTTGCATCGGCAGCCGTCTCCGAAAACATGATCGGCTCGGCGCGTGCGAAACCCACCGTTCGTCGTCTGGACTGCGCAGCTTGAATGCATGAATAAGCCATTCACGCTATTTGCGCTGCTGCTAGAGTCCCGCGGTAATGGCGATACGCATCAACTCGGACATGCTGCGGACATTGGTCTTGGCCATCAGGTTCGCACGGTAAACCTCGACTGTCCGCGGACTGATGCCGAGATCATGGGCGATCACCTTGTTAATCTTGCCGGCTAATAGTCCCTGCAGCACGTCGCGCTCGCGCGACGAGAGGTTCGCGAGGCGGGCTTCCGCCTGCAGTTTCGCTGCGTCGGCTGGCTTTATTGGCCGCGCTTTCAAAGCACTATTGATCGCACGCAATAGCACCTCCACCTCGAACGGCTTCTCGATGAAGTCGACCGCACCCGCTTTCATCGCTTCGACTGCGAGCGATACGTCGCCATGACCAGTTATCAAAACGACGGGGCAGTCGACGCGACCGGCTTTCACTTTTCTGACCAGTTCGAGACCGCTCATACCCGGCATAAGGATGTCTGACACAATGCAGTCAACCGGACCGCTTGCGACGTCATTGAGAAACGCGGTCGCCGTCTCATAGGTTGCTACGTAGAAACCATTAACATCAAGCAGAAACGCGAGCGAGTCCCGCAGGGCGGCGTCATCGTCGATCACGAGAATGCGCCGTCCAGTCATCCGTCTTCACTAAGCCTCGCAAATCGTCCGGTGAACTGAAAGATCCTGCCGCCGCCCGGATTCGTCCGCGACGATGTCGCCACCATGTGACTCGATGATCGTCCGGCAGATTGATAGCCCCACACCCGTGCCATGCGTTTTAGTCGTGACAACGGGCTGGAACAGGCCGTCGCTGATGCAGAGCAGGGTAGCGAAGCTCGCCCAGTCCGCGGCCGCGGCGAAAGCGGCGCCAGTCCCATAGCCGTACCACATGTGGTCCGACATGTTTCTGGCAGGCCCTCTCATTGATCAACTCTACATTGTTTCCCCACGAGAGGCCACCCCGAGCCACTCCGGGCCTGAACTCACGCCAATCTATGGTGCAGGATGGCCGCCGCTATCTCGGCCAGATGCGCCAGTGCGTCGGCTGCACGGCGACGTGTTCTCCGGTCTTTGCCTTGATCCAGCCACCGAAGATCCGGCGGCAAGGAAAGACCACCCGGTGAATGGTATTACCCTCGATCACGGCAATCTCCAGATCCCGATCAAAGGGCGGCGCAGTTTCGAGCCGCTCCCAGGTCAGGTCGCCACTAGATCCTGGACGGAGTTCATCGCTGCGGGCTGACAAATTCAGGCAACCTTCTGAACACTACGGACGAGATCGCTAGGCCGCCGCGCGAACAGGTTCAACTCAGTATAACTCAGGCGGCGCGTTCTCTCGATGGTGTCGGCCGCGGCCGGCATTTT
Organism: Bradyrhizobium zhanjiangense; assembly: GCF_004114935.1. Taxonomy (NCBI): domain Bacteria; kingdom Pseudomonadati; phylum Pseudomonadota; class Alphaproteobacteria; order Hyphomicrobiales; family Nitrobacteraceae; genus Bradyrhizobium; species Bradyrhizobium zhanjiangense. The sequence continues at coordinate 2,890,601 of NZ_CP022221.1, forward strand.
ATCGGCCGTGGCGCCGTTGAACCTATCGTGCCGGGACACGATCCGCTCGCCAACCGAAATATTAGGATTGGCGCTGCGAAACAACTCCCGGGCTTCGGTCGAATCGATCTGGATCAGCTCAAGTCCGCGGCGGTTGGTATTCATCGCTGTTCTGCAGAAGTTGAACTGGACTGCCGCTCGCACGATCTGGCCGGCGCCGCGACAAATGTCGCCGTAGTCTGTCATATCGAGACATCCTCCGTTGATGAAAATCTATTTGTCCCACGGCGTCGGCGCGGGGCGTTGGGTTGTGATGACGTCAGCCGCGCCCTTGCGAGCGGAGCGGCATCCCCCAAGAGAGAACGAGAAGACGCCGGAATTCCCTTCATCATTCGGATGGGCCTAGTTGCGCTCGGCGCCTATCATCGCGCCCGTCCGCAGGTCGATGAAGTGGACGCCATCGCACGCGGCGCAGGTTATTGTGTGCAGGTCATCGGCACGCGGCTCGGGTGCGTCCGGCAGCAGTCCTTGAACTCGGTCGCCGGTATCTGGACATGAAAAGATGATGGGGCGCCAAGTCTTTCTGTCTGCCATGTGTGTGACCTTGGACTGGAAGCTCACTTCTATCAGTAGGCAGTCGCCGCAGAATTGATACAGGTCAAAAAGAGCTGATGCGCGTCCAAAACGGCCAACCTCGAGCGGCCGCTGCGAGCCCGACAGGCCCGCGCAGGCGACATGTCCCAACTCGGGCGATCCGCCAGAGTCCCGCATTGTCTGCAACACGCCAGCGTGTAGCCGGGTTGATTTGAGGCGCACCGCTCGCGATGGGCCACGACAGCATTCGTCCTCAATGCTGCGAAGCCGGCAAGCAGATAGTCAATTGATCGCTCAGCCTTGCCGGCGCTGATCCCAGATAATCTTTGGCGCTGAAGTCCGGAATCTTGGCCTTATCGAAACGTTGGCTGCGACACGCCTGATCATCGGCTTTGCTGTCGGGGCGGCAGGGCGGACCGTCAGAAGGTCGGGGCGGTTCGCCTCATTGGCCCACGATCACGTGCGCGTAGTCTCGCCGTCGATAGCCCTGGCCGCCGGCACGCCTCAGAAATGCCTCTGCCCGGTCATTGGCGCAATGACCTGGTGTTTGCGGCAATGCCTCGTGAGACTACCGAATATCGCGTGTAAGGTTCGCGGCGTGTCGAGCCTCCATATTGCCAGCGGTTGAGTATGGGATCGATAGAGATCAATAGCCGGCATCTCGGACGTGACGGGGCATGCTGCTCTCGATCCTCTCTTCGAGACATTCCCCAATTCATCGGCACCCCAATTTGTCGGTCGAGGGCTTGAGCAGACCAGAAGACGCTGTCCCCGGCTCAAACAGAGTGCGATCTGCAAAGCTAGACAGATAGAGATAGCGTGGTTTGCGGGACAACAGGAGCGCGCGGGCCGCGCTGCCAAAGTCTCGACTTTATCTCGACGGAGCAGCGGACAACCAAACCTCTGGGGGGGCTGCTTGAGGCAGATCAAATACTCTTGAGGCGCCAATGGCAGAATGGTGGATAAGCAAACCCACAAGAAGAGGGTGCCATGCCTTCATTTAACGTTCGGTTCATTAAGACCGTTTGTGACGATACCGGTCACGAACATCGTGCCTGTCAGGCAGCGTTTAAGATCGATGCCGCCTCGCTAAGTGCTGCTGCACAGCAGGCAGAGACCGATTTCTGCAAGCAAAAGAGTGTCCGCGATTGGACAGTCTTCGCCGATGTGATAGAGCTTCGAACCCCGCCTGCATTGCCGCCGGCATGGGCTGGTTAGCTTGACTTTGGCGAGAAGTCTGCGAATTGAATTGTGGGGTCAATCTGTAATCTAAGCGTGATCCCGGACAGGGTCGTGCCGACCGTCGATTCGAGAGAACAACTGGTGATGCTGTCGTCAATTCGGCGGGCACCCTGTTGTCTCACGACACCTAAGCGGACCTCGCTGGACGGTTTGCCGCCTGCCGTTCATTGGGGTCTGCAGCGCTCCGCCAAGCATCGTACCGGCAGAGCCATCCGGATCGAAGGACCTGCTCCCACAAGTCGGTCTTGTCTGATTCAATGTCATAAAACAAGTCTGCCGCCGGCAGCTATGGCTGTTTCGAAGGGTTAGGCTTGGTTAGCCAATCTGCACACATACCCTCGACGGTTTAGGCATCTCCTCAGCCGGTTACGCGCGAGCCTGTCTTGGACGTCCGAGCCGGCTTGCTTGAGCCCGCAGGACATCGATGCGATCGCACGTGAGCTCAATTTGTCCGCATCCGCCTTTCGAACCATGGCGCAAAGACCGGGCTCTCCTGAACTCTTAAGCAAGCGCCTCGCACTTGCCGGTTTTTCCGAGAATGCGCTTGCTGCCGCCATCGAGACTGCGATCTGCAACGCGTGTGCGGCCTGTGTCAGACCAAAGTCCGCTGCGTAGCCGACCTCGAGAGGCAAAACCATGCAAGTCCGCTCAAAGACTGCCCGAACGAACAGACCCTGCGCGCTCGGTCGTGAAATATCTCCGGCCGCGCTTTCGCGATTGATCGCGCTCAATCCGTTCGTCACCGAAGATCTTGACTCCTGAGCATGCCCGCATTCAAAGAAGGCCGACACAGGACAAGCCTATCGCCGCCTCGAAATCCACACATGGGTGAAGCAGTCCTTATGTCTATATTCGCTGTCTCTGCTACGTTTTCTTCTTTGCCGCAGCGATAGGACACGATCCGGCGTTTGCCTTCTGCGTACTGCTTGCTTGCTTGCGTCGCCAGCCTGGCCGCCGTCGCCGTCATCCTCAATCGCCGCTATGAACGGCCGGCGCGGCTACCGCCGGCGGAGATCAAAGGTCGGCCGAACTACAGCTCGGTAAGATCAAATTCGCCTCGGGGACGGCGATGTGGCCTCTGGATAAAGGCAATCAGTCTCAAAAGGCAAGGCGTGTTGCATCCAGACGCTCAACACAAAGGAGGGCGCTCCACCTGCTCGGGCGTATATTCGTGACAAGGGCGGCAATATTCTTAAAAACGCGGATGGTCATTATCGTGTCGATCTGACGACGCCCCGATAAGGGATCTGTTAGCGACAATAAGGGTGCGAAGCTCCTGTGTTCTCGGCGATGCGGAGCACCTGAAGGAGAAGCGGGATTGCGCCATGCATCCTCACGTGCGGGCGACATCCGGAGAAAACTCGCGTAGAGTCTTTAAGCGCGACTGTTGCTTCGATGTCACCAAATGCATGAACCCGCGATCTACGCTCGTGTCCAACGAGGGACGACATGTTTGATGTTTATTTGAACGGAAGGCGCGATCTTTTGGTTGTTCCGCGAGGCTTTGCGATCCCCGCGGGGTTGGACGGCAATTGGAAGCGAAAGAAGCGGGCGGTGCGTTCAGTGAGCGATGTCATTCACCAAGATGTCCAACAGCGCGGTTACCACCGACGTAGTTTGACCTCAAATCGGTCGGAGACGGCAGTTGAGCCCTCGTCACACGGGCAGCCCGCGCGGCTACCTCCGCTGACCCATTCTTCGAAACACTATGGGCAGAAAGCATGACCGAACTTATACGCTGGCGCGAGTTCCGATGATTGCCTCTTTTTTACGGTCGTCGCTCCGAAAAAAATGTGTTACAGGCGCTCCTCTCAGAAGGAGCATTCATCGTGAAAAAAGCAACCAAGAAACGCGTTAAGCGGCGCGAGTGGACGAAGGCAGATATCAAAGAGCTCAAAGTCCATTCGAAGGCTCGGACCCCGGTCATAAAAATAGCAAAAATGACCAAACGCAGCGAAAGTGCGCTACGCCAGAAGGCCTTAAATCTCGGAATCGGACTCGGACATCAGCGGTAATTGTGAGCAACGCTGGCTAGTGGCGCGGTAGGGCGGCTCGCGGGCCGCCCTCTTTGGCCATAGAACCTTTGTCGCACATTAGCTTTGCCGACCCGCGCTGAGAGAGTTTTTCACGCACGTGCTGGATGCCTTCAATGTCGCGGAACGTGCTCCAGCGCCTCCTCATGTTTGATCAAGTTTCTTGGAAAGGCGGTCTCGACAGCCGCTTGCGATGTATGATCGTGAATGAAGAGATAGTCTTAGCCATAGCCCTGTCTCGAAGATAACACCCCGAGACACTCGGCCCCGGAACGCATGCGATGGGGCCACAACGCCCAGTCCTAGGCGCGTTAGTTCGAGAAGCTGACCAGTCTCAGAGGAACTCCTGTAGGGGCCGAATCCAGCATCCGTTTGGTCAGCAGCTTCTTCAGCTTCGGCGAGGCAGTCTTGGCCGCGCTGGGCCGAACACATCGGCTGATCGCTTTAGCTAAATGGAAACAACTCGCGAATGGGGCATCCTCGAAGCTCATGCCAGGCTAAAGTTTGGGCGTAAGCGAACCTCGCCGAGCCTGTTGGCTAGCTCGAGCTCCGAGGCGATATGGCGCGCTCAACAGCAATTGAAAAAGCGCTCTGTTAGCTTGATAGATGGCGGCGGAGCGGTTACGTCCTGAACCCGTCATCACCTGAGCGCCCTCGGCGTTGTGAACGGACCACAACCACCTTCGACCGCGCTGCTTCAAGACATATTCGAAGGATGGGAGACTCATGTTAGCGAGCTCCATTTCTGACATTCGTGCGTTTGATCTTCTGGACGCCAGAGCGGGCCCTTTCCAGGCGAAGCCTCACTGTAGCAGCCTTGGCAATGAACTCGCTTGATCGGTCAACGCCGCTTTCATCAAAAGCGAGCTTAACCAGCGCTGCCTGTCGTGGTTCCAAAGTCGGAGATGCTTGCGCGTTTTGGCCGTCAGCGACATCTGCCCGCTCCGGGCATCGTCTGCGGAGGACTTATGCCGCAGCAAACCGTTTTTCTCTAGCAGCTTTGAGTGGGTTGTCACGAAGGAGGGGTCGACGAGCATCAATCGTGACACCAGGTTGACCGGTACACGCCTTTCTTTGCCCAAATAGTTCACAGCCATCAGGATCGTCCACCGTGGCCGAGTGATGCCCAGCACATTTAATTTGGCAAGTTCTTCGAGACACGCACGGATCGATCTGATCTCCCACATAAATGACCGGACAATCTCGACTCCGTCAGTGGAGATGCGGCCAAGCGCGCTTGCTGGATCAGGTAGATCCGGAGGCATCTTAAGTCAGGTTCGATCGTTTACAAGTCTCCTGCGCCGATTAGGGGAGGGGCAACGCTCCAAGAGCAGGAAAATCAATTACTTGGTATAGCTCGGAAGGATGGGCTGGCGAACGACAGGCTGGCCGGAGCTATGGCTCAGTGTCTTGGCGGACCAAGGGCAGCATTCACGGTTGAGTCGGCAGCGATACGCGCTGACAAGATTGCTGCACCTTGCCACGTGAGATGTCCGCGACATGGTCTGCTTCTTTGCCGCGCTCGCCGAGCTGTCCGCTCTTTTGCCGAACTTCTTTGGTGTATGTGAGCATCAGCGAGGTGCATGTCGCATTTACGTCTTCAATGCCAGCGACAGGCAACTTGTGATTGTACGTAATAACCTTCCATGTGCCGTGGGCGGTCTTCGGCGGTCTTCGGCAAACGTCCGTATAGTTCGTTCCAACCTTCCCATGTCCGCAATCAATCTTCGTGCAATTGAGCTGGCTCGTGACTTCGTTTCAACTGTCGAGTAATCGAGGACGCGATTGCGGTGTCCTTCTGTCATCCAGCCGATCGATCGAACTGAACTGTTCCTAAGTCATGAGTGGCAGACAAATTCTTGTCGTTGTAAAGCTTTGCGGCTGGCTTTGGTCGTTCAATCGAGCGAGCGCCGACAGGGTTCGCTTTTCAAGCACGAGGGTCTGAACGATGAGCGGACGTTTTGGCCCTTCGCCTGCGGTGTGCTTTCTCCTCGGTCTTCCACGATCCGGGACGACACTCCTGGCGCATTTGCTGCAGCACCATCCAGACATTGTTGCTCCGCCTGAGCCCTGGTTGATGCTGGCGCTTGAAGCATTTGGCAGGGTGGATCAGCGCCATCCGGCGGGTACCTCACTGATTGAGGCCGCGACCTCTGAATTCCTGGGTCGGATAGATCGCACGATCCCCAGCCGCGCTTTTGCCGATGCAGCATATGATCAGTATCTGGCGCAAGCCGGCAAGCGCATCATCCTAGACAAGACACCACGCTATTGGATGGCGCTTGAGTTTCTTGAATCTGTCTATCCAGAGGCGCCACATATCCTTCTGATGCGCAATCCCTATGCCGTCGCGGCTTCACTGAAATCGACGTGGGGCATCCCACTGCGGGCAGAAATCTCGCATCCGGTCAGCGTCTCCAGTCTCGCCGATCTCATGCTCCGTCTGCCCGACGGCATCATAACTTCACTCGCCGATTTGGTTCTGGGCCTTCCCAAGCTCGCCGCGCACCGCACTCGCCCGCACACACAGTTCGTGCAATACGAACTGCTCGTGGCGTATCCGGACGAGGAAATCCGGCGTCTGTTGACGGGGCTCGGCTGTGATCCAGCGGCCGTCGCATCGGCGGGGATGAGACAAGCGGATTATCTTCGATCGAGTAGCTTCGGAGACCGAAAAATCTTGGAACGAAACGCCGTCGACCAAAGCTCTGTCAAGGCATGGCAATCTCAATTGAGCGTCGAAGAGATGCAAACCGTGACCGATCTTGTAGGCGCCGAGCTTTTGCTAGAACTCGGATATGAGCAGGAACTGGTACATGCACAGCAAGCCGGAGTCCTGGATAGGGGAGGGGAGGTAACTGAACTTTATCGTCAGATATTCCGAACTTGGTGGGATTTGCGAAGTACCAAGGCGGGAGCATTGTCCGGCTTATCTGACGCCGGAGAGCCGGTCCACACGATGGCTGCCCAGTTGCAACAGACGCTGTTGGCGTCAGAAGCTGATCGAGCTGCGGGGCTGGATGGCATTCGCAACCGCGACGCGGCTATCGAGATGTTGCGAGGCGAAGTCGCGCGGCTTGAGCGGATCCTCAATCTCCACTAGGGGATCTGAATGCTTGCGAACAAAACACGCTGGCTGATTTAGCCAAGATCCTCAACCCGCACGAGGCTGATCTCCCGATCAGGTGTGACGCAGGCGCCGGCCGCACCAGCGGCGGAATGCGAGATGCTCCCGCATCTGCAAGTCTGCTGTCCAGCGGGGCTTGAGCTCATCGACGAGCCATGCGTCTTGGCCGGCCGTTTCCGCCGCGGATATTCCCCACTCGAGGCTGGAGCCATAGAACGCCGAAGAACAGAGATCCTGCATCGAAAAGAAGACATATGCTACCGAAACATCTGCGCCGTCTCGAAGCTGAATCGATTGAAATCATGCGTGATGTGGTCGCCGAGTTCAAAAAGCCGGTCATGCTTTACTCGATCGGAAAAGACTCAAGCGTAATGCTGCACATTGCAATCAAGGCGTTCTATCCGGCAAAATTGCCTTTTCCCCTGCTTCACGTTGATACGACCTGGAAGTTCCGCGAGATGATCAGCTTCCGGGACGCGACAGCCAGGCGACTCGGCCTCGACCTGATCGTCCATGTCAACAAGGAGGGCCTCGCGCGCGGGATCAATCCGATCGATTCCGGCTCCGCGCTTCATACCCAGGTGATGAAGACCGACGCGCTGAAGCAAGCGCTCGACCTGCACGGATTTGATGCCGCCTTTGGCGGAGCCCGGCGCGATGAGGAAAAGAGTCGCGCAAAAGAACGGATACTCTCCTTCCGTTCGGCCGGACACGTATGGGACCCCCGTAACCAGCGGCCGGAGCTCTGGAGCCTGTTCAACACACGGATCCGCCAGGGCGAAACCATGCGCGTGTTTGCGATGTCAAACTGGACCGAGCTCGAGGTGTGGGAATACATCATGATCGAGAAGATTCCGGTCGTTCCGCTCTACTTCGCAGAACAAAGACCGATAGTGCGTCGAAATGGTGTGATGATCATGGTCGATGACCAGCGATTGCCGCTTAATGGCGACGAGACGCCGGAGATGCGGATGATCCGCTTTCGCACGCTTGGATGTTATCCTTTGAGCGGCGCGATTGAATCCGAGGCGACGACGATCGAAGATATCGTCGCAGAAATGCAGACTACGACTGTGTCGGAGCGCCAGGGACGCCTAATTGATACCGACGACGCCGCTTCAATGGAGAAGAAGAAGCGGGAAGGCTACTTTTGATGTTTACCAATCCGACAACGGAACTGGTCCCGGCCAGGACGAAGGATCAGCTGCGATTCATCACATGTGGCTCGGTGGACGACGGCAAATCGACGCTGATCGGCCGATTACTGCACGACAGCAAGATGATCTACCACGATCAGCTCACGGCGCTGGAACGCGACAGCATCAAGCATGGTAGCACCGGCAATGACATCGACTTCGCGCTGCTCGTGGACGGGCTGGAGGCCGAACGGGAGCAGGGCATCACGATCGATGTGGCCTACCGCTTCTTCACGACGCCGCGGCGCTCCTTCATGGTGGCCGACACTCCCGGCCACGAGCAGTATACCCGCAATATGGCTACCGGCGCCTCGCATGCCCAGCTCGCCATCATCCTGATCGATGCCCGCAAAGGTGTCATGGTTCAGACCCGCCGCCACTCCTTTATCTGCTCGCTGCTCGGTATTCGTCATGTCGTGCTGGCAGTGAACAAGATCGATCTTGTCGCATATAACAAGGAGTGTTTCGATCGGATCGCCCGTGACTATCTGGCCTTTGCCGCCGGTCTCAGCTTCACCTCGATTGTTCCGATCCCGATCTCGGCCCGCTACGGCGACAACGTCGTGGACCGCTCCGCTCATGCCAACTGGTATCATGGTCCCTGCCTGCTCGAGCATTTGGAGAGCATTGACATCCAGTCCGGCACCGCAAGCCAGGCTTTCCGCTTTCCGGTCCAATGGGTAAACCGGCCAAACCCGGATTTTCGGGGCTATGCCGGGTCGGTGGCTTCCGGGAGGATATTGACAGGAGACGAGATCGTTGTCGCTGCGTCGGGACGGACCACGCGCGTCAAGCGGATCGTGACCCACGATGGCGACCTTGTCGCCGCCGAAGCCGGGGATGCGGTTACCATTACACTGGAAGACGAAATCGATATCAGTCGTGGCGACATTCTGTCGCGACCGGACGACCGACCGAAGGTGGCCGACCAGCTTGCCGCTTATGTGATCTGGATGGACAAGGAGCCGCTCGCTCCCGGACGCAATTACGTCCTGCGGATTGGATCGCAGACGATTTCCGGCAGCATTACCGCAATTAGGCATCGAATCGACGTCAACACTTGTGAGCATCTGGCCGCCGGGACGCTTTCCCTCAACGAGATCGCCTTCTGCGATGTTGTGACCGCAACGCCCGCAGTATTCGATCCTTACGACCTCAATCGAAAGACCGGATCATTTATCGTCATCGATCATTACACGAATCGTACGGTCGGGGCCGGCATGATTGCCTTTCCGCTACGGCGGGCCACCAATATTGCTAGGCAAGCGCTATCCGTGGACAGAAGGGAGCGCGCCGCGCTCAAGAATCAGAAGCCTTGCGTCATCTGGTTCACTGGCCTGTCTGGCGCGGGAAAGTCGACGATTGCCAACCTCGTTGATCAAAAGCTGTTTGCGATGTCGCGGCATACCATGCTGCTGGATGGCGACAACCTCCGGCACGGATTGAACGCGGACCTCGGCTTCTCGGAGACGGACCGCGTGGAGAATATCCGGCGTGTCGGCGAAGTTGCCAAGTTGATGGCGGACAGCGGCTTGATCGTGATCTGCTCGTTCATCTCGCCCACTAGGGCCGAACGGGACAGGGTGCGCAGCCTGGTTGATAAGGAACAGTTCATAGAAGTCTTTGTCGATACGCCGCTCGAGGAATGCGCGCGCCGAGACCCAAAAAACCTGTATTCAAAGGTGAAATCCGGCAAGATCAAGAACTTCACCGGGATCGATTCGTGCTACGAAGCACCAACAACACCGGAGGTTCATCTCAGGACCATGGAGCAGACCCTAGAGCATTCAGCGGAAGCGGTAGTGGATGTCTTGATGGCGCGCTCAATTCTTGATGGTTAGAGGTCCCTCGCGTCGCATCATCGATTCGCACAATATCCCGCAGGCCCGGCCAAGGCGATCCAGCTCAGGCGAGCCTGCGATCGGACTTTTGGCTCTAAAGGAACAAAATGGTCGCACCCACTCGTCGATTGCCCGCTTCCGGTTATGTGCTCGAAGTGGATGGTCAATTCAAAACCGAGTACGCGAGCAGAGATGGAGCATGGGCGGGAGCGGCGGCGCTCAAGAAACGCCGTCCCATGCTCCAGATCAGAATCTACGATGCGACAACAAAGGCCAGAGAGGAAGTCCGACTTCCTGTAAGTTGACTTTTCGCTTGGCGCTTCTTGCTGCGCGTGCGGCCAGCGACACGGCGAGCTCCCGTTAAAGCCGAGCCGGGCAGCGTCTCGGCCGGCTTCGATCTCTCGCAGTATGAGGGGCCTCGGTTTCCGGGGCTGGCCGCATCCGGCGAGCGGACACTTGCTTTCCAGTATATTGACCAACCCGAACTTGGCAGTCGACCACGACCCCCTCCTATCGCGGCCATGCCGGCTTTCGTCAAGCTTGCTTCCTTTTGGCCCGCCGCTCGACGGCGGACAACGCCTGCCTACACCCGCGCCCTTCGCATTGCGAGACAACGCAGCCGCGAACCTTAGCCATCCCGCGCTGCGCTACGGACCTCCGCCGCGCTTCGGGTTCTGCTCCGTTCCGCCTGCCGTCGTTGATCGCCATGAGCGCCGCCATGACGCGGCCGAAAAGGCAAGGGAGCTCATCCATGGCAAGCGACAAGCACGATCTCTTGATGATCTGCTCTGGTCAACCGTCAATCTGTTCGACCGCGCGGTAGACCGCGTCGAACGCTAGCTCGCCATCAACGAGCAGGCGCTGCAGAGGGGCCAACGCGAGCAGAACGGCTGGGAGGTGCGATCCGTCGAACCAGAGCGCCTTACCGCCGAGGTACTTGCGCTCATTGAGTGTTGGACGCGATGGAACTCCGTCTCGCCCCGAAGCGGCGTGCAGAACCGAGAGATGCTGCCAGCCTAACGATCGCGCTCCCAGAGAGACACGTGCCACTCATATGGAGTCGAGTCGACCTGGTCCTCGTAAAGCAGGACGACATGTTCTGCGTCACGGCGCCCTCGCCGAAAGGTGTCGAACTGTTCGTTGCTAAAGGGACAGCAATCGCAAGGTCGCTCAGATTACCTTCAAGCCGGGCTCGACCACAGCCTGCCAAGGGCGCTTCATTCAAGCGCAACGACACCTGACAGCGGCGGTCATGTGCGACTAGGATCTCGGCGGCATGGCGGAGAAGCTTGGTACCTCCATCTGCGGCATGGCGAGGACCGTACGTGAACGGGAAGATTAGGCCATCCATACCTGCTGCTATGTGATCGCAGGCGGAATGCCGACGGCCCTGATGTCGAACTCTCAAATTATTTCAGCTCGCTGTGAATCTCCGCACTCTGCTGCCTAGGTCGGCTTGTCGCCGAAAGATGGGAGCACGTCAGGAAAAAAATCTCGCGAGAAAATTCCCGGAGAGGGTTGAAACGCCCCTAACGTCAAGTTGTACGATCTCGAAATGGACAGCGACAGTCGTCAGCGTCCGAAACCCTCCAACGAGCGACGAAGTGCGAATGCATCAAGTCTCAAGCCCATGCATCAGACTCCCGCTGCCAGCGACGTCATCAAGTGTGCCATGCCTTAATCTGCATCCGGGCGCGACGATCCGGCTGCATCGCTTTCCTAATGTCAGGTTTGCCCAAATGACGCAGGTTCGCACGTAAGTCGGCCGGTCGACCTGCCGCTTTGCGACGCAAGAGGGGGACCGCGCTCGAGCCTGCGCGTGCGTGATGGCTGGATGACAGCGCGCGTCGCCGCCGGTTGTGTTCGAGGGCGCGGTCGCGAGGCCAATTTCTAGGAGGCGATGAATTGTGAAAGATCGCTGTGCATCTGCGATGAGATATGGAGGGTGCCATCCGGCAGGTGTTTCGGGCGCCGACCCGAAACACGCCCGCGATTTATGGCGCTTGCCCCGAAGCTGTTGACCCGAGGAAGTCGACGCTCGCCACAGGGGCTCCCTGGTGGGCGTACTCCAGATCCATTGACGAATACAACTTGAGGAGGAATGGTTTGACAAGACAGCGCTTTTTGCTGACGCCGGGTCCATTGTCGTTATCGCTGGCGGTCAGGAGCCAGATGCAGCTTGATCTCGCATCGCGCGATTGCGAGTTCAAGGAAGTGACCGCCTGCATGAGGCGGCTGATGCTCAACTTGCTGGGAAATGCTGACGACTATTCGGTCGTGCCTATTCAGGGAGGCGGCTCCTTTGCGATGGAAGCCGCTCTCTCTTCATTTGTGTCCCGAGCCCACAGGCCGCTCGTTTGCATAAACGGCATCTATGGCGAGCGCATTTTGCAGATTCTGCGGCTTTGGGGCGTCGAAGCACTGAAACTCGTGAAGCGAGCGACCGATCCTTTGGATCCTCAAGAAATTGGCGAGCATCTGAGCCGAAATCCTGGCGTTACGCACCTGTGTTTCGTGCATTGTGAGACGACAACCGGAATCGTCAATCCGCTGGACGCGATCGTGGAGGAGGCGAGAAGACGTGGCGTAAAGACCATCGTCGATGGGATGAGTTCCTTCGGCGCCCTTAATATCGACCTGAGTCAGCGTGGACCTGACGTCCTGGTCACGTCGAGCAACAAGTGCATAGAAGGGCCGCCGGGAGTGGCGTTTGTCATCGCGTCCCGCGAGCTGCTGGAGAATGCGGTTCAAGAACCGAGGTCGTTTGTGCTCGACGTGAGAGATCAATGGCGCTCGCTCGAGCGCACCGGTGAGTGGCGCTCGACCCCTCCCACCCACATCGTTCAGGCAACGACAAAGGCCCTGAAGATTCTGCACGAGGAGGGTATCGATGCCAGGCGCTGCAGGTACGAAAAGGTCAGGGACGATCTCGTCAAAGAACTCGAAGGACTGGTGTCTCCGCTGCTGTCCGCGGACTTGCAGTCGCCGGTCTGCGTCGCGTTCAGTGCGCCGTCGGGAATCGTGGACCAGGCAGGATTCGATGGGCTTTATCGCCACTTGGCGGCCCACAACCTTTACATCTACTCAAAGCTGCATCTTGCCACGCGGAGTTTTCGCATCGGTTGCATTGGGGAAATCCAATCCAGCTGGATCGAGCAGTTGGGGTGCGCTTTTCGTACGTATTTCCGGTCTGGTGAGGCTCGGTTAGCAAGGCCGATGTCGGGCCAAGAGGCATGCGCGGCTCGCGTAAAGATGCCGGCTCGAGCGGCTGGGGACCCGCGGCCGCCGATTTCGGCCGAGACTGCTGTTCTGCATGCAGGCTATCGGCGAGACCCGGTGACGAAAGCCGTCGCAGTGCCGATTTACCAGAATACGGCTTATGAACTCGATGGCGATCTAAACCACATCGCTGACGTCTACAACGTCAAGGCCGATGGGTTCACCTACACAAGGATCATCAATCCAACGACCCGCGCGCTGGAAAGGCGCTACGCCGCCGTCGATATGGGACGCGACTCCCTTGCCGTTGCGTCAGGTCAAGCAGCGACGTTCCTTGCTATCGTCAACCTGTCAAGTGGCGAAGTGGGGGACAATGTCGTCGCCTCTCCGTATCTATATGGCAATACCTGGAACCTGCTCCACAACACATTAAAGCGCCTTGGGATCAGCGTGAGGACGGCCGATCCTCGAAGGCCCGAGACGTTTGAACGTGCCATTGATGATCGCACGATATGCCTGTTCGGAGAGGTGATTTCGAATCCTTGTCTGATTCCGCTCCCCGTCAAACAGCTGGCCGAGATCGGCCGAAAGTACGGCGTGCCTTTGGTCGTGGACAATACGACGACGCCACTGGTATGCCGGCCGTCGGATCTCGGCGCCGCTATTACGACGTACTCCGCAACGAAATATATATGCGGCCACGGCACGACGCTCGGTGGACTGATCGTTGACAACGGCGAGTTTAGCTACCGGGGAGCCTCTCGCTTTCCCTTGTTCAACCGTCCCGACGATGCGCATGGCGGAATCGTTTGGCATAATGCGGTGCGCGATGTCGACGATCTTGGAAAGAGCGAGTTTCTTCTCAAGGCTCGCATGACCTGGTTGCGCGATACCGGCGCAGCCATCGCCCCGTTTGCGAGCTTTCAACTAATCCAAGGTCTTGAAACGCTGCCACTTCGCATGAAGCAGCACTGCGCGAATGCCAGGATCGTAGCTGACGTTCTCAAGGAGCATCCAAAAGTGCGCCGTGTCTTCTACCCGGGGCTCTTTGAAGGCGCCGATCGGGAAACCGTTGAACAGACACTCAATGCTGCATACGGACACGGGGCGATGGTCATGTTCGAAGTGGAGGACGAACAAGCCGGGCGCAAGTTCATCCAGAACGTCGACTTGATGTATCACGTTTCGAATGTAGGCGATGCCCGCACGCTCGTGACCCATCCCGTTTCGACGACCCACACCACCGTCCCGCGGGAAAAGCGCGAAGCCGCCGGCATATTTGGCGGCTCGATCCGGCTTTGCGTAGGCATCGAAGATGTCAACGACATCCTGCGCGATCTGGACAAGGCGCTTTCCGCAATCTGACAACCTGCAAGGCGATCAGGAGGAGGTTCTCATGAATCAAGCAGACGCTTGGAAATTGAGGTCATCACGCTATGAGGCCGTTCAATTCAGCCGAGAAATCAATAGGCAGCTATCCGAGCTGAGGCCCGACAACATAACGGGAGCGGCTTATATTGCCAAAGATTACGCTGTCATCACAGCGTGTACGCTCGCGACTGTGTCGGTCTCATGGTGGCTCTACCCGCTGGCCGTCCTTCTGATTGGCGCCTATCAGCGCGGATTGACAACCATCGCTCATGATGCGGCTCACCGCACGCTCGCGAAGAACACGACCTGGAACTACGTCCTGGGCATTCTGTTCGCTTCCTATCCCTTGTTCCAGCGCCACTGGGCCTACCGGATCTCGCACGTCTATTTGCATCATCCCTATCTCGGAGATCCGGACAAGGATCCCGACCTGAAGTTCTTCCTGGCCAGCGGCGTTTACAACGTGCAGCCTCCGGAGCGGTACGCTTTCAACATGATCTGGAAGCCGATCTTCGGCGGCGCGACAGTAGCGTATCTGAAGTATCTTTGGGCCAATCGATTTTCGATCACAGATGTCGAGGATCAGAGCCGCTCAGGCATACTTATCGACAAGTATGGCTTCTATCTCTTTTGGATCAGCATCCTGGCCGGGTCATATGCTGTCGGGCTGCTCCATATCGTCGTCCTGTTTTGGATCGTGCCCTATCTCACCACGTTTCAGGTCCTCGGATGGTTTATCGAGCTAGCCGAGCACTCTCCTATGTGCGAAACCGAGACGCAGAACGTCTATCTCACCAGGAATCGGAAAGGAAATTTCCTCGAGCGGGCCATCCTCGGACAGAATCTGGATGAATACCACCTTGAGCATCACCTTTCGCCGGGTATCCCGTTTTGGCTGTTGCGCAAAGCTCAGAAAATCCGAATGCAGGATCCGAACTATGCGAAGGTTGCCGCGACCTGGGGTGGGCTCTTTGTCAAGGGACCTCAAGGTCAGCCTAGCGTCATAGCTCAGTTAAAAGAGCGAAATCGACGCTTGTATGAGCAGTCTGTTGCCGAGGTTCGCGCGCGAGGGCAGCTCGCGTGACGTTGCTACGGCCAGAGAGCACCCGAGCCGTGGTCGGCGTCACTTCGAACCGTCTTCTGGTCGATGGTGTGCATCGCGACTGGTTGCGGCGCAAGTACTTGCAGGCACTCAATCGCCATGCGGGAGTGGCTTGCGTCATATTGCCGACGGTCGAGGCCGAAGATGCGAGCGAGGAGGTCGCCCCGGCGATCATGCGCCGGCTCGACGGCTTGGTGCTGACAGGTGATGAATCGAACATCGACCCCGCCGTCCTGAGAGCGCCTGCGTCCTTGACGGAGGCTGATCGGCAGGACGTTGAGGTTGGGATCCTTGACCGTCCGCGAGACAGGCTCTCTGCCGTAACTATAGCGAGCGCCATCGCGCTCGGAATGCCCATTCTGGGCATCTGCCGTGGACTTCAGGAACTCAACGTCTATTTCGGCGGCACGCTCCGCTCATCGCTTGCGGAGTGGAGGCCGGAAAGTGGCGCGATGCATGCCGAGAAGCCAGATCGTCCAAGAGACCGTCAGTACGACGCCGCGCACAGCGTCGGGATATGTTCCGATGGCGCGCTCTTTCCAATCGCGCGGACGATCGAAGCGCAAGTCAACTCGCTGCACAATCAAGGCATCGAGGCGCTTGCCCCGGCGCTGAGGCGGGAGGCGTGGGCGCCTGACGGTTTGGTCGAGGCGGCTTCGGTCATTGGCGCCCCGACTCTCCAAATCGGTGTGCAATGGCACCCCGAATGGCACGTCTCAACCGATCTCCTCAGCAAGCAACTGTTCAAGGCATTTGGAGAGGCGTGTGTTGGGTACCACCGAACTAAGAAGAACTAGAGGCGGGTTGTGACATTTCAAACCAAACGTGGTCCGTGCACGTCGAAAGGACACTCCCTCGGAGCCGATGCACGCCTCCGGTCCTGCGAGGGCCATGCGCCGCCTCGCGGGCACAGGAAAACTGGGCGATTGGCGAATCGCTTCGCTCTGGGAGTTCTATTTGTGGCGCTTTATGTCGTCGTGAGCGCGGCAGGCGAGGTTTATGCGGCGTCGTATTTTCAGCAAGCGGATGTGTTCGTCGCGCTCCTGCTGTCCTTCGCTGTGGTTTGTCTGATGTTCAATCTCTTGGCTCGCCAGGAAGGAGGCGAGGCAGCAGTGGCGAAATGGTCGCTCCTGGTCTTCGTCGCGCTCAATGTCGTGACAGCAATCAGCTGGATCGGCCTATTTATCGGACTGAAATACGCTGAACCTGCGATCGTGGTCGCCTTCATGGTGGCGCTGGGGCCCACCGCAACAGTGTGGTTAAACGCACTGATCAGGCGCCAGGGTGCCCCTCCAGCATCCGATATTGTCGTGAGCGTTACGATCGCAACGATCGGTAGTTACATGATTTGGATCTCGGCCAGCGGCAACGCAGGCGTGGAGTGGGGGGCTCGATCGTCCTTTGGCATCGTCTTGGCAATCGTGGCCGGACTATCGCTGGCCCTTACAAATATACTTGTCAAACTGCTGTTCGACCTTGGGTTTTCTGGCCGACAAGTCCTGGCGCATCGCTTTTATGGAACGATTCTCTTGCTGCTGGGACTGGTCGATCATTCATCTATCGTGCCTGAGATCTCGCAGCATTGGTTTGCGATCGCGGCAATTGGGCTGTCGACGATCATTGTTCCTTTGCTCTTGATACAGCAGGGCATTCGCCGGGTAGAGCCCTTCACCGTCAACATGGTCCTGTCCACCGCCCCTATCATCACCTTCCTGTTCCAGTACTTCGATTCTCGCATCGTGCCTTCGTTACATACGTTCATAGGAAATGCTCTCATTACGGCTGTCGCTGTCGGAAACATCTACTTGCAGTATCGGAGATCCGCATGAAAGAACGGAATTGTGTAATCGTAGACGCATACTCTACCGGCCGATACCTACCGGAAGAATTCAAGCGCTATGGAATTGGAACGGTGCATGTGATGTCGGCTGCACAGATTCCGTCCATATTCCAATCGCATTTCAATGCGGATCTTTATGATGAAGTCATTCGCCCCAGCGAGCGCATGGGATATGACGACATCGTTGATTATCATCTTCAGGCTCTCCATGGCCGGGAATTGGAGTTCGTTGTCGCGGGCTGCGAGACCGGAG
Source organism: Bradyrhizobium zhanjiangense (assembly GCF_004114935.1). Taxonomy (NCBI): domain Bacteria; kingdom Pseudomonadati; phylum Pseudomonadota; class Alphaproteobacteria; order Hyphomicrobiales; family Nitrobacteraceae; genus Bradyrhizobium; species Bradyrhizobium zhanjiangense. The sequence continues at coordinate 2,908,398 of NZ_CP022221.1, forward strand.
TTGAACTCGCCGATTCTCTGTCGGAGCGGCTTGGCTTACCATCAAATGGGACTGCGCTATCCGCTGCTCGGCGTGACAAAGCGCGATTGTCTTGCGCGCTGACCTTTGCAGGCGTGCGATCGATCAGACAAGTCGTGTCCGACAGTCCTGTAGAGATCGCGAGCTGGAAGCGTGAAGCGAAGTTCGATCAGATCGTGATCAAGCCGCTGAACAGTACGGGTACCGAGGATGTATTCTTTTGCTCGACAGATGCTGATATTCAGCGGGCTGTGAGCGCAATTGTCGGGAAGACGAACCGTGTCGGAGCGTTGAATCGTTTTGCCCTTGGGCAAGAAAAAATAAACGGCCAGCAATATACCGTAAATGCCGTCTCGATCGACGGGGAAGCCTTCGTTACGGAGGCCTGGACCTATGACACGGTTCCGATTGAGAGGGCATCATCGGTCTGCTCACTTGAGAGATTGTTGGGGGGCAACGAACCAATCGTTCAGGAACTGTCCGACTACTTGGTGCGTGCGTTGCAGGCACTACAGATCGTCGACGGACCGGCTCATGCTGAGATCATCGTCGATCATCGGGGACCGGTTCTGGTGGACTTCGGAGCGAGGCTTCAAGGGACCATGTCGGCAAAAGCACGAACGATGGCGTTGGGGCACAACCATGTGACCTTGACGGCCTGGCGTTACGCAGATCCCAAGGGCTTTGGTGAATATATGAGGCTGCGCGGGCCCTACAAGCGGCAGGCGCACGCACTTTGCGTCTCGCTGATCTCAGATATGAGCGGTGTCGTTGCCGGTTACCCGGGACTCGAAGCAATCCGCAAGCTCCCGAGCTTCGCGGATGCCATTGCATTCGTTCCGATTGGTCAAGAGCTAGTTCCCACGATCGACTTGGTGTCGACACCAGGCATCGTTTATCTCGTGAATAGCGACTTGACGCAGCTTGAGAATGACTATCGCAAGTTGCGAGCAATGCGGATGGACCAGGTGTTCGATTTAGTGATGCAGGATCGCGACTGATGCCAACTGATCCCAGGTTGACCGGAGCGAATCCAGCCCGCGCGGCGATGGTCGGCGTAAGCGACTTCGATGGCGTTCTGCGAGGCAAACACGTCTTAGGTGAAGATCTCTCGGGTGAAGATAAAGTTATCAAGTTCTCTGAAGCGGTGCTGGCGTGGGATTGTACGGACCGGGTCATTCCGGCCAGTTTCACGCAAAAGCCGCTATCGGCGTTCGGAGATGCTGACCTGCGTATTCTGTCAGGCACCGGCCGTTCGGTGTCTCATCTCGGCGATCAAGATCTCTATCTCGCGGAGTTCGCGGGCGCACATGAGAACATCTGTCCGCGCGGTGTTCTGCGTAAGGTCCTGCGAAGGGCTGCTGACCACGGATACGCCTGCGCTACCGGGTTCGAGTTTGAATTTATGCTGTTTAAGGAGAATGCAGACACGATTGAAGAAAAGCCATTCGGCGAATGGGCTCCTTTAACCCGCGGCCCGTTCGGCTACTCGATTGCGCGCTCTGTCGCGCAACATGAGCTGTTCGATGAGATCTTGGCGCTTTGTGAGAAGGCGAGAATACCTCTCAGCGGACTACACTTTGAAACGGGACCTGCCGTTGTCGAAGCGTCACTTCGTCATTGTGATGCGCTGGAAGCTGCCGATCGAGCAACCATATTCAAGTCGATGATAAAAGCCTGGGCGCAAACGCGAGGCATGATGGCTACATTCATGGCCAAGGTTTCCGAGAAATGGCCCGGCCAGTCCGGCCATATTCACATCTCGATGTCCTCGGATAGTCAAAATGTGTTTTACGACGGTGATGCGTTCGGCAACGTCTCCGATCTTATGAGGCAATTCATCGCCGGACAACTAGAATACATGAATGAGTTCTGTGTGCTCGCTGCGCCGAACTTCAACAGTTACAAGAGATTGGTACCTGGCTCTTGGGCACCAATCTGTCCAAGCTGGGGAGTTGACAACCGCTCCTGCGCGGTTCGCGCCATTCCGGGAGAGCCATCGGCTCATCGCCTGGAGTATAGGCTGCCTGGCGCAGACGTGAACCCATATCTCGCGCTCGCATGTGCGATTGGTTCGGGAATATTGGGCGTCGAGACAGGTCCGGCACTACCGGCTTCGATCGTCGGTGATGCTAGCGTGGAAATGTGTCGTCCGTCCGCGAGACTGCCTCAAAGCCTATCAGAGGCAACATCTCGGTTTGCACAGTCTGCAGCGGCCAGTGATGTCTTCGGAGAAAGGTTTGTTGAAGCGTTTTCTTGCTCGCGCCGTTGGGAGTGGGAAGCCGTTCAACATCGGGTCACCGACTTTGAACGTCAGAGATACTTCGAGATCATTTAGCTTGAGCTCTTCGACAGTTCTGAACCTCATTCCTCTGGCCGATGCCGGCGGGGCTACTGCGGCTGTCTGTGCGTGCTTGCTCGTTAAGTGAGGACCTTGAGAACGCTGAGGAGGTCAGCTGTTACCTGCTCTGTAGCAGCAACCGCGATTGCTCCGTTACGATGCTAGGTAATCAACGACCAACACCATTTCCATTCGCATCAATGAAGACGTGCTCGGCTTCTTCAAGAGGGAAGGCAAAGTCGATTATGCTCAGAGGACGAGCCGGAGAGGTCCGTGATGCGCGACGCTGTAGCCGAGCCGCGGCGCCACGCAGGACGCGACGCGCAGCATCAATGGGAGCAGCGCGAGTAGACGATGGCTTAGTCGCCGCCAGCCACGACGAGGCTGGCGTAGATCGGTGCTAACTAGTACGCGCTTCGCGCGGCGCTCTGAATTCTCCGCTAGACAAGAGGTCCCAATCACCTTGGGTCCATTAAGTTCATGAGAGAACGAGAAATGCTGCGCTCGCGACGATGCAAAAAGGATTGCCCTCAAGCCGCACGACGTCATCGCGCGGAACCGTCCCCAGCATATCGTGCGGAATGCGAGTGTACGAATTCCTGACACATGCTGTGGATTGTCGGCATGACGTGCCCTCGGATCGCTTCGCGTGCAAGATGACATGAAGTTTCTTACGGCATTGATCGCCGTTGTGTTCGGTTGCGTGCAACGGCCGCTCCAGATCTCCAGCCAGATGGACAACGAGCTTCAGCGCGCAACCTGTCTTCCTCAGAGCGCGAATTGTCTTTCAGGATTGCAATCGCCGCCGGAAGACCTTGGACAATGCAGATTCCCTGGTTATCCTTGCAATCAACAGCGACGTCATATGTCGGCCTCTCGATGTCGATGTCGACGAAATGGCAGCGATAGGTGTCCTTTCCTTCAGGCGTGAAGTTATGGTCGTCCGCCCAGTTTGAGATGGCGGCCGGCGAAGTGTGCCGATCGGCTCCTTGAGCTTGGGCCTGCGCTGCCGGACTTAAGCACGGCTACGCCGGTTCCGCAGTGACAGAATGACGTAGCTGTCCCCACGCTAGGGCGGAAGATGTGCTGCCTACAGCAGCGGTGCAGATCGCAAGTCTGAGTCTGAGTAGTTGCCTAATATTGATGAAGTGCGTCAAGTCATTTGCGGACAGAGGCAGGTGCTTGGGTTACGGCACGTCGACCGGGGGCATGGATGCCGTCGGGCGTGGCACGGAGCCATTTTGGTGCTGGTTACGTGCCGCCAACATGATCGTAAAAGCCACGACGCGGATTAGGAGAACGCGCATGCAACAAGGATTACTCGAAACGATATATCGCAATTATGAAACGGCTCACCCCGTGCCTTGGACGAGGGGCGGCTCGGGGCATCCCCACGCACACAGCCTATTGGCCAGCAAACACCTCACAAATTTTGATACTCGTTCGCCGGTAGCCGCCGAACAACGGGACGATTGCGCTCAAAAAATGCATTTTCACTTGCAGACCGCAGGAATAGTGCAGCGAATTTGAGTAGTAATCCGGTGATTGGCTACTCACCGCGAAGGCAGCCACCCCTCGTGCTGCTTCCGGGCGCCATGAAGGACGGTTCACTGCGCAATCATGACATTGTGTCCGGCAGCCTGTTGGTGCTGACCGCCGCTGGGCTTGCGGTGTTTTGCTCTAGCCTATTCGCATTTGCTTTCATTTAGATCCCGCGGTGGACGTTTGGGCGCTAGGATCCCTGCGAGACCTCACGCAAGACGGTACGCAGCCGGACAGAGACGCTGTTATGGTTTTCCACGTATGGAGGTCCGGCGGCTGCAGATGATCTGCTCAGGCATCCGTAGGGATCCGCTTCCTCGAATCGCTTCATTTTCGCATGTAGTGCCCGTCTTTCTGAACGGCCGACCTGATCCCGTGGCTGGGCTTCGTGCAGTTGCCCACTAGCAACGTAAGTCCCCCTCCATCGAACGATATAGTTAGTCTTATGGTTGCGCTCGCATCACGCGTTTTTTTTGCGTGGGTTAGGCAGCATTTTGCGCCAGGTCAACTTCGGCTGTACAACTATCGATCCTCGAACAATCAGGCACAGGAGCGCTGGAAGCGTCACCTAGCAAATCCCCGACGCGCACAGCCTTTCGATGAGGCGGCCCTCTCAAGAGCAAGCAAGTATGAATGTGCTTCACGGGTAATCCCCTCTACCGGCCCTCATTATTTACCTCGCCACCTGCAGCGCAAGCCCTAACCCGTAAAACCCCTGATGCGATTAAGACTCGGCTTTGGGGACAACATTGCTGAAAACGATGCAGCGCGGGTTGCGGCTCGCGGCAGCTCTTGACCATCTTTTGCTATCGCGGCAACGAGAACGACCAAAGCAGATCGAGATGATGAGAGCGGGGTGGTGGCTGTGACGGAACAATCCCAAGCATCGGAGTTGCCGCCGGTCCTGCAGAGACCGTCGAAAGGCTTTCGGTGGATCTTTGCTCTTCTAGCCGTATTGCTCATTCTTTGCGCCGGCGGAGCCTATTTTTTGAGGAATATCGAAACATTTGCCGAGGCGCCGCCGGCGCAAGAAGTCGTGCCTCCCACGCTTGGCTTGTCACCTGAGGATAGGGATGTCCTTTTAGGGATCCAAACGGGGCAGCAGAGGACCGCCGACGAAATTGCCGAGCTCAATCGCAACGTCGATGCGCAGCAAGCCGAGCTAAAGCGGATCTCGGATCAGATCGCAGCCCTGACCCAAAGAATCGAGGAGCTGCAGAATCCCGCGCCTGTTGCTTCTCCTGCTCCTGCTGCTTCTTCGCCACCCGTGCGCACCACATCCAAGCCGGCCAAGAGAGACGTCCGGCCTTCGAAACCGCAAGGTCCGGTTTCTGTCGGAGGCGCGCCGCTGACTGCGGAGCCGAGCACGGAACAGCGCTGATTACCACAAAATGCCTGCATATGACGCTGCGCCTTCCAACGACGTCGGAAACCGACGGTCCACCATCTTGACCGGCAGGCCGACCCTCTCATTGCTCCGCGTGGTTTCTGAAATCCTCTGTGAGTCGCAAGAAGTTCATAAGCAGGACGTGCCCCTGTGAGGTAAGTATCGACTCGGGATGGAACTGCACCCCATAGGTGGGATAATAGCCGTGCGTGAGGGCCATGATCTCGCCTTCCTCCGAACGCGCTGTCACTATGAGGTTTTGCGCACATGGCTGATCAAGCTCGACGATAAGAGAATGGTAGCGTCCGACGTCAAGCGGGGTTGGCAGCCCCTTGAATAATCCTCGGCCGTCATGCGCAACGTATGAGCGCCGACCGTGCATGGGCCGACGCGCACGCGCCACCCGTCCTCCGAAAGCGCTCGCAATACACTGATGTCCAAGGCAGATACCGAGAATTGGCACGCGTCCTGAAAGTTCGCGAACCACTGCTGTCGATATTCCTGCCTCAGTTGGGGTGCAGGGGCCGGGCGATATGACCACCGCGCGCGGGTTGAGACCAACGAGCTCGCTGATGCTGATAGCGTCGTTTCGGATCACTTCCGTTGCTTCACTGAGCTTGTGCAAATAGCGGGCAATGTTGAACACGAAGGAATCGTAATTATCGATGATGACAATCAAAATGCACCAGCTGGTTCAGAACCAAATGCATCAAAGATTCGCTCTGCCTTGGCGAGCGTTTCCTCGTATTCGGCCTCGGGCTCCGACAGGGCCGTTATACCGCTGCCCGCATGAAACACAGCCAGGTCGCCGTCGATCGTGACCGTGCGGATCGCAATACTTGTGTCCATGTGCCCGCTGAAGCCGATGAAGCCGATCGCCCCACAATAGACCTCTCGCGCGATGCGCTCGATTTCTGTAATAATTTCCATCGACCGCAGCTTTGGCGCTCCCGTAATGGAGCCGCCGGGAAAGCAAGCACGGAGCAGGCTAACGGCGTCTTCGTCTCCGGCAAGTTTCCCCGTAACGATCGACACGAGATGGTGCACTGAGGCATAGGACTCGAGATTGCACAGGGCCGGAACCTCGACCGAATGTGCAGTGCAAACGCGTGACAGATCGTTGCGCAAAAGGTCGACAATCATCGTGTTCTCGGCATGATCCTTTTCGGAAGCGAGGAGAGCAGCCGCACGGCGGTGGTCTTCCTTGAAATCAGGAGAACGCGCGATCGTGCCCTTGATAGGTCGTGTCTCGACTTGTCGCCCCTCAAGCTTCAGGAATCGTTCCGGCGAACTTGATGCGATGGTCAGCTTTCCCCATCGCAGCAGGGCCGCAAAAGGCGCCGGATTCAATGATCGTAGCTGGCAATAGAAGGCGAGTGGATCAAACGAGGTCGGCAGGCGGGTGCTGAACCGCTGCGCAATATTCGTCTGGAACACGTCACCCGCCAGGATCAAGTCGATCACGCGTTGTACCGCCGCAATGTAGCTCTCGCGGCTGAAGTTCGAGCGCC